>CAZKRK010000079.1:0-23286 GCA_964555035.1 uncultured Victivallales bacterium | reverse complement strand
TGAGCATTGAACATTGAACATTGAACATTTCTGAAGTTCGTTCTCCCGCCAAGTCCGGTCTTGCTTTTCCCCCTTGGCAGACGGCCGCCCCGACGAGTATAGTCGGACAACGTGACTGACCACAAATCCGGCACGGCGTTCCCGTGTGGGGAAGACAAAAGGAGGCGTCTCTATGGGCATTGCGGCACTTGTCATCGGTATCGTAGCATTGATTGTCGGGTTGGTCCCGGGATGTGGTGTCTTTCTTGGCATTCCGTTAGCGGTTGTGGGGTTGGTTCTCGGCATTATCGAGATCGTGACTAAGTCGAAGAAGGGCGAGCCGAAGAAGCAGGGCGTTATCGGCGTCGTTCTCTGCGGTGTCGCGATTGTTGTCAGCATTCTTTCCACGACCGTACTGGCTCTCATACGTATGGGCATGATGGACAGCGAGAGCGCAGCGATGCGCGCTGCTGCTGCCGACGAGGCAGCCGCCCTGCGTGTACTGGCGATGGAGGACGAGGCCCTGCGTCCAGCCGAGACGGACGAACCGATCCCGGTCGAAGTCACGATTGAGAAGCCGGCGGGAGAAACCACGGGCGAAGGGACGGGTGAGTAGCGCGCTCAGCGAAGCCGATAAGAGCTACCGGCGTCTGAATCTAACGGTGCTGGTAGTGCTGGCCTATCTCGTGGTGACGCCGCTGGCGGCCCTGTATGTTTCGAGATGGACGTCCGGGGCGGTCCTTCTCTGCGCGTCCGTGCGTTTCCTGGGACGGCCCTGTCCGCTGTGCGGCTGGACCCGGGGTCTGGATGCCCTGTTGCACGGCGACCTGGTGGCCGCGACGGCAATGAACCCACTTACGGTGCCGGCGGCGGTCCTCCTCCTCGGAGAAGTAGTCTACCGCGCCCTGGTGCTTTCGCGTCGCATTCCCGGAGCGCGGTGGAGCCGGTTCAGGCGCGTGGACCTGTGGGGGCACGTCGCGGTGGTGGTGATCTACTTCGGGTATACGGTCGCGTTCTATGCGTTGAGGTGAGTATGGTGTGTTCAAGAGCGTTCGTCGTTGTGTGTCTGTCGTTTGCCGGCGTGGCCGGCGCGGACGTGGTGATTACGGAATTCATGGCGAGCAACGACAGCACGCTGCTGGACGGGAACGGCGCCTCCTCCGACTGGGTCGAGCTGCACAACTCCGGCTCGAATGCCGTCGACCTGGCGGGATGGTACCTCAGCGACGATCCCGAGGAGCTTGACAAGTGGGCCTTTCCGTCCACCAACATCGCCGCCGGCGGTTACATTGTTGTGTTTGCGTCGGGGACAGACGGGGCCGCCTACGTCGATCCGGCCGGCTACCTGCACGCAACTTTCAGGCTCAGTCGCAACGACGACGGCCAGGGCGAGTGTGTGGCGCTGGTGCAACCCGACGGCGTCACTGTTGCGCATGGGTTCATGGAGTATCCCGAGCAGTCCGAGGACGTATCCTACGGGTTACCGTTCGATCTGGCGGGCATCCGCCTCGTTGCGGCCCGCGAGGACGCTCGTGCACACATTCCGGCCGGTACCGTTTCCGGTTGGGCCGACGCCGGGTTCGACGACTCCGGGTGGATGAACGGCCAGACGGCAGTGGGCTACGAGCACGAGCAGGGCTACCAGACCGCGATTCACCTGGACGTCGGCGCCATGCGCAACAACAACCCGTCCGTCTATGTGCGCGTACCCTTCGAAGTGAGCGATCCTGCACGGTTCGACCAATTGGTGCTGCGCATGCAGTACGACGACGGTTTCGTGGCCTACCTGAACGGGCAGGAATTGACGCGGGCGAATGCGCCGACGTCGACGGCCTGGAATTCGAGGGCCACGTTGAGTCATGAGGCGGTGCTTGGGCAATTCGAGGATTTTGACGTGTCAGCGGCCGTCGGCGCCCTCGCCGCGGGCACCAACGTCCTGGCGTTTCAGGGTTTGAACGAGCGCGTCAACAGCTCCGATCTGCTCATCCTGCCGGAGCTGGTCGGCATTGACGTCGGCGCTCCCCGGGCCGATCAGGTGATGTTCTTCACTTCGCCCACGCCGGGAGCGGGCAACGTGAGCGGGATCGACGGTTTCGTGGCGGACACGACGTTCACGGTCGACCGCGGGTTCTACAGCAACGCTTTCGACGTTGTGATCGCGACCGATACGGTTGGTGCGCAGATCTACTATACGTTGGACGGCCGCGACCCCACGCCGGCAACGGGCACGCTCTACACCAACGCCGTCTCGATCGGTGCTACAACCGTGCTGCGCGCCCGAGCGGTCAAGGCGGGACACGTTCCGAGTGACGCGGATACGCAGACCTACATTTTCGTCGACGATGTCGTTACCCAGTCGCCCAACGGCGAGCCGCCCGGCCCCGGATGGCCGGGCAGTCCGGTCAAGGGGCAGCGTTTTGACTACGGCATGGACACCAACGTGACGCAGGACGCGCGCTACGCGGGGCTGATCGACGACGCCTTGCTTGCAATCCCGTCCGTTTCGCTCGTGACGGACCTGGCCAACCTCTTCGATCCCGCGACCGGGATCTATGTCAATGCACGCATGGAAGGGGAAGACTGGGAGCGCGAGACATCGGTCGAACTGATCAATCCGGACGGGACGGACGGGTTTCAGATCAATGCCGGTCTGCGTATTCGCGGGAACATGAGCACGTCGCCCGACAACCCCAAGCATTCCCTGCGTCTGTTCTTCCGTACCGAGTACGGCGACAACACGCTCGAGTACGCTCTCTTCGGCGACGAGGGGGTCGACGCTTTCAGGAAGATCGACCTGCGCACGGCCCAGAATACATCCTGGAACCTGACGCGCGGCGACGAATGCACTTTCGTGCGCGAAGTGTTCTCGCGCGATTTGCAGGGGGAGATGGGCGAACCGTACACGCGCAGCCGGTACTACCACGTTTACCTCAACGGTCACTACTGGGGGTTGTACCAGACGCAGGAACGGGCGGATGCGCACTACGGCGAGAGCTACCTCGGCGGCGACGATGACGACTACGACGTGATGAAGGTTCAGATGGGTCCGGGCGTCGTGGCCACCGACGGCAACGGCGACGCCTACCGCGAGCTGTGGCAGGCGGCCGCGAACGGGTTTGCGGCGGATGCGGACTACTGCGCCGTACAGGGGCTGGACGCCGCCGGCGTCCGCGACCCGGCGCAGCGCGTGTTGCTGGATGTGGACAACCTCGTAGACTACATGATCGCGGTCTACTACGTCGGCGATCGCGACGGTCCCATTTCGGCCATAGGCAAGAACAGGATCGCCAACAACTACTACGCGATTTTCAACCGCGCGGGCGAGGACGGTTTTCAGTTTTTCCGTCACGACGCGGAGAACACGTTGCTCGACGTCAACGAGGACCGCACGGGACCGTGGGAGGACCCCAACCTGGCGCTCGAGAGTCAGTTCAGTCCGCAGTGGCTTCACCAGCGGCTGTGCGCGAACACCAACTATGTGCGGCGTTTCGGCGACCGCGTGCAGCGGCACTGTTTCAACGGCGGGCTGTTGACCGAAGAGGTGTGCCAGGCGCGCTTCGCCGCGCGGGTTGCGGAAGTCGAGCTGGCCATCATCGCCGAATCGGCGCGTTGGGGTGACGCGCGCATTGAGCCGCCGCGGACCAAAGACGACGACTGGCTGCCGGAGCTGGCGGCGGTCACGAACGACTACTTCCCGTATCGCCGCGAGATCCTTCTCGAGCAGTTGCTGGCGCAGGGCTGGTACCCCGCGGTTGATGCGCCCGTGTTCAGCCGGCACGGCGGGAGCTTTGGCGCAGGGTTCACGCTGGGCATGTCGGGGACAAACGAGGTGTACTACACGCTGGACGGAAGCGATCCGATCGACTCCGGGACGTTGTACGTCGAACCCGTCGCGTGCACGCGGACCGTGCGGGTCAGGGCCCGCGCCCTGGCCGGCGGTGCGTGGAGTGCCTTGACGGAGGCGGTTTTCGTGCCTGAGAGTCCCGTCGCCACGCTCCGCGTGACGGAACTCATGTACCATCCGGCCGGCAGCACGGAGACCAACTACCTGGAGTCGGACTTCGAGTTCATCGAGATCCAGAACACGGGCAGCGCGACAACCGGTCTCGCGGGCGTCGAGTTCGTGGAGGGGATCAGTTTCGACTTCACCGACTGCGGTATCGAGAGCCTGGGGCCGGGCGAGTTCCTGGTGCTGGTCGGCAACCTGGAAGCGTTCACGAATCGCTATCCGGAGGGGGCCGGCATGTGCATCGGCGGGGAGTACGGCGGACGCTTCTTCCTGCCCGGCGCGTTGGCCAACGAGGGTGAAGAGATCGAGCTTGTCGACGGCCTGGGCCGGACGATTCAGCGCTTCGGTTACGATGACGGCTGGTATCCCGTGACGGACGGCGAGGGGTTCTCGCTGACCGTACTTGACGCCGGAGCGGAAACCAACGCATGGAACGCCGCGGACGGCTGGCGGGCGAGCGCATACGCCGGCGGGACTCCGGGCGACGCTTCCGAGGAGTTCTGGTCGCCGGGTGACATAGTCATCAATGAAGTCCTCACTCACCAGGACCAGGACGACCCCGGCGACTGGATCGAGCTCTACAATGCCTCGTCCGAGACTATCAGCCTCAACGGCTGGTACGTGAGCGATGACGAGGACAATCCGGCCAAGGTGGTCTTGTCGAACGTTACCGCGGTGCTGCCCGGCGGCTACGTGGTGTTGACCGAGGCTTCTCACTTCGGCACCAACGCGGCGGGAACCAACGGGTTTGCCCTGAGCGAGCTGGGGGAGGGGGTCTACCTGTCGTCCGGTACGAACGGCGTGTTGACCGGCTACCGGGACAGCGTGGAGCTGGGCGCCTCCGAGCTGGACGTGACTTTCGGGCGTTATGTTCGCAGCGACGCCGTGGTGGACGTCACGGCGCTCAGCGCGACCAGTTCCGGAATGTCCAACGACTACCCGTTGGTGGGGCCCGTTGTCGTCAGCGAGATCATGTATCACCCGGCCGACAGTAACGCGTTTGAGTTCGTCGAGCTCTACAACTCGGCGGCAACCGACGTTCCGCTTTACGATCCTGCCGTTCCGACCAACACCTGGCATCTCGATGGCGCCGTGTCGTTCGTTTTTCCAACGAATATCGTCATCCCGGCCGGCGGGTGCGTACTCGTGATCCCGACGAATGAAGCCGCCTTCACCGGTGTCTACGCTGTCGCCGAAGGCGTGAGGGTTGTCGGGCCGTACAGCGGCAAGCTCAGCAACGGCGGGGAGACGTTGGAATTGGACCGGCCGGGAGATCCGGAACCGTTGACGGGAGAGACGCCGTACATCCTGGTGGAGCGCGTCGAATACGACGATGCCAACCCGTGGCCCGTGGCGGCGGACGGGCAGGGCGCTTCACTGGAGCGCATGGACGTCGCGGGATACGGCAACGATCCGATCGGTTGGGCTGCGTGCCTCGCGGGTCCTACCCCCGGCGTTGTCGCCGACGCCGACGCCGACGGTTTGCCCGACGCCTGGGAGACGCTCCACTTCGGCGGGACCGATGCGGTCGACGGTGGCGCGGACGATGACCGGGACGGGGACGGGATGTGCAATCTCGCCGAGTGGCTGGCCGGCACCGTGCCTACCAATGCCGGTTCGGCCCTGGTCCTGCAGTCGGCGGAGGCCGGCGGAGACGGCGAACTGATCGTGAGCTGGTCCAGCGTCAGCAACAGGTTCTACGCGATCCGGAGGTCAACCAACCTCGTGACCGGTTTCGACGCTACGGAAGCGGAAGGGCTCCCCGCTACTCCGCCCGTGAACACGCATACGTCGGGCATCCCCGACAATCCTCGCGGCGCCTTCTACCGGGTCGAAGTGGAGTGAGTTTGTGGGCGTGTGAGTCGTCCCCTTTCCCCCCGCTCACACGCTCTCACGCAAGAGCAAGTTGTGTCAGGCCCGGAGGGCCGCCATAATGGAGCCTCAGAGTTCCTTCCCGGAAACAACGGTGACTTCGACCCTAGCCACACTCGGCACAGGCTGCGGAGCATACGCCCTGTCATCATCCCGCGGTGTCTCCACCCATGACCCCTGTACTATGAAGACCATCTCAAGCAACAACCAGAAGGTGTCCTAATCGGAAATCAGGACGTGACAGACTCTGCCCTTCGGGGAGCCCGGGTTGTTGGGTGTCTGACCGGTCTCCAGGGTTTCGCCCTGGGCTGTGACGTGCGTCCCCGTTGGGGACGGGCGGTCCATCGCAACAGCAAAAAAGGGTGTCACGCTCATCTTACGCTTTGCCGTTCTCCCTATCGACGCGGGAATCCATGTAATCGACGGAGCAACAAGTGGTTGTGACGGAGACACGAGTTGGCGTGGCCCGGGAGAGGCAAGGATGTCCGAGCCTGGGGTGGAGCGTAGCGGAACCCCAGGGGGAAGCGGAGAGAGAATCAGCAAGCCCCGCAGGGGCGATATAGGCACATCCGCTCGCCGGCGTAGCAACCGCCAAGGCACAACCTCCGTGGGGGTGCCTATGCCGCCCCTCCGGGGCTCACGCGGGGGGGGGCGGGAATCCCCCCTGGGGTTCCGCTGCGCTTCACCCCAGGCTCTACTATGTCGCCCCTCCGGGGCTTGGGTGTGCCGTTGCGCTTCACCCCAGGCTCTACTATGGCGGCCCTCCGGGCCTGGTACGGCAAATCGCAGATGCGTACCGCCGCCCTCTCTCCGCATCTCGGCGTTTTTGCCCATTTCAGCGCCATTCGGCAGCGAGTCACTTTCTTGGATTATTTGCAAAAAAATATTGACAGAAGTGCAGCGAAGTGGTTTAAGTAACCACCAATGTGGGTCAAGGTGTAGTCAAATGGCGGATGATGTACAGAACGTGCTGCTTGAGCAGGCGGTGAGTGGACGGTGCAGTTTTCACGGCCGTTTCACGCATTCTCTTGACGGCAAGCGGAGGTTGACGATCCCGTCGTCATGGCGCGCGATGGTCGGCGATCCCAAGTGTCTGTATGTGCTGCCGGACTTCAATCGCCCCTATTTGCGCGTGTTTCCGGGGGTGGAGTGGACGCGTCGTCTGGATCGGATCCGTGAGCTGCCGATTGCGGATGAGCAGGCGCGCGAGTTTGTGCGCCGCCTGGGCATGTCTTCGGAGATTGCCGTCTGGGATTCGCAGGGGCGTATCCGCGTGAGCGACGAGCTGTTGGCGTTTGCCGGTCTCGGCGACCAGGTGATCCTGGCCGGGGCGGTCGACACGTTTGAGCTGTGGTCGCCCGAGAATATCGGCGACCAGCTCGAAATCAACATGGCGAGCATCAGGGAAACGGCGAAGGCGTACGGTTTCTGATTGGATTTCGATGGGTGGTGAGATGATGGAGAGAGAATGCACCGGACCGTTCTCATCGCAGAATCAATGGAATTCCTGGCCCCCAAGGCTGGCGGCGTTTACGTGGACGGCACACTTGGAGGGGGAGGTCACGCCGATGCCATCCTCGAACGCATTGGGGGGCGTGGGCGAGTGCTTGGGATTGACCGGGACCTGGAAGCCCTTCAACGGGCGAAAGAGCGACTCGCGAAATGGGGCGAGGCAGTAGCCGTGGCTCACGGGAACTTCGCGGATATCGGGGCGTTGGCATTGAATAGTGGATTTGAAAGCGTGGACGGCGTGATCCTGGATATCGGTGTATCGTCCGATCAGCTTGATGCGACCGAGCGGGGGTTCAGTTTTCGCGAGGACGCCGAGCTTGACATGCGGATGGACCGGAGCGCCGGGGAGTCGGCGGCCGAGCTGTTGGCGCGTCTGTCCGCGGCTGAGCTGACGCGGTTGTTGCGGGAGTACGGCGAGGAACCGCGGGCGCGGGCGATTGCCGCGGCGGTCGTCAGGGAGCGCGCGCTTGCTCCCATCACGCGCACGCTGCGGTTGGCCGACATCGTCAGCCGCGCGTCGGGTTGGCGGCAGGGGCGCCGACATCCGGCGACGCGCACGTTCCAGGCGCTGCGCATTGCCGTGAACGACGAGCTGGGAGCGCTGCGGGCCGGGCTGATTGGCGGTTTGAATCTGTTGAAGGAAGGCGGGCGCCTGGTTGTGATCGCTTTTCACAGCCTGGAGGACCGTATCGCCAAGCGTTTTTTGAGACGGCATGCCGGGCGCTGGGAGTCGCTGCAGTCAGGCGGCCAGCGCTGGGAGGGGGAGGAGCCTCCGTTGCGCATTCTGACGAAACGCCCCGTAGCGGCGACAGACGCGGAAGTGGAGCTCAATCCGCGTGCACGGTCGGCCAAGCTGCGCGCGGCCGAGAGGTTGGCGGCTCCGGCGTAGGCGGCGGATTTGAGGTCGTCGGTCAGCGTTTTCGCTGTCCGGCGGGTGACGAAACGAGAGGTCAGGTAAGTCACTATGGCACGCAGAAGGAAGAACAGGAAGAAGACTCAGAACACGATGCTGTTGCCCGCGCCGCTGGCGGGGCTGGCGATCGTTATCCTGACGTGTGCCGTGGGACGGGTGTGGCTGAAATCCCGCTGCAATCGGATCGGCAAGGAGATCCAGGTCCTGGAGACGGAGCGCAAGAAGCTGCGCAACCAGTTTGTCAACGAGAAGTGCCGTTGGACGCGGATGAAGTCGCCGCGGAGCATCGAGGCGGCACTGGCCAGGCACAACATCAATATGGCGTTGCCGCGCAACGATCAGATCGTCTGGGTGTACGAGCGCGAAGACGAGCGTGAGAAAGCCAGACGGCTGGCGCGCAGCACGGTTCGTTACGTTCATGGGGAGAGGACGGTTTACCATGAATGACAGAGGACTCAAATGCCGTTTTGCCGTCAGCGCCGTACTGATGGTGTCCGTATTGGTCGGGTTGGGATGCCGCCTGGCCTTTTTGCATCTTGGGCCACATGACGCCGTTCTGGCGAGTGCGGAGGAGGGGTACCGTGTCGAGAAGCGGCTTCTGGCGGGACGGGGCAACATCCATGACCGGCGGGGACACGACAACATCCTGGCGCTGAACCTGGCGGTCAAGAACGTCTGCGCCAATCCCAAGCACATTGCGGAGGGCAGCAACCTGGTTGCCGTGGCGTCCCAACTGGCGCAGACGCTTGGCCTGCCCACGGATGTGGTCGCCGAGAAACTGAACAGGCCGGAGTGCCAGTACAAGCGTCTGCAGCGCTTCGTGCCCATGGACAAAGTCGAACTGCTGCGAGAGCGGGAACTGGCGGGGGTGTTCTTCGAGGACGAGACGATACGTCACTACCCGCAGCGTTCGTTCCTGTGCCATGTGCTCGGTTTTGTCAACTACCAGGGGATCGGCAGCGCGGGGGTCGAGCAGTCGATGGACAAGTATCTCCGCGGTTGTCCCGGGTTGCGCGAGACGCGCGTGGACGCGTTGCGGAGGGAGATCTACTGGGAAGGCGGGGAGTACATCCCCGCCCTCGAGGGCGCCGACATCGCGCTCAACATCGACCAGAACGTCCAGTATTTTGTCGAGACCGCCCTGGACGAAGTGATGCAGGAGCACAATGCCAAGGGGGCGTGGGCGATTGTGGAGCGCGTCAAGACCGGCGAGATTCTGGCCATGGCGGCGCGCCCCTCCTACGACCCGAACGAGTTCAACAAGGTGGACCAGTCGATGTGGCTGAACCGCGCCGTGGGCTATGTCTACGAGCCCGGATCCACCTTCAAGGCGGTTGTTTTTTCGGCCGCATTCAACGAGAGGGTGACGAGTCCGAAGACGATCATCGATTGCGAGAACGGCGCCTGGTTCTACGGCAAACGCGTGCTGCGCGACTATCACGCCTACGATCGCCTGACGGTGGCGGACGGGATCAAGAAGTCGAGCAACATTCTTTCCGCGAAGCTCGCGCTGATGCTGGGCAACCAACGCTTCTACGACTACCTGCGCGCCTACAGTATCGGTACGAAGCTCAACGTAGACCTGCCGGGGGAAGAGAACGGGATCCTGCACAAGCCTTCGCAATGGTCCAAGATCAGTTCGACGCGGATTGCCATAGGGCAGGGGGTTGCCGTTACCGCGCTGCAGGTTCTTCAGGTCTATTGCGCGATTGCCAACAACGGGTACCTGATGAAGCCCTACGTCATCAGCCAGGTCACGGGTCGGGACGGTTCGGTCTATCTGAAACCGTTGCCCGAGGTCCTTTCGCGGCCGATCAGTCCCGAAACGGCGTCCCTGATGCGCCGGCTGTTGGCGCGCGTGACTGAAGACGGCGGCACGGGACGGCGAGCGCGCGTGGACGGGTACTCCGTCGCGGGCAAGACCGGTACGGCCCAGAAACCCGTCAACGGCCGCTACTCGAACACGGCGCACATGGCCTCGTTCGTCGGTTTCCTGCCGGCAGAGGACCCGGAAATCGGTGTGATTGTCGTGGTTGACGAACCGCAGCCGTACCACACCGGCGGGCGGGTGGCCGGTCCGGCTTTCGGCAAGATTGCGGCGCAGACTGTTCGTTATCTCGACATCCCTCCCGTTCGCCAGGACGCTGTCGACCGTCGGCTCGTATACTTAGGTAGACGTTGAAACTGAAAACCCTCATCGCTGAGCTTGATGACCCGGTTGTGTCCGGTTGCCCCAACCACGATGTGACCGGGGTGGCCTGCGACTCCCGCAAGGTGCGGGCAGGATACGTCTTCGCCGCGGTCGCGGGGCACACGCTTGACGGCTCGGAGTATGTCGACGACGCCCTTGCCCGCGGCGCCGTGGCCGTGGTGTCGGAGCAGCGCACGAAACGGGACGTCGGCTGTCACATCCGGGTGCATGATACCCG
The DNA here is from genome assembly GCA_964555035.1 of uncultured Victivallales bacterium. Taxonomy (GTDB): domain Bacteria; phylum Verrucomicrobiota; class Kiritimatiellia; order UBA8416; family CAYOBW01; genus CAZKRK01. The sequence continues at coordinate 12,572 of CAZKRK010000079.1, read as the reverse complement.
TGTGGCCCTGGCGCGACTTGCGGCGCGGTTTCACCGCCATCCTTCGCGGCGCCTCAAGGTCGTCGGCATCACGGGCACCAACGGCAAGACCACGACTGCCTGTGTGGTGCGCGACATGCTGAACGCGGCCAAGCTGACGCCGGGAGTTGTCGGGACAATTCAGTACGAGATCGGCACGCGCAGGATTCCCGCCGGGCGCACGACTCCCGATGCGGCCGAGCTGCAGCGCCTGTTTGCGGACATGCTGCAGACGGGCTGCCGCAGCGTCGTGATGGAGGTCTCGTCGCACGCCCTGGACCAGCGCCGTACTCTGGGAACGGCATTTGATGTTGCGGTCTTTACCAACCTGACCCGCGACCACCTCGATTATCACGGCACGATGGACGCCTATTTCGAGGCCAAGGCGCGTCTGTTTCGCGAGCTGGACGGGAACGGCAAGGATTCGGTGGCCCTGGTCCACGTCGACAGCGAATGGGGCCGGCGCATGTTGGGGGAAGTGCCGGACACGGTCAGCCGCCTGACCTACGGGTTCCGTCCGCAAGCGGACATTCGCGCCGTCGACGTCTCGGTAGCGGCCGAAGGCAGTCGTTTTCATTTGACCTCGCCGTGGGGGAGTGCCGACGTGCGGATCGGGTTGCTTGGGCGCTACAACGTCAGCAATGCCATGGCGTCGGTCGGGGCCGCGACGGTCGCGGGTGTTCCTTTCGAGACCGCGCTGGCGGTCCTGTCCGAGGCCGAACCGGCGCCCGGCCGGCTCGAACCGGTTGCCAACGATCGCGGCTACCACGTCTACGTCGACTATGCCCACACCGACGACGCTCTCGAGAACGTGCTGACAACGCTGCGCGAAGTCACCGCCGGCAGGTTGATTGTCGTCATGGGCTGCGGCGGCAGCCGCGATCGCACCAAACGGCCTGCCATGGGGCGCGTTGCATCGCGCCTGGCGGATTTCTCGATCGTCACTTCCGACAACCCGCGCAAGGAAGATCCCGAGAAAATCATCGATGAGATCCGCCCGGGGTTCGAATCCGCGAGTCGTTACGCGGCCATCAGCGATCGCAGGGCAGCGATAGCGGCGGCGATAGCCGAGGCCGCGGAGAACGACACGGTGCTCATTGCGGGCAAGGGTCACGAGACGTTCCAGGAGTTTGCGGACCGTACAGTGCCGTTTGACGACCGGGCCGTTGCCCGCGAAGTGTTGGAGGAGCCGTCCTGATGCCCTGTTTCTCTCCAGATGAGCTGGCGGTCTGGTGCGGTGGGCAATGGCGCGGTACGCCGCCCGGGACGGTGACCGGTGTTTCCAACGACACCCGCACGATTCGCAAGGGCGATTTGTACGTGGCGCTTGCGGGCGAGCGGTTCGACGGTCATGAGTTCGTGCCGCAAGCCTTCGAGCGGGGCGCGGCGGCAGCTCTTGTGAGCGGCGCGGGTCGGAGTTGGGAAGGAGATGGTCCCCTGCTGGAGGTCGCCGATACCGGCAGGGCCCTGATGGGTCTGGGGGGAGCTTACCGCGGCAAGGTTGCGCCGCGTGTCGTCGGCGTGACCGGCAGTGTCGGCAAGACGACCGTCAAGGAGATGACGGCCGCCGTGCTCGGGGCCGGTTGGCCAACGGCCAGAACGCACGGCAACTGGAACAACAATATCGGGTTGCCGCTGAGCCTGTTGAGGATGGAGCCCGGAACCGGGATGGGCGTGTTCGAGATTGGCATGAATCACGTGGGCGAGATCTCCGAGCTCAGCGCCGTCTTGCGGCCGGACTGGGGCATCGTGACCGCGGTAGGCGCCGCACACATAGGCCATTTCGCTTCGCTCGACGAGATTGCGCGGGAGAAAGCGGCCCTGCTTGAAGCTCTGTCCCCTTCCGGGCGGGCGTTTCTCGACGCCCGTGGCGGTTACTTCGAGCTGCTCTCCTCGCGCAGCCCGGCGCCGGTGGTGACGGTCGCCCTGAGCGGCGAGGCCGACTACGTCTGTGCCGGTCACGACGACACGGTGGACAGGGTGTCGATTCGTGAGAGTCGAACCGGAGACGAAAGCGAGTTTCATCTGCCGAGTCCGGGGCGGCACAACATCGTCAACGCGATGCTGGCGGTCGCGGTCGGGCGCGAGGCGGGCATGTCCTGGGACGCGATACAGACAGGTTTTGAGTCTTGCCGGTCCCTGCCGTTGAGATGGCAGCCGGAGACAATTGACGGCGTGTTGATCGTCAACGATGCATACAACGCCAATCCCGTCAGTATGGAGGCGTCGATCGACACGTTCGGGCGAATGCGTTGCGAAGGCCGGCGTTGGCTTGTCCTGGGCGCCATGCTGGAGCTGGGCAGTTTCGAGGAGGAGTTGCACCGGTGGCTGGGGCGGGAGATCGCCGCCGGTCCGTGGGCCGGGATTGTGTTGGTCGGCACGGTATCCGCGGCGATAGGCGGCGGTGCGGTGGACGCCGGCTATCCGGCGGACCGTGTGCATTGTCTGGCCTCCACGGCGGAGGCCGCCGTTTTTCTGGCGAGATCGGCGAAGGCCGGAGACGCCGTGTTTTTGAAAGCTTCCAGGAGCGCGAGACTGGAAGAGATTGTGGAACTACTAGGCTCAACAGCGGAGGTCGAGTGATGGTCAGTATTGGGGAGACGCGGGAGAAAGCGAGGGATGCCGGGACGCCACTGGTGGCGGGCGGGTTTCGCTGGTCGACGGTAGTGCAGCGTCTGAGAGAAACCAACCGCCGCTCGTCCAGGGGGATGCTGGCGAACGGGTCGCGCGATGAGCCCCCGGTTGCGGTGCTGTGGGGCGAGTACGAAAAGAGCAAGAGCAGCGTGTGACGGAGGGGAACACAATGGGAGGCGCGCGCGCGCTTGTTCTGGGGCTCGGCGTCAGCGGCGCCGCCGCGGCGAGACTGCTTCTACGCGAAGGGTATGACGTGAGCGTCGTTGACGCTTCGCACGGTGACGAGCTCGCGAAGCGCGCCGCGGCGTTGTGTGGAGAAGGAGCGTACGTGATTCTGGACGCCAAGCAGGTCCCGGCCGGAGATTTCGAGCTTTGTGTCGTCAGTCCCGGCGTTGCCTACGATTCCGACTGGTCGCGGAAGATCGTGGACAGTGGGATGCAGGCAGTATCCGAGTTGGAGCTGGGTTTCAGGTATTGCCGCTGTCCGATTGTGGCGGTGACGGGAACCAACGGCAAGAGCACGCTGGTGAAACTCTGTAGCGACATACTGGAGGCGGCCGGTCTGCGGGTTGAGCCCGCGGGCAACTACGGCATCCCGATTTGTGACGTAGCCGGACGCAGCGGGTCCCTGGACTGGCTGGTCGTGGAAGTGAGTTCGTTTCAGCTCGAGTGGCCGGGGACCCTGCGGCCACGCGTGGGCGTGCTGCTCAATATCCAGCCGGACCACTTGGACCGGCATGGCGATATGGGGCGCTATTGCGCTCTCAAGACGCGTCTGTTTGCCAATATGAGCGCAGGGGACTACTGCCTCGTTCCCGAGAGCCTGTCGGGGTTGGCGGATTCGGCGGCACGGCAGGGCGCGCACGTTGCCACGTTTGGCGACAGCGCGGCAGCCACCTATCGCTATGGCGCCGCGGAGGTGTCGCACAGCGGCGCAGGCGCCGGGCCGGTTGGGATGGGCGGGACTTACTTTGACAATCCGGTCATGGGACTGGCTGCCGCCGCTGCCCTGGGCGTTGCGGATGCGTGCGGCGTGGAGGGGGCCGTTGTCGAGCAGGTGTTCAAGCGCTTCGAACCCCTGCCACACCGCATGCAGCGGGTGGGGGTGTATGATGGTGTTACGTATATCGATGACTCCAAGGCGACGAACCTGGCGGCGCTGGCAGCCGCGTTGCGCATGACTTCGCAGCCCGTCCATCTTATCGCGGGAGGGCTACTGAAAGAAAAAGATTTGGATTGTGTGAAAGAAGTGCTGGCCAAGCACGTATCGAGAATCTATCTTGTCGGAGACTCGGTTTGTTGCATGTCAGAGGCATGGGAAGGTGTTGCCGATTGCCATGTGAGCGGAACGGTTGAGCAGGCGGTAGCCGAGGCGTCCGCGAGTGCCACCTCCGGCACGACGGTTCTGTTGTCCCCCGGGTGCGCGAGTTTCGATCAGTTCCGCGGCTACCGGGAACGTGGAGAGCATTTTCAGAAGCTGGTCAAAGAGTATTGTGAGGAGAAGTAGAATGAAGAAAGCTGCCGTAATCACCGCTATTGCCGCCGCGCACTGTCTTGCCGTCGGGGGCATTCTCTTGATCCAAGGCTGTGGAACTCCCGTCCCCAGCCTGCCGCCGCCCGAGCCGCCCGTGATGCCCGTTCCGCCCGCGGAACCGGTGATCGAACGAGCGGTCCTGGAGCCCGTTTCCGCCGGGCCGCCGGCCAGAATCTGGGCTGTCGGTGAGACCACCTCCTACGTGGTCCGAAGGGGCGACGCCCTGTCGAAGATTGCTGCCCATTACGGCCTCTCGGTGAACGAGATCGTTGCTCTGAACGGGTTGAAGAACCCCAACAAGCTGTACGTCGGTCAGAAGCTGCTTCTGCCCGGCAAGCACAACGTGACGAGCACGCCCCCGACGCTGAAGGGCACGAGCGCCTCGAAGCCGCGGAAAATTCCCCTGGGCGGGGAGTATGTCGTCAAGTCGGGTGACAGCCTGTCGGTGATCGCCGCGCGCGTGGGCACCACCGTGAAGAAGCTGAAAGAGGCCAACGGCCTCAGAAGCGACTTGATCATGGTAGGGCAGAAACTCAAGATCCCTGCCGCCGCGGGCGCTCCTCCGGCCCAGCCTCTAACGGTGCCGCCACCCGAGGTTTCCGACGACGTTCCGGCTGCGCCCCCCATCGGGTCGCCGGATGCTGCGCTGGAGACGACCAAGGTGTCGCCTCAGGAGCCCGGGACCCCGGCGCCCGCGCCTGCCGCGGGCAAGGCGTCGGCGGAGACCCACACCGTGAAGCCCGATGAAGATGTCTATTCCGTGGCGATCTGGTGGGGCGTTTCGCCTGAAGCCCTGATGAAGCTGAACGGCTTGACGGGGCCCGACCTGACGGTTGGACAGGTGCTCAGGATCCCCGCCCAACCCGAGTAAGATGCGCTGGGTTTCCAGGTCGCTCATCTACATCGTCGTCATTCTGCTCATTATCGGCATCATCATGCTCGCCAGTACGAGCAGCGTGCGCGGCTCGGCGCGGTTTGGCGATCCCGAGTATTTTCTCAAGCGCCAGACGGTGTGGCTGGTCGTTTCCCTGGTGGCGATGGCCGTCATGTCGCGGTGCGATTACCACTGGTGGCGCAAGCGGCCCATAGCAATTGCCATGGGCGTTCTGTCTGTCGCGGCACTCTGCCTGGTATTCGTGCCCGGGATCGGCGGCAAGACTCTCGGCAGCTACCGCTGGATTCGCCTCGGTCCGTTGAGCGCCCAGCCTTCCGAGTTTGCCAAGCTGACAACCATCATCCTGCTGGCTGCGTGGATGGCTGACGTTGCCCGCCATGCCGGGCGATTCCGGTCCGGCCTGCTGGCGCCGATGACGGGACTCGGCCTGATCCTGGGGTTGCTTATGGCGGAACCGGACTTCGGGACGACCGCGCTGCTCGGCGCCGTGGGCATGGCGATCCTGTTCGCGGGGGGGACCAGGTTTACCTATTTGTCGGTGACGGCGCTGCTCGGCGCCGGCGCCTTCGTGTTGGCCGTGTTGTTTAACCCCGAGCGCATCGAGCGCGTATTCGCGTTTCTGTTTCCCGACAAGTATCCCGATGCGGCTCACCAGGTGGTGCAATCGAAAGTCGCCTTCATCGGCGGTGGGTGGTTCGGCCGCGGCCTGGGCAACAGCATGCAGAAGCAGGCCTATCTGCCCGAAGCGCATACCGATTTCATCTTCGCCATCATCGGTGAAGAACTCGGCTTCGTCGTTACGGCGTTCGTAGTGCTGTTGTTCGTGGGCTTCTTCATCTGCGGCATGATCGTCAGCTATGGCGCCGTGGACCGCTTTGGAAAGCTGATGGCGTTCGGGCTGACGATGATGATCGGTCTTCAGGCGGCGATCAATATGGGCGTGGTGACGGGCTGTCTCCCGACGAAGGGACTGGCCCTGCCGTTTATCAGTTACGGGGGTACCTGCCTGCTGATTTCACTGGTCAGCGTGGGGATCCTGCTCAATATCGCCAGACACGCCGAGCAGGACTTCAAAGACCGACACACCAAAGTCATCCGCAACCGGACGCATCGGTTCTGAGCCCCTGAAAGGAGCAGTTTCCGGTGATCGGTGATCGGTGATCGGTGATCGGTAATCGGTGATCGGTGATCGGTGATCGGTATGGCCGGGGCAACGGAGTACTGGTTGCCGGCTGTTGGCAGTGGGCCGGATTTGCAATCCGGCCGAGAGAGAGCTGAGCATGTTGTCGAGAATGAACGGACCAAGGTCGCGCCATTCTCCCGGTATGCTTCACATTCTCTCGGCCGGATTGCAAATCCGGCCCACTGCTCTCGTCTCCGAATCAAACGCCCTGTTCTCTCAGCTCGTGCTCGACGGCTTTGGCCCAGCCGCGGTTGGCGGCCGGGCTGGCGGGGCTGGGGTGGAGAATCCTGCCTACGCGCACGTCGTTTTCGGCCAGGGCCTTGGCGGCCCTGTCGGCGGCGAACGCGCCGACGCCGATGACCCACTGCGGTCGTTGGATTCGCACCATCCGGCGGAGGTGTTCGTCGCAGGCGGCAAAGAGGTCGCGCTGCTCGTCGGCGTGCAGTTTGTCGGGCGTACGGTTTCTGCCGCTCTCTTCCGCGAACATGAGCGGGCAGTAGTTGGCCACGAAGTGCTCCTGGAAGAAGACGCTGGGCGTTCCGTATCGTCGTGAGAAGTAGCCCCAGAGGCGTCTGCCGCTGACTTCCGAGCGTTCGCACTCGAACCCGTGCACGGGGCGGTCGGGGTGCTCGCTGGCCGGCCGCTCGATCCGTCCGGCGATTTTGAGCCAGTCGCGGACGTAGCTGATTTCGCCAAAGGGTACGCCGACCTGGGCCATGCCCCACGGTCCCGGGTTCATGCCGAGGAAGATGACCCGTTTGCAGCCGGCCCCCCATCGTTCCAGGTAGTTTTCGTGCGGCGCCCAGGCGTAGACGAGGGGATTGTATACGTATGCGACGGGATCGCCGAACTGGAGTCCTTCAACGTCTTCGCGCAGTTGCATCGCGGCGGCGATCAGGTCGTTTTTGGTTGCCATGTTGGTGCTGTGTCCTGTTCTATCGGGTCCTCTGAATCACGCCGGCCGCCGGAGGGGAGGAGCCGAAACGAGGGGTATTGATAGTACAGATGAGGGCAACATGCCAGAAGAGATTGCGTCCGCGAGGGATGCGCTTGTTTCTCTCTCATGTTTGGGGTAGATTAGCACAGTGAGGTCGGGATTGGGGTTGGGTTGTCGGAAGTGTTAGAGGGAGCTGAGTGGGATGAGGGATTTTACGCCGAGTGAACATCGAGCGATACCGGAGACGCGGTGGTCGCTCGTGGCACGGGCGTCCGACACTTCGGACGAGATGCGTACCGAGGCTCTGAACGAGCTCGTGGGAATCTACCGTCCCGTCCTGAAGAACTACGTCATTCGCGGTATGCGTGTCATCGAAGACCGGGCCGAGGACTTCGTCCAGGAGTTCCTGATTGGGCACGTGTTGGGCAAGAATGTCATCGGCGGCGCCGACCGGGAGAGAGGCCGTTTTCGGAACTATCTCCTGCGCGTTTTCAAGAACTACGTGCTCGATTGGATACGTCGCGAACGTTCTCGCAGGAACGCGCCCGATTCGGACGAGAGCATCAGCCTGGACGAGCATCCGGACCTGGTTGTCGAAGACGGAGACCTGGAGCGGGCGTTCAACCTCGCCTGGGCATTACAGACGGTTGCGACGGCCGTCGATCGCGTTCGGGCACATTGTCACGAGACCGGCCGCCCCGACATGTGGGATGTGTTTGACGGTCGCATGCTGGGCCCAATCCTGTATGACAGGCGTATCGTTCCGTACGAGGTGCTCGCCCGGCGCTACGATTTCAAGTCGCCGGGTCAGGTAGCCAATGTACTCATCAGCGTGAAGAGGATGTTCCAGCGTGTCCTCAGGGAAGTCGTGAGCGACACGGTCTGCGAGGATTCCGAAATCGACGGCGAGATTCTTGCCATCAGGCGGATTCTGACACAGGCGTCCGAGCGCCTGCATTGATTGTTGTGCTTGACGTGCGCCACTGGTATACGGGGTGCTGTCAAGGAGGGTGACTTTGGGGCAATATCGTACAGACTTGTTTGATGTCAGTCCGGCGCGGGTCGTAGACCTGCTGGACGATGCCGATGCGGGTGAGCGCGTCTGGTCCGAATCCGAGTTGTCGGCGGTTCTGGCTCATCAGCTTGGCGCCCCCGTTCAGTTCAATCTGTCGCAGCTCGACACCTCGCTGGCCGCTCAGTTGAGGGACGCGGCCGAAGCCGAGGGGTTGCTGCTCAACAGCCTCGGGGACCTGTTGCATCACCCGTGTCCGCCGATTGAGCTTCTGGTTCTGACCAAGGACTTCGCCAAACGGTGCCGCATGGGATCCGCTTCGACGATGCCTGAGGATGTTGCCTCGGTGGTATACTATACCGCGATTGCCGCCGCGTTGGTGCGTTGTCGTCGCAAAATAAGCGAACTGTCCGACGCAGAATTGCGACGGGGGGTGAAGTGGGCTCTGGCGAGAGCATGGCTCGACGACGCCACGCGCGGATTGCTCCGTGAAGCATGGGAGCGTCTGAATTCGTAGCAGAGAGAAGCCCTGATGAAGTCTCGATGTCTGGAATGTGGTTGCGAGATCGATGCCGTCGAACGGGACAAGGCCCATGGCCTGCTGTGCCGGACGTGCGCGGCGCGCCTCGGCGATTCGCGAAACCACTATGATCTTGTGATCAACCCCGACAAGAGTCCCGAGCCCGATATCGATTCCGGGGGCGATACGGAGACGGCCGCTTCGAGTACCGGGGTGGACGACACGGCGTTCTCGGTCGAACTTCCGCCGATGTCCTCTCCCGCGCGCGGCGCCGAGGAGCTGTTGCACAGCGAGGCAGGCGGGCTGGCGGCCCCGACCAGGCCGGGTGTGATCGGCACGGTCGGTCGCTTCGAGGTCATTCGCTTGCTGGGGGAGGGCGGCATGGGACGCGTTGTCCTGGCGCGCGATCCGGTCACGGGAGTAAAGGTCGCCATAAAGATCCTCAAGGCGGAGCTGCAACGCGATCGGGGCATTGCGCGGCGCTTTCTCTCCGAGGCGCGCTACATGTATCGGATGTCGCACCCCAACATCCTGCAGGTCATGGAGGTTTCCCGGCGCGACGAGGGCGCCTACTACGTGGTGCCGCACGTTGAGGGCGGCAGCCTGGCCGACAGGATCGATAGCGAGCGACCCCTGGAGAAACACGAGATTGTCGACATCGCGCGCCAGGTGGCGTCCGCCCTCGGCTATGCTCACAAGAAGGGCATCATCCACAGGGACATCAAGCCGGCGAACATCATGATGGGCGAAGAGGGGCGGGTACTGGTCACCGATTTCGGGTTGGCCCGCAGCGTGTTCAACGATTCGATCGTCGACATCAGGTCCGACTGCGTCGAAGGGACGCCGGCATACCTTTCGCCGCGGGCCGCCGCCGGCAACGCCGAGGACACGCGTTGCGACATCTACGCGCTGGGATGTATGATCTACGAGATGCTTACGGCCCGCCCGCCCTACACGGGCCGTTCGGCGGAGATTATTCTCAACCAGATCAAGGAAGGTCCGCCGCGGCCCATCCTGGAGCTCAATCCGGCCGCCCCGCGCGACCTGGTCAAGATTGCCGAAGTCGCCATGGCGCGGGAACTGCGCGACCGCTACGCGGAAGTCGCCGACATGCTCGTGGACTTGAACCGCATTGCCGACGGCAAGGCCCCGCTCGAACCGGGCCAGCGTCGGGGAGCGGGTGTGCGGCGGCGGGCAACCGGGTATGTCATCGGTCTGGCGGCGGTACTGGCGGCTGTCGCAATGGTAGGTCCGCGCGTGCAACGGTGGTTTCGGCAGGTGCGGCAAGAGCGGCGGAAAGGCACGATTGCCGGTCGCGTGACGTACGGTGGGCCGCAGGCCGGTCGCATCTGGGTAGTCGCCGGGCGCGGCGTGAAGCCGCGCGAGCGTTCCTGGATTCCGCACAGCCTGGACATGACGTCCGTTGTGCCCCTGCAGGCGTCGCTCGCGGGAGCCGCCGCTCCGGTTGGAAAGGACGGCAGGTTCGCGTTGCGAAGCCTGGCGCCCGGACAGGAGTACTGGGTCAGGGCGTTTCTGGACGCCGACGGCGACATGACGCGCGACGCGTGGGAGGCTGCCGCGCTTCCCGTGAAGGCAGTTGCCGATGCCGGGGGAGGGGCGCAGAACATGGCGATCGCGCTGAGCGATACCGATCGCAAGGTCGGCACGATCCGCGGCGAGGTGCGGTACGATGGGGCGTTGGACGGGACCATTCACGTGGTTGCAGCGGCGGCCGGGGACGACGCCGGCGCACCGAACGACGGCAACGTGCTCGGGGAAGGCCTGGTGCTGCACTACGGTTTCGACAGGGACGAGGGCGCCACCGTTGCCGACAAGGGCGCCCGGGGCGCGGACGGCGTTGTCGCCGGTGCAACGTGGGTGAGCGCCGGCAAGGTGGGTGGCGCTTTCAGGCTGCATGGCTCGGACAGCACGATCGTTTCGAGGGAGACGGTCGGGATCCGCGGCGCTGAGCCGCGCACGATAGCCTTCTGGGCGCAGGTCCTCGCGACGCATAACGGCACGTCCTGCGGCAATCTCGTCGGTTGGGGCGCCGACGGTACCGAGGGCTCTCGCTTCCGTGTCGGCATGTGGCAGGACGGGAGCTGGATGTTGTGGGCGTGGGGTTTCAGTTTCGACTGGCGCCTTCACAGGATGGCGCGGGCCGCGACCTGGCAGTTCCACACCATCACGTACGACGGCGCTGAAATGCGCTGGTTTGTCGACTGCGAGGAGATGGGAACCGGTTTTCAGCGGAACTACGATATGATCGACTCGCCGCTGATAATCGGCGGCGCGAATGCCTCCGTGATCGTTGATGAAGTCATGGTGTGGCGGCGCGCCCTTCCCTCGGAGCACATCGGGCGGCTGTACGATGCCGTCGGCGGGAGCGCCGATTCGCCCGTGCGACTCGTGCATGGCGAGGGTGGCGGCGCGGCGCTGCCGACGACGTGTTGCGGGAGACGGTGCGGTATGGCATTGCTGGCGCAGCCCGGCGCCTATGTCATGTCCTGTGCCGGGGACGAAGGGCGCGATCTGACCGTATTTGCGTTCATGGATGTGAACGGGGACGGGTGCCGGAACAGCTGGGAACCGTGTGGAACATACACAGGCAAGTCTTTCCGCGCTCTGGACGCCCCGGCCGGCGTATCCGTCCTGCTTGAGGATTCCGTCGTCGACAGCGATGCCGACGGAATCAGCGACAGCGAAGAAGTGGCGTGCGGATCGGACCCCGCGGATGCGTCGTCCTCCTGCGCGGCCATTTCGGGTACGGTGACATTCGGCTCGACCGGAAGCATGCGGGTTGTCGCGTACCCCGTCGACGTGATCGGCTCAACCGACGGTGTGTCGGCCGAGGGACTCGTGCTTGACTACGATTTCCGCGCGGCGGAGTCGAACAGGGTCGTGGATGGGAGCCCAGCCGGCGCCGACGGGGTTGCGTACGGTGTCGTTTGGACTGCGCATCCGAAAGCGGTGACCGACGGTGTCTGCGTGTTCGACGGTTGGAACGATTGGATCGAGACGCCCCGGCTGCCGCCCCCGCTCAACGCTACCCTTGCGCTGCGCTTCACGGCCGCTGCCGATGCCGGGGTGGGCGCCCCGATCGTGAGCGGACACGGCTCTCCGCGCCTGGAAGTGATTCTGGAGAAGGCCTCGCTCAGCGCGCACATCTGCGAGACGGAGGTTGCGGCGGCAGGCGCGTTCGAGCTCCGTCCCGTTCGTGCGGGGGGCGTGTACCGTGTATCCGCGTTCTTGGACCTGAACGGTGACGGCAAGTTCAACCCGGCGGAACCGTTCGGCACATACGACGCCAATCCGCTGACCGTCACGGGGAACGTGGGTGAGGTCAGCTTCAAACTGTGCGCGAGGGCTGCGTCCGGGAGTTGACGGACGTGCGTGGCAATCGCCCGCCTCCGTTGCGCTGCGTTTCCGAGTCAATTCCGAGGGTGGAAACTTCGGAGAACGGGTCTCCAGACCCGTTCCGAACGGCTCTGGAGAGCCGTACTCCTGGCTGAGTGAAGAAGTCCTTACCTCGTGGAACTATCGGTGACACCATTGATTGATGATTCCCGATTGATGATTTGTGATTTTCGAAGTACTTCACAAATCATCAATCATAAATCGCTAGTCATCAATCAGACGAAGGTGTCACCTTCATTTTCCGCGGTGCAGTCATCCCGGTCAGAGCGTAGATTCAACGTAGCCGCCCAGAGGACAAGTGTTTGCGACGAAGCCACGGTTCTGTGTGCGGCCGGGCGGGGTAAGGTTCTCTGGAGTGAAGTTCCTGGTCAGAGGGTGTCCGAAAAGCCCCTGGAGACGGCGGTCCTCCGCCGTTACGAGCA
>CAZKRK010000078.1:3744-23373 GCA_964555035.1 uncultured Victivallales bacterium | reverse complement strand
TTCGAAGCCGCGGCGCCGGGGTCTCCTTCGGAGATCACGCTCATATGGCAGAGCGTCTCCGGCAAGCTGTACTCCATCCTGATCAGCACGGACTTGCTGGACACGGTCTGGGACGTGATCGACAGTAACCTGGTCGCGGACCCGCCCACGAACACGTACCCGGTCAACGTCGGCAGCGACGGAAGCGGGTACTACCGCATCAAGGTGGAGTAGAGGACTTGAGGCACATCTGAAGTGGGGTGATATCAAAGCCACCATTGTGGGAGTAGGCAGCGGTCGGCGATGCCGCATATCGACTTGTTCGAAGAAGCGGGGACACTATGATCAGGACAACGTTTGCGCTGTTGGGAATCCATATTCTGATGGCTGGTGTTTGGGCTCAGGGAGGGGAAGCCGACCCCTTCGAAGAGCACAAGGAGGAGCCGACCCCCTACGTCAAGGGTAACTGGACGATCGTCGTCCTGCCCGACACGCAGAACTACCTCAGCAAGGGGGGAAACTACAGGGCGCTTGCGTCAATGGCGGACTGGATCGTTGAGGAGAAGGGCAAGCGGAACATCAAGATCGTCGTCAGTGTCGGCGACATGACTGACCAGGATAGCGATTCCGAGTGGAAACAGATCCGGGAGATCTACAAGACGTTCGACAATGTGTTGCCGTACGTGGTGTGTGAAGGGAACCACGACCGGAAGCACGGGGGGTTGATGCACAACTACTTCAAGATCGACCAGAATCCGCTCAACGAAGAGATCTTCGGGGGCTGCATGGAGGAGGGGAAGCTCCAGAGCGCCTGGTACGAAATGAAAATCAACGGTATCGACTATCTTTTCCTTTCGCTGGGGGAGAACCCCGGGAAACGCAAACAGGTCGTGAAGTGGGGCGTCGAAGTCGTCAAGAACCATCCCGACCACCGGGTTTTCATCGCGAACCACGGCCATCTGAACGAGCGTGCCCGGATATCGGGAGATCGCGAGACGTACGATCACCGGCAGAACCAGTTTTTCAAGACCTTCGTCACTCCCTTCGCAAATGTGGAATTCGTCACGAGCGGTCATTACGGGGGGATGGAGAAGGGAGAAGGGGTGCCGCGGAAGTACAAAGGCATCAGATTCTGCGGGGAAATCGGCTCGGCGCATGAGAGCGACAAGGTTGGGGAGGGAATTACCTGCCACCAGATCTTCTTCAACGCGCAGTTCGTGAAGAACAAGAGAAAGAGAAAAGACGGCGGCGCGGGCTGGTTGCAGATGCTGGAGTTTTCAAAGGACAACAAAGAAGTTCGCGTGAAGACCTACAGCTCGTGGCGAAAGGTGTGGCGCACGGGGAGCGAATACGAGTACACGCTGAAGCGGGACTAGAAAGGGCGGAGCAGTGACTAAGGCGTTCCTCGTATTGTTCAAGAGAAGAATGTCCTGGTGTTGGCTCAGCGCATTGGCGTGGCCACGGCCGACCATCCGGCGGGGCCCTGGAAGAGATATGACAAGCCTCTTCTTGATGTTTCCACCGACGGTTTTGATTCCGGCATGTGTGTAAACCCCACGGTGGCACGTGGGGGAGACGGTCGCTTCCTTCTGATCTACAAAGCAAGAGAGAAGAAACGTGCCGGGGGCAAGAGCGGCATCTACCTGTATACTGCGTTTTCCGACAGCCCGACCGGCCCCTTCGAGAGAACGCAAAAGAGGATCATCGCACACCCGACAAGTCGGTTTGCTTTGAGAACCATGGGTTTCGGATAGCACGCCAGTCGGGTCCTCCGGGATCTTGGGAGGACCATTTCCTGTTGTCGTAAAGAGGAGAATCAAGTGCTGGGAGTACATATTGTCGATATCATTGTTGTCATCGTCTATTTCGCCGCGATGATCTACATCGGCTACCTGGCCATGCGGAAGATCAAGGGCCAGGAGGACTTCTTCCTTGGAGGACGCTCGTTCGGAAAGTTCCTCCAGACGTTCTCCATGTTCGGGCAGGCTACCAGTGCCGAGTCCGCGGTCACGGCCTCGTCGGTTGTCGGGCAAAAGGGACTGGCGGGCGTGTTCTTCTCTGTATTCAACGGCCTGCTGACGCTTCCCGTCTTCTGGTTTATCCCCCTGTGGGCGCGCCGCATTCGCATCATGTCGATGGGCGACTTTTTCGCGGAACGCTTTCGGTGCAGGAAGCTTGCCGCCCTTTACGCCATCGCACAGGCAGCCCTGTTTATCATGGTGGGCGGCATGGGGCTCTACGCCATGAGCAAGACCGTTGCGGCCATTGCCGAGAAACCGGAGATCGCGCTGTCGCAAACGGAACAGGCGGAATTGGCACAGGCCAGGCGACTGAAGGCCCTGGAGAACAAGCCCCTGGAAACGATGTCCCGGGGCGAGCTGGATGAACTGGACGCGCTTCAGCACCTGGAGAACCCGCCGCGCGAACGGTTCAGCTATGTCAACACGACGGCCCTCATCATCGGCATGGCCGTCTTTGTGTTTGTTTACGCCGCGGGGGGCGGATTGCGGGCTGCGGTCTGGACCGATGCCATACAGAGCATCTTCATTCTCATTCTGACTGCGCTGCTGATACCGTTTGCCATGGTCAGGATCAATGCCCTGTGCGGAACCGCGGGACTTGTCGGCCCGTTCCAGGCCGTGCACCGGACCCTTCCGGCCTACATGCTCGAGCTGTTCGGGTCACCCATGCTCGCGGGTTTCACGTGGCACTATATTCTCCTTCTAAGCCTGATCGGCGTCGCGGGCGGGTTCGCCTATGCCAACAACCTGGTCGTGTTTGGTGCGGCGAAGACCGAGAAGGCCGCCCGCTACGGCTGCATGAACGGTCTTGTTCTGAAACGTGCGTGTACCGTCATATGGGCCATTCTGGCCCTGCTGATTCTCGTTCTCTATGGCACGCAGACGAAAGATGCCGATTTGCTGTGGGGCATTGCCACGAAGAATCTCCTGCCGGTCGGATTGACCGGCCTCATGATCGCCTGCTTGATGGCGGCGCTGATGAGCACGGCCGATATGCACATGCTCGTCGTAGCGGGGCTTCTGACACAGAACATCTACAAGCCGATCGTTGGCGACGCCAAGGGGGAAGCCCACTATCTGAAAGCGGGACGGCTGTTTGGCATTGTTTATATTGGCGGAGCCGTATTGGTCGCCGTCAACGCAAGCAACCTGTTCGAGATGTTCAAGTACATGTTCATGCTGAACGTCACCATGGGGCCGTGTATTCTCATGGCCTACTTGTGGCGAAGAACGAACGTCGCCGGTGCATGGGCGTCGATGGGCGTCTCGCTGTTGCTGACCCTCTTCATCCCCCTGGCCGTTTCCTGGACCCCCGCGGTTCAAAAGATACCGGCGCTTCATGCCGAGATCGGTACCCCGCCGATCGAGAGGGAGTATTCCGCAAAAGTGAATGACGTCAAAGAACGGGCCGACCAGGTCGCGGCGTGGGACGCCAGGGAGGCGCTTGGACAGGCAGAGGGCACGCGACCTTCGGAGCTCGTTGAGGGGCAGGCATTCACCAAGACCTTTCCCGGGAAGAAGATAGCCGTTTTCTGGGCAGGCGGCATCAAGACCAACGAAAACGGCGATACGGTGGGCACCGGGCTGTTCAGAACCGAGCTCTACCTCCTGCACCTTTTCGGCGTAGACCTGGTGAGCAACTCGGTAGCCGTCAACGAGAGTCTCAGTCTGCTGTTCAAACTGGTGTTCCCGTTTGCGGCCGTCCTGCTCATGGGCTTTCTGACGAAGCCCGTTGACGACAAGACGCTGGACCGCTTCTACGGGCGGCTGCTGACTCCCGTCAAACCGGACCACGAAGAAGACGCAAGGGAAGTGGAGCTTACGTATCAGAACCCGCACCGGTTCAATGACACCAGGCTCCTCCCGAACAGCAACTGGTACTTCCGGCGTTGGACACGGACTGACTGGATGGGGTTGCTGTATGCCGTGTCGGCTATGATCATAATTGGCGCCTTGATGGTCTTCTTTGCCGGATTGGGGGCGTAAATGCAGATTGTCCAATTCGGTGTAACACCTCTGAGCATTGAAACGGCCGCTGACATTCTGTTTGGCAAGAGGGCGGAGGCCGCATGGCCCCTGACGTATCGGCCGCCGGTGTAAGAGCAGGATTTGGAAACTACCTCGCTGGGCACACAGAGCGTAGAAGACATGAAAGGGAGAAACCGCGAATGAAGATAGGACACGTTGGACTGGCCATGATTCTGCTTATGAATGTTCCCGGCTATGCCGGGGATGTGTACCTCTCTCCCCGCGGGAACGACGCCAATCCGGGCACGAAGACAAAGCCCGTACTCACGCTTACGCGGGCGCGTGACGTGATGCGTGAAGCCGGTGTGCCGGGGCAGGTGGTTCTTGAGGGCGGAACCTATGTCCTGCATGACACCTTTGAGCTGGATGAACGCGATTCCGGTACAACCTACACGGCCGTGGCCGGCGAAGTTGTGAGAATCATCGGTGGTCGGCGCATCCCGACGTCCGCGGTGAAACCCGTGACGGACAAGGCGATTCTGGGCCGGATTGTCGAAGAAGCAGCACGGCCGCATCTCAAGCAGATCAACCTCAAAGAGCTGGGGCTCACGGAATACGGCGAGCTCGGGCCGCGTGGGTTTCGGCGTGCTTACATTCCCGCCCCGATGGAGCTTTTCATTGATGGCAAGGTGCAGAACGTCGCCTGCTGGCCCAACCCCGGCAAAGCTCTGATCAAGATCGACAAGGTTATTGATTCCGGGAGCAAGCCGCGAAACGGCGACTACGGCATGAAGCCGGGGATCTTCGAGTACAACTCGGATCGCCCGGAGAACTGGACACATGCGGACGACCTCTATGTTTCCGGGCGATTCGGGGCCATCTGGGCCGACGACACAATCAAGGTCGCGGAAATCAACACGCGGAAGCGGACGTTCACAACCACAATTCCGCATCTGTACAGCTTCGAGGCAAAGCACTTCTGCGAATGGTACGCGCTGAATCTCCTCGAGGAAATCGACATACCCGGCGAGTACTTCATCGACCGAAAGAGCGGCGTTTTCTACTTCTACCCGCCCGAGGGCTTCTCGGACGAATCCGAGATCTCCGTCAGTACTCTGGACAAGGTCATGGTTGCAATCGAGAACGCGGAAAAGGTCCGTTTTGAACGCATCACGTTCGAGATGACCCGTGATTCCGGTATCTACATCGAAGGCGGCAAAGGGAACACCATTGCCGGGTGCACCCTTCGCAACATTGGCGGGATTGCCATTCAACTGGGCCAGGGCGTCAAACCCTTTCCGTACGGCCGGCATAATGCATGCGGTGACAAGGCCGACGGAAAGCCCGGCGAGCCGGTATCCCGCATGGTGGGTAGCTGGCACGAACATATCTACAAGTTCACCGCTTGGAACCGCAACGCGGGGACAGGCCACAGGATCCTGAGCTGTGACATCCATGACATCGGCGCCGGAGGGGTCCTGCTCGGTGGCGGCGACCGGAAGACGTTGACGCCGGGCAACAACTCGGTTGAGAACTGTCATATCCACCATGTCAACCGCTGGGACCGCACATACAAGGCCCCGGTCAATGTTGACGGCGTTGGCAACAAGATCCTGCATTGCGTCATGCGTGACTGCACCGGATCCGCGGTCTATGTTCACGGAAATGAACATGTGGTTGAATACAACATAATCGGCAGAGCCGTTACTGCCTGCAGCGATATGGGCAGTATCTACCTTGGGCGTGACGCGTCGGAGTCCGGTCACAGCTTCAGCTACAACCTCTTCCATGATATCGGCGCAAACAGCAAGAAGGCCCGGACGATCTTCATTGACGACTGCGCCTACGGAACCGGACGAATTGTCGGAAACGTCTTCTTCCGGGTTCGTGTCGGCGTCTTCTTCAATGGAGGCGGAAACGTCGATATCAGGAATAACATATTCGTTAACACGAAGAGTCCTGTTTCGGCCGTTGACAAAGGCAAGGAGACAGCCGGTCGCTGCAAGAGGAACCTGCACAAGGAGTCCCGGTATGACCGCTACTTCAAGCACGTCGAAATCATGAAGCCGCCCTATTCAACCCGATATCCCTGGTTGAAAGGACTCTATGAAGACGATGGGACCAAAGTGCTCTGTCCGCTCAAGCCGAAAGGGAATTACTTTGGTAAGAACGCTACGGACATATTTCGGGATCCCCAGAACATGGACTTTGCCTGCAAGCCTGAAGCAGCCTCGGTCTTCAAGAAGATTGACGGCTTTGAGCCCCCTCCGGTCGCGAAGATCGGGCTCTATGTTGACGAGTACCGCAAGCAGAAGCAGCCGAGATTGTAACTGCGAAACTTCGGCTAGCGAACGAGTAGCGTGGTTCCGGAGGTTGGTCTCAGGATCCGGAGCGTTCCGTTGGTCAGAGCGTCCCCGCTGAATTGCGTGGATGCGGTTGCGGTGTTGAGCTGAGCGGCCGTGTACGTTCCGCCCGGTATGGGAGCGCCATCGACCGTGAGCGACCTGACGGTATTCGCGAGGTCGTCTCCGATGTGCATCAAGGCGTCGGCGGTCATCGTGACATCGCTGTTCGACGCTTCAACCGAGACGTTGAACGTGACGAGGGTGTGATACCCAACGGCCAGTGCACCCGTGCCCCAGCCGGACGCATCATCGAGATAGAGCCCCACGAGTCTGTCGGGGTTGGTGCCCGTCGACTTCCGCACCGTCCAGTCCCCGGAGTAGCCACTGTAGTCGCCCGCAAGGTAGATCTGGCGGCCAATGCCATTGTAATTCCCTTGATTCACGTAGCAGTCGATCGTGCCCGAGCCTGCGATCCCGTCGTCCAGGTAGAAATACGTGTGATAACCGGAGCCCCATCCCGCCTTAATGGTGGAGTCGCCCGTGAAGGTAGCCTTTGTGCTGAGTCTGTTTCGGTACCCGCCAAACCCCCCGAAGGATTCGATCCCGGCGTTCTGAATGGCCAGGTTCGGAATCGTGTAAGCACTCGTAGGGTATCCGCCGCCGCTATACCGATACAGCTCGAGCTCGGCCCCGTTCGTGACGGTAAGGCTGTCGCCGGCAAACGTGGCGCCGCCGTTGGGGCCTCGGCATGTGTAGGTGCCGCCGGTCACGACATAGTCGAAACCGGCATGGGGCTCCATATCGTCAGACCAGTTCTTGGCAGTCGTCCAGTAGGTGTCGGCCCCGCCGGCGTCCCACTCGATGGGCTGTCCGGCAATCCCCACGGCAATATGGCGCACTTGGGTCATTGGGCAGGTAAGGACATTGCTGGTAGCTCCGATTGTGCACCCGTTGGTATCTCCCCACCAGATAACGTTGGCAGGAGTGGCGGTAATGACAACGTCCGATCCGACCGCGTAGTAGCCGCTCCCCGGGGCCGCGGTCACGCCGTGCACTTCTGAGAGTTCCAAGTGGTAATCATTGGTCTTCCATTGCCAGGTGATCGACGAGTTCGTGCTAATCGCAAATGAGACCTCATTGCTCGTACCTGCCGCCGGCACGTCTCCCGTTCCCTACCATCCGGTGCATTCGTAGACGACGACTCCGGTATTGGTCACCAGGGCATCAACGGAGGCGTTGATCACCGTTCCCGTCGTGTAGTAGTGCGTGCCGACCGCGGGATCGGGCGTGCCGTACGCAGAGCCCACCGTCAGGGCTTGCTCGGTAGAGAGGATTGCGGTCAGTTCGAAGCCATTGAAGCTCAAGTGTTGGCTGTTGGCGCCGCCGATCAGATCGATTACGACGTCCGAGGAGCCGTCAGATACAAACGTGAAGCTATGGCTCGTGACCGCGTCGGGGGTTCTGCCGGCAGAGACCGTGCCGCTGAACTGCTGCTCGCCGGTGACCACCGAGTCCGTCAGGTTCACCGTGAAACTTCCACCGCCGTACTGCGTGCTGTGGTGATACATGGTGATTTCATAAGTCGATGCCTTCAAGTCGCCCAGCGTGAGCGTCAACGTGCCATTGGCATTCCGCAGCACCATGTCTCTGAGCAGGTGGCTCAGTCCGACGAATGGCCCGCCGGTAAGGGTGTAATATGACCGGTAGTGCGTGGCGCCGGCGATCGTGACATCAACGTCACCGTCGGTGGCCTGGTCGCTCGGGTAGGTATTCGTGTGCGTTGCCGTGCCATCGAACACGAAAGCTTCAAATCCTGACTGGAGGTCATCGGGAACTCCCGTCTGATCAAAATCCACATTCAGCACCGTCGCGCCCGGGGACACGCTCGCCATCAGCCCCAACACCATCGAGATTGTACACCATGTGACGTTGAACTTGTTCATGCGACTCTCCCCGCCTTTCTGTGAGCAACCCAGCTCGTTGGACAGATGCACACATCCGCCTGTCTTCATCCTTTTGTAGCTTGCACACTTCTCAACAAATGCCGTTTCTGCACTTTGTAGAAGGGAGAGTAACCTACCAAGCATCACCGGATGTCGGCAACCTCATTGCGTGCATGAGAATCGTCATATTGTGCAGAGACACAGGAGGTGTACGTCGTTTCCCTGCCGGCCGCCGCCTGTGTTTTCCGTCCGGAATTCCTCAAGAAACCTGCAACAAAACCCTCGGGATCCCATATAATCGCGTGAAGGAGCATGCCCCACTGCCTTGCGGTTGGCGGTTCTGGTCAACGTCGGCACTGCCGCATCGAAGTCCAATCCAGTCAACATTGTCAGTAACGGTAACATCGACTACAGTGTCAGAAGGGAGTTACTGGTTTATGAAGAAATCTACCACCAAGTTAACCGCGGGCCTGGTTGGTCTGTTTGTGCTGCTGAGCTATTGCTCGGCTTTCGGCGGTCAAGTCGTCTTGCAGCAGGGCGTGGGCGGGTATGAGGGTTGCGCCGATGCTCACCTTGTGCACTCGGCCTATGGCGATGGTGAAGCGCTGAATCATTCCGTGAGTCCCGAGCTGGTCCTGAC
Organism: uncultured Victivallales bacterium; assembly: GCA_964555035.1. Classification (GTDB taxonomy): domain Bacteria; phylum Verrucomicrobiota; class Kiritimatiellia; order UBA8416; family CAYOBW01; genus CAZKRK01. Next base: position 14,477 of record CAZKRK010000078.1, on the reverse strand, counting down.
CTCCCGATATTGGGAGAGCCCCTGACCCAGTTGTTGGCTGACTGCGCGGGTCGCAGTCAAGTTCAATCTGAGCGCTATTCCGGTCGGGAGCACGGTCAGCGGTGCGACGCTGAAGCTGTACGTGGTTGAGAAGAGATCCCGAAGCCTGAATCAGAACCTGAATCTCCATTCATTGACTGCTGCCTGGGATGAAGATGCGATCTGCTGGACCAAACGTACTGCCTCGAATGGATGGGCGCAGCCCGGTGGAGACTACGACGCTTCCGTTGTAGACAGCGTCTCGTTCGGTGGTCTGTCCGCCGGCACGTGGGTTTCACTCGATGTGCCGGCGTCGGTCGTGAACGGGTGGCTTGCCGATCCCACCGGCAATCATGGCTTGCTCTTCAAGCCGAACTATGACGGACAGCCGGGCCAGGATGCGAGGCACAAGTACACGACGGCATTCTTCGCGTCCAGCGAACATCCGAATGCGTCGTGGCATCCCAAACTCGACATCACATTTGCGCCGTCCGGCAATACCGCGCCGCTGGTTTCACTGGATCTTGACCCGGTAGACCCGACTATCCCCGCAAGGCAGGACGTGCAGTTGACGGCATTGGCAAGCGATCCGGACACGGGAGGTTCCATAACAAATGTCCGCTTCTACCTGGATGGCGGATTGATAGGTGAGGACGCCACGGCGCCGTATACCGTCACGGTGCACAAGAAGACGGCTTCATACGCGATACATGTGGTTGCATTTGACAACACTGGAGCGGCGGCCACATCGGACGTGGTGAATGTTCGCGCGACGCGAGTGATCTATGATGCGGACATGGCCACCGACCCTGGTTGGACTCTGGAGGGCATATGGGAGTACGGCGGGCTGACCGGCGGCGGCGGTTCTGATTCCTTCCCTTGTCCCAAGCGCGCGGTTACCGGCACCCGTGCTGTCGGAACGGACCTGGACGCGGACTATGATGGCATTTCTCTTATTTACGCCGAAATGCCGGTTATTGACTGTACGGATTACGTGGATGTCAGGCTGTCTTACTGGGCATGGCTGGGAGTTGGCTGGTCCGATCCGGCCAGGGTGCAAGTTTCCACCAACGGCACAAGCTGGACAACAGTCTGGGCGTCCCCTTTGGTTTTTGACAGGGCAGTATCTCCTTTCGGCACTGGGTGGGATTTCTACACTGTTGATATTTCTTCTATCGCGGATGCGCAGTCCTCTGTCTATGTGCGTTGGGGTCTGGGCCCTGTCAGCCCTCCGAAGTACCCCGGATGGACCGTGGACGATGTGAAGCTTACCGGGTATGACAATCTGCCGCGTTTGGTGGTCGACATCGACCAGTCGGCCATTAGCGAGAACGGCGGGTCAAGCCAGACCACCGTTACCCGGGTAGACACAGTAGGCGACCAGACGATCACGCTCGCCAGCAGTGACACAAGCGAAGCCGTGGTACCGCCCAGCGTCGTGATAAGCAACGGTTGCAGCAACGCGACCTTTGCCGTTACAGGCGTTGACGACGGAATCGGCGACGGCACGCAGACCGTCACCATAACGGCCTCCCATCTGGATTACAGATCGGGTTCCAATGCGATAGACGTTCTGGATGACGAGCCCTTCCTGACGGTTGAAATCGAGGACGCGTCGATGAGCGAAAACGGCGGGTTCAGCCCCGCGACGGTCACACGGGTCGGCACTGTCGGAGACCTTGTTGCAGCCCTTTCAAGCAGTGACACAAATGAAGCGACCGTGCCTACTGACGTGACGATCTGGGCCGGACAGACGTCGCAGATTTTCACGGTGACGGCCGTTGACGATGTCATACTCGACGGCACGCAGACGCCAACTATAACCGCCACGGGCTATGGTCATAACCCGGGCAGCGATTCGATTGACGTGACGGATGATGAGGTGGGTGAAATCCAGTTCGCGTCGGGCACTTTCACAGGATTCGAGACCGGTTCCGTGGTCCAGTTGACAGTAACCAGGAACGGCAGCAGCAGCGGTGCCGTGTCGGTAGATTACAGCACGGTTTCCGATTCGGCGCAGGCAGGCAGTGATTTCGTGCAGACCAACGGTACCGTGTCTATGGCTGATAGTGTAACAACGGCGGTGTTCAACGTCGAGATTCTGAACGATACCGATTCTGAACTTGCGGAGACTTTTCGGGTTGATCTGAGCAACGCGACAGCGAACTTCGCGGTTGGGACGCCCGGTCAGGCCAATGTGACCATTCTGAGTGAAGACGGGATTGTTATGCAGGAGTACATGGATGCCGATCCCGGCTGGGCGTGTGAAGGGCTATGGGCATACGGCCGGCCAATGGGCCAGCCGGCGGAATATGGGGGGCCGGACCCGACCTCAGGGCACACCGGGCCGGCTGTCTATGGTTACAACCTGAACGGCGGCTATGAGAACAGTCTCCCCGCAAAACATCTGACGACCCCGCCCATTGATTGCTCTGCATACACCGATGTAGGGATCTCCTTCGAGAGATGGCTTGGTGTCGAGCAGCCCGTGTATGACCATGCCGCGCTGGAAGTGTCGTCGAACGGAATGGACTGGGTGACGGTGTGGACAAATACCACAGGAATAGAAGACGCTGCATGGGGTCATGTTACCTATGATATCTCGTCTGTTGCGGACGGTGAAGCGGCGGTTCAGATTCGCTGGGCCATGGGCGACACGGACGAGGGTTGGTCGTATTGTGGCTGGAACATCGATGACGTGGTCATTACCGGGCTTCCCGACGTGCCTCGTCTCGCCGTCTCGATAGATCTCGCGTCAATGAACGAGAACGGCGGAACCAGCACCGCGACGGTCACACGGGTCAACTCCGGTACCAGCGGCAGTCTGCTGGTCAACCTTTCAAGCGACAACACCAATGAAGCCACAGTGCTTCCATCGGTCACGATTCCCGACGGCCAGGCTTCCGCTGAGTTTACTGTGACCGCCGTGAACGACAACATTACCGACGGCTCGCAATGGGTCACGATAACTGCCACGGCTGACGGTCACGCTGAGGGCTCAGACACAATCGAGGTCACAGACGACGATTTCACCCAGTGTAGGATGAAGATCACGTTCAGCGGTTACGAGCGCGGAACCCCCCTGACCAACTTCCCCGCGCTGGTGATACTGAGCCAGGGATTGACCAATTTCCTGTACAGCGACTTTGCCTCACCCAACGGCTGGGACCTGCGGTTCCGGGACGCCACGGAGACGCGGGAACTCAACTACGAGATCGAGCACTGGGATACGAACGGCGAGTCCCTGGTGTGGGTACAGGTGCCGGAACTGAGCAACGGCACACACATCTGGGCCTACTGGGGTGACGCCGCGTTGGCGCACAGTCCCGCCGTCTACACGACCAACGGCGCGACGTGGGGGGCGGAATACAGGGGCGTATGGCACATGACAGAGGCGAATGCCATTGACGCCACGGCCAACGGCAACACCGGCACGGCGGGCGGTTCGCCGGGTGTGAGCGTGGAGGCCAACGGCTTGATCGGACCAGCCATGGACTTCATGCCCAGCGGTTCTGGAAAAGGGCACATCGATCTGCCGGGTGCCGGGTCTCTGCTGATGGGGCAGAGCTTCACCTTCTCTGCATGGGTGCGTTGGGATGGGTCCTCCCAGCCCGACTACTGCATGATCGCGTCCAAGAAGAACAAGTACGACGACGCGAACGGATGGTGTATTGAAACTCACAGGGACAACCACAATGTCAAGATCCTGGGTTCCAGCGGGAGCGGTCCGGAGCGCGACGTGACCATCGGTTCAACCTGGACCGCTCACGACTGGGTGTACCTGACGTGCGTCTACAACGTAGCCAACGTGACCATCTACGCCGACGGCGGTCTGGTGGACAGCGGTGGAATCGCCGCGGTCGTGGACCGCGCCGACCGGACGCTGGTCCTGGGCAATGAGGCGGATCACGGCGCGGCGAACTGGAACGGATTGATGGATGAAGTGCGCTGTGCCGCAACCCTGCGTTCCGCCGACTGGATCTGGGCCTGCTATTCCAACCAGGTCCAGGGTTCGACCTTCTGCACATACGGCGCGGTAGAAGCCGGCGGCGGGGAACGGGACACCGACGGTGACGGAATGCCGGACGCGTTCGAGACGAGATACGGGCTCAACGTATCCTCGAACGACGCGGCGGGCGATGCGGATGGCGACGGGATGTCCAACTACGGCGAGTATCGCTGCAATACCGACCCGACCAACGGGTTGTCGGTGCTGAGGTTTGAGGGCGCAACGCCGGGCACGTCTTCGGAGGTGACGCTGACATGGCAGAGCGCGTCGGGCAGGATGTACTCCATCCTCATCTGCACGGACCTGCTGGACACGGTCTGGGACGTGATCGAGAGCAACCTGACGGCGGATCCGCCCACGAACACGTATCCGGTCAGCATCGGCAGCGACGGAAAGGAGTTCTATCGCATCAAGGTGGAATGACGGAACGGGGGTGCTGTCGACGGCCTCGCCGGCAAGGCGAGCTCGATGCCCGCAACCCAACGCCGACTACGGGCAAAGAAAAGAGATAGAAAGCACGTGACAATTAAGAATCATATCAAAGCTGTTATTGGCGGGTTCTTCTGTGTTCTCGTTATGTTCTGTCAGAGTGGTTTCAGCGAGACGGTCTTCTTGCAGAATGGAGTGAACGGGTATGAAGGCTGTTCCGACAGCACGATCCCCTACGGTGAGTATGGAGATCATCACCAGAGCACTCTGGCGAGTGCTTCTACGCTGTTAGTTAATCTTGAACATTTCTACCGTTGAGGCGTTTGCTGGCGGACTGCACGGTGTGTAGTCAAGTTCGATCTTTCCCACATTCCCGCCGGAAGCACTGTCAGTAACGCAGTTGTTTCTCTGTATGTTGATGATCTCAGGATCAAAGACTACGATCAGAACATACATGTCTATTCCGTTGATTCCGAATGGAATGAAGACGGCGTAACCTGGTACAAGCGTGTTCCGGGTACTAGCTGGATGACTGAGGGGGGGGACTATTCCGGCTTGCTACAGAGCTTTCTGTATTCGTCTCTCTCCACCGGCCAATGGGTTACGGTGACCATTCCAACCAACGTTGCGCAGGGATGGATCGATGATCCATCAAGCAACCATGGGATCTACTTGCGGCCGGACAAGGTCGATGGCTTCAGCTCGTATGGTATTACGCGCTGGACGATGGCCATGTTCGCGTCATCAGAGCAGGATTCGGCTGTGCATCGTCCCAAACTGGAACTGACCTATGCGCCGGCGGCGAATCGGCAGCCGATGGTGTCTCTCGATCTGCATGTGGCTGACCCGGTTGTCGAATCGGGCACGGATGTGCAGTTAACGGCTCGGGCGAGCGATCCCGACGGCTCGATAAGCAATGTGAAGTTCTATCTCGATGAAGATCTCATCGGCCAGGACGATACGGCGCCGTATTCTACTGTCATCAACAAGGATATGGGTTCTCATTCAGCCTATGCTGTTGCCGAGGATGATCTTGGAGCGGTCACGACATCCGATGTGCACACGATCCGTTCTGTGTATGCGATCTATGAGGCGAACATGGACGTTGACCCCGGTTGGACCATGGAAGGTGACTGGGAATATGGCCGCCCAATGGGCTTTGATGATCTCGCCTATCCCGGACCCACGAGCGGATACACCGGAACCAATGTCATAGCGAATGATCTGGATGGTTCCTGTCTCAGGCCGACTTCGGCGTATCATGTCGTGACAATGCCGATTGATTGCTCGGATTATGCGAATGTTCGTCTCAGTTTCTGGGAATGGCTCAGCGCGGACGGTCTGGACCGTGTTTATGACTACGCGGAGGTGCAAGTATCCAGTAACGGCACGACATGGACAAAGCTCTGGAACAACCTCCCCATACTCATGCCGGGCGGACGCTGGAAACACAGGTCGTATGATATCTCATCGGTGGCGGATGGGCAGTCAACGGTGTATTTGCGCTGGCAGATAAAGACCGACAGCAGTGCATATGACATGGGTGGCTGGAACATCGATGATGTTCTTGTAACCGGTCATCTTATTTCTTCGCCTTTAACCATCAATATCGCAGAGGCGGAGATGAGTGAAAATGGCGGCAGCAGTTCGGCTACAGTCAATCGTGATGGCGCTGTCGGCGATCTTACGGTCTCCCTGGGAAGTTCTGATACGAGCGAAGCAACCGTATCGCCGTCAACGGTCGTCATTTCCAACGGGCAGACTTCAGCGTCTTTCACGGTAATGGCTGTCGATGATGCTGATGGTGATGCTACTCAGGCAGTTACTATTGCGGCATGGGCGCATAATCATGCCAGCGGATACGACTCCATGGATGTTCTGGATGATGAGTTCCTGCTGCAGGTGACCATAGACAGTGACTCTATTGAGGAAAACGGCGGATCGAGTCAGGCGACAGTTACGCGTTTTAACAGTACCGGTGACCTGACGGTGAACCTCTCAAGTGACGATACGACCGAAGCGACCGTTCCTCCGTCCGTCCTGATATCGAGCGGGCAGAATTCGGCTGACTTCACCGTTTCAGCGGTGAATGACTCCCTGGACGACGGTGCACAAACAGTGACCATAACGGCATCAGCAACGGATCACTTCCCAAATAGTGATACGGTAGTTGTTGAGAATGATGATGTTGTTCCATACAGAATGAAGATATCGTTTGACGGGTACACCAAGAGCGAAACCCTGAGCAATTTCCCGGTCCTTCTCAGGTTACACGAAGGACTGGCAGGCTTTTCTTATGGCCAGTTTGACTCTGAACATGGCTATGACTTGCGATTCGGAGACTCAACGGAAAGCGTGGAGTTGAACTACGAAATCGACAGATGGAGTCCTTCCGGCGATTCCTTTGTATGGGTACAGGTGCCGGCATTGACGAACGGCTGTCACATATGGGCATATTGGAGTAACCCTGCTCTCGCAGGCAATCCGGCGCCGTATACGACAAATGGAGCGACGTGGTCGCAGGGATTTGTGGGTGTATGGCATATGGACACGACGCCTCTGGTGGATTCATCGCCAAATCAGAATAACGGCGGAGCCGCCGTTTCTGCCACGATGACTGCCGGTCGTATTTCGTACGGCCGGCGCTGTAGCAGTGGATATATGGATCTGCAGACTCCCATGACAGGTGAGACCCACGAACAGGGGTCGGTTACCGTTTGGGTCAAAGTGTTCGGCACGTCTCCGAATCCGCAGTACATCTATTCTAATCACAGTAGCTATGAAGACAATATATGTATAGGCCTTTACGATTCGCGGATGATTGCGGATGTTGCGGAAGATGGCTTCCTGATTAATGATCTGCATTCCGTGAACAAGTGGATGTGCCTTACCTTGGCATGGAGTGGCGGAATCAACGGCACTTGGACTTTCCATAAGGACGGGGTTGCGGTTGGAAGTGGCCCATACTCCAGCCTTGATGGCCCTGGTATTCATCCCAGGTTTGCCGGTATGTGGACAGATCCTCCGCAAGACAACTTCAGCCCACTATCGGACGGTGTGCTGGATGAAGGACGCATATCTTCCGTGCGGCGTTCTGCCAACTGGATCTGGGCCTCCTGGTCCAACCAGGTGGATGGGTCGACATTCTGCAACTACGGCGAAGTCGAAGTCGCCGTGGAACGGGACACCGACGGTGACGGGATGCCGGACGTGTACGAGACGAGATACGGGTTCAACGTATCCTCGAACGATGCGGCGGGTGATGCGGATGGTGATGGGATGTCGAACTACGGCGAGTATCGCTGTAACACCGATCCGACCAATGCCTTGTCCGTGCTGAGACTCGAGGGCGCAACGCCGGGCTCGCCTTCGGAGATCACGCTCATATGGCAGAGCGTCTCCGGCAAGCTGTACTCCATCCTCATCGGCACGGACTTGCTGGACACGGTCTGGGACGTGATCGAGAGCAACCTGGCCGCGGACCCGCCCACGAATTTCTATCCCGTTGGCATCGGCAGCGACGGGGATGGGTACTACCGCATTAAGGTGGAATGACGCAGCCGGGTTTATTGCCGACGCCATTCGTCAAGGGCTCCTGGACCGTAGTGGTGCTCCCCGACACGCAGAAATACACGTTGGGCGACAAGATCGTCGCCGGCTCGCCGATCGTTACCTGGTCCGTTCACCGTACGGTTCGGGCCAGGCGGTTCGGGGGGGGATGCCGTTCCTTTGCAGAGAAGCGTCAAAACGGTAAGTCTCGCCTGCTCTGAAAACGTAGGGTTGCCTTGTGTCTCCGTACACGATGGTCCCGCGGTCGTCGCGCCCGGCACGAAGAACGACGGAAACGGGTTTGCCGCCGGCCCAGGTCAGATCGAGTTTGTGTCCTCCCCGAATCAGAATGCCGGTCAAAGAGCCGTCGGGGTACTCTTGCGGCCAGGCCGGCAGTAGTTCGATGTGTCCCGGACGGGAAGAAACCAGCATCTCCATGAGCAGCCGCGGCAGGCTCAAAGAAGCATCCAGGTTCGGAATCTTCCGATCGTTCCTGCAGGAAGTGGCCATGTTGTTGTAGAAGTACCTGCGCGTCGCCAGGCGATTCAGGTTGGTGCGCACCTTCTCGACATCCTTCAGCCTGGCCGCCATCAGGGCGACATGCATGAGGCCGTGCGTTTCCCTGGCATCGAACGCGAACCGTTTGTCCAGCGCAACCTGTGCGGCCTTGCTCAAACCCGGGTCGGCACCGGGCAGTTTGAACTCCCACCACGGATAGACCTGGATGAGATGGGAAAGATGGCGGTGCTTGTAAGACTCGCCGTATCTCGCGGGAGCCCACTCGGCCAGGGCGCCGTCCTGGTTTACCCTGTAGGGCGCGATCTTCTCCCGGCAGTCTTTCCATTTGGCGATCTTATCTTCGCCCAGGTCAAACTGTTCGCCGAGCTCGATCAATATGCGGAACACCTCGCGGGCCACGGCCAGGTCAAACGTGCAGTCTTTGAGTGTCTTGACTTGGCCTCGTGGGCGGTTCTCGGGAGAGACTCCCGGGTAGATGTGGTAGAAACCGTCCTGACCCTGCACCATGTAGTCCTCGTAGAAATCAGCCAGCTCCAGGTAGAGGGGGAGCACCTCTTTTTTCATAAACTCGCGGTCCCCCGTCAGCAACGCGAAGTCGTAGATGGGGTGGAGATTCCATCCCGCGCCGCCCGGCCAGTACATCCAACCCATCGTGTTCCCGAGATGGACGAGGTAGCCGGTTTCCGGATCGCTGTAGTTGCCGGCCAGGAACCCGCGGCAACCGAGATACTCGCGCGCATTGATGCGCCAGCCCGGAAGCAGTCCCCGAATGTAGTTGAGATAGGATTCGGAGCATTCCGGCAGGTTCCCCATCGCGGCGTACGAAATGGCCAGGTTCACGTTCGAGTCCAGGACGAACCCGCCGTCCCAGGCCGGTCTCCAGTTCGTTCCCCAGATTCCCTGCAGAGGGGGTGGGTACTTCCCGCACGCCGACATCAGCAGGTACCGACCTACGGCGTGTGCCTGTTCCAGAAAGAGCGGCGTGACGCCCTTTTCAACCGAACTCTCGATCAACTGCTCCGTGGAGACCGCGGCCCAGTCCTTGCCGGCTCCCAGGTCCAGGACCACGCGGCGGAACATCTCACCATGCGCCCGGGCGTGCGGCTCGAAGAGAGAGTCGTAGTCGACCGGCATCCCGGTCAGTTCGGCCTTCATCTCTTCAAACTGAGATATGGAACCGTCCCGCTGCGCGACGATTCGGATCAGGACCGCGATTTCATCCGCGCCGGCAATCCGGAGGCGGCCTTCGGCCGCAGTCATTGAGCCGCCTTTCGTGGTCACCCGGGCCATGCCCTGGTAGCCGCCGGGATCCAGACCATAATCGGCATCGCAGGTTAGCCAACCGGGAACGGCACCGAAATCGATCGATTTCACGGCCACATTCGAAAGGACACCCTTTCTGCGTTCCGGCGTCTCACGCAGATAGAGACTGGCGTCCAGCCTGCGCCCGCCAACCCCCTTCAGATGAACCACGTTCACGTTATGCGCACGGGACGAGAAGACGCTCTGTTCCACCCCGCCCTTTTCATGCCTCCATCGGGTCAACGCCTCGCCGGTTTCGAGGTCAAGTTCCTGTCGGTAGTCGGCCGGCGCCCCCGCAACCGCGTGTTCAATGTGCAGATCGAAGGCCGGATGCGGAACGACTCCCTTTCTGTAACTCCGTCCCTTTTCGGTCAGTTGTTTCTTCGCTTCGCCGTTGGCCAGCCTGTACGCGTCGCCTTCCTTTCCTTCGTCAATCAGGCGACGCACCTCCGGCAGGAGATGGGCGATGTCGGCGACCATCTCGATGTTGCGGTCCCAGAAACGAACGAACAGTTCTTCGTGCGTGCAGATGATCCGTTCCTTCCCAACATTCCCCATCACGCGAGCACCGTGCCGACCGTTTCCGGTGAGCATACCGTGCTGTTCCGCCGGGGCGGGCCTCTCCGAGTGGATGACCCAGCGAGCGGAGGAAAGGTCGCTCTCGGAGTATGAGGGATGCGCGACAAAGGCGAACACCGCGACAAGTAGCGGGAGTCCGTTCTTGATGTCATTCGCATTGTCCATCCCGCGGCGCGTCGCCGAATGGAGAGATTTCATTTCCCACCTGCCTCTCTGATAACCTTGTACGTACGTTCCTTCGAGTCGTCGTGAACCTGCAGTTCGACAGTTTTGCCTTTCTCCGTTTCCAAATCAACATCCATTCCGTTGTAACGTACCTTGCACTTTC
>CAZKRK010000078.1:0-3644 GCA_964555035.1 uncultured Victivallales bacterium | reverse complement strand
CCTTTCTCCGTTTCCAAATCAACATCCATTCCGTTGTAACGTACCTTGCACTTTCCGCCGCATTTTGACAGCAGGGATGCAGAGACCAGCTTGTCGTCTTTCCATTCCATGTCGACTTCAAACCCGCCCCTGGCGCAGATGCCTTTGACGGATCCATCTTTCCATTCGTCAGGTAGACAGGGAAGCAGCTCGATGTGCCCAGCGTGACTCTGGATGAGCATCTCGGCGACACCGGCACAGAACCCCATTGTTCCATCAAGCTGCAACCCTCCGCACCGCACCAGCAAGTTCGGGTGAATGGACTTGTCCAGCACGAAGAGCTGGTCAATGCGTCTCAGCACCTCATCAGGACGGCGGAGCCGGGCATTGAACGACATGTCCCACGCGTAGCACCATGCCGGGCCGCCCATCCCCCGCTTGTCCAGAGCGATTCGAGCGGCCCCGGCCAACCCCGGTGTATGCTCTACGGTAATCTGACGGCCCGGATACAAAGCGACAAGATGCGACCGGTGCCGGTGTCCGTGCCCGCCGACATACGCCTCCTTCCGCCACTCGAGAATGGCGCCGTCCTTTTCGCCAATCCGCGGTCCCAGGAGCTTTTCGCGGGATGTACGCGCTCGCTTGACGCAATCGTCATCGACACCAAGCGCGTCCGCCGCTTCGAGTATTTCCGTAAAGAGTTCCCAGACGCATTGCTGGTCGAACGTCGTTCCCATGGAAAGCCCCGCGGACTGGCCGCCCTCTATTCCGAACATGGTCTCCGGCGATGTGCCCGGACCGCTGACCAGTTTCCCCGTCTCCGGATCGGGCACGAGCCATTCCAGCCAGAATTCGCCGGTCTCCTTAAACATCGGCCAGACCCGGCGGAGATAGTCCTTGTCCTGTGTAAAGGCATAATGCTCCCAAAGCGTCTGCATGAGCCACGCGGAACAGGCGGGCACGTACCCGTAACGCGGATGCGCGATGGGCGACGTGTATCCGTGCGGGTTGGTAACGATATGGCAAACCCAACCTCTCCGCACGCCGTGAGCCCGCCGGGCGCAAAGGCGTCCGTACGGGATCGTCCACTCCACCAGATCGGCCACGGGCAGCATGCACTCGGCCAGGTTGGCCGGGCCGGCCGGCCAATAGGCCATCTGGATATTCAAATCGAGATGATAATCCCCGTTCCACATCGGCTTGAAGTTCTGGATCCAGATCCCCTGCAGGTTGGCCGGCTGGGAGCCGGGCCGGGAAGAAGAAATCAGCAGGTAACGCGCATACTGAAAATTGAGCGCCAGCAGTTCCGGGTCCTCTTTGCGCGAGAATTCCTTCAGCCGGACATCCGTGGGTTGCGACGACTTGCCGCCAGCGCTTTGGCCCAGGTCAATCGCCACCCGCCGAAACAGTTCCCGGTGCGATTGGATATGATCCGCCTTCAGCTTCGCGTACGATTTCTCCGACGCCGCTTCGATCTGTTTTGCGGAGATCTCCTCGTGCGGATTCCCGCGAAATGTCGGAGGCTTCGGAACGTAATCCGTGGCGCAGCTGACAAGGACAGTAACCGCGTCCGCTTTCTCCACATGCACGGCGTTGCCCTTTGCGAACACCCTACCACCCTCAGGAATAACTTTGGCCCGGGCAATGTACTTCATGCCAATCTGCCCTGTCATGACCAGTGCGTCATCACCATCCGTAACCGTCGTCTCTCCCGACCCCCTGCCGAGCTTCGCAACAAAGCTGATACGACCGGACTTGTCCGCTTCCAGTCGGGCCACGATCACCTGGTCGGGATGGCTGGCAAAGACCTCGCGGGTAAATACGACCCCCTTGTGCCTGTACCGGACACGGGCAATGGCTTCATCCAGGTCCAGGTCGCGCCGGTAATTGCTGACGGATGACGTCCCGGCGAAATGCAGATCCAGCATACCCAGCAGTTGCGAGCAACCCAGGCCGGCGCGTCCGCGGCCACCCCCGCCCACCGTCTTGAAGAGCAGCGCCTGACCATCCCCGACCTTGTCCTCGAACATGAGCTTCCGGGCTTCCTCGATACCTTTCGCAACCCGCTCCGTGACCTCGTCGTCGACTTCTTCCAGGCTGGATGGTCCGGACGACCAAAGCGAATCCTCGTTGAGCCATATCCGCTCTATGGAAACCCCGCCATTCACCATGCCGCCCATCCGGCCGTTCCCGAACGGCAACGCGGTGTGATAGTCCCTGCCGGGCCGGTCATACCACAACGTCAGCGGCTTATCCGGGGGCTTCGTCTCGCCGGAAAACTCATCGGTCACCTCGGGCAGCGGCGTCGGAGGGGGCGGCCTCCGCCGGGCCTCGGCAACCGAGAGCCCCAAACACAGACTCAACGCAATACATGCGGTCCGTTTTGTCTTCATGCTGTTGTATCTCTCTCTCCGATTAAACCGTTGCCGGGCGGGAGCGCAAACCGCAGGCGCAAGACGCCTTTGCACGCGGCCCAGTCCTGCGCGGGAACCACGATAGAGCCTTCGGTATGCGGCGCTATGGCAGGCGCGCTACCCGCATGGAACGTCCCAAATCCGCTTATCCAAGCGCCATTCTGCCGTAGTCCTTTCCGTTCCAATCCCCGCCAAGTATGGAATACAGTCCCCAGTGAACAGACCCGCCGATCACTGTTCCAGAATCTGCAAGCTCAGGTTGTCGAAGTTCCTGTTTCCACCCCGCACACCCTTATCGTTCGCTGCGGAAAGAACCAGCAGGATGTCGCCCTTGCCGTCATAGTCAAACTCCAGTGTCTGAACCCCCTGATCAGAAGGCTTGCAAGTTCTGCTGATGAGCGGCGTGAGGTGCGCCTTGCCCTTTGTCGTCACCTCGACGTTCTTGCCATACACATTATCATCCCCAAGAGCGATCTCGACAGCATCGCCTTCGCCATCGCTCAGCAAGCACGTATAGAGGGAGACGAAGAAATACCGTTCGCCTTCCTTGATCTTCCCTTCAGCTTTCAGCCTCTCAGCCTTCTTCGCGCGTCTGTTCTGGATATTCCTTCCCCGGCCTGTCGGTTCCGGTTTCTTGACGTCGGACAGGTCAATCGAGAACCGGACTTTGCCGGCTTTTCCGCCAAAACGCTTGCCGTCGAGAACGTAAGCAAGGCCACGCAGAGAACCGGCGCCGAACTTGTATGCGTTTGCCCCCAGGGAACCCGCCACATCATAGCAGGAGTACTGAACGGTGTAGGTGAAAGGGAAATGTCCGCTCCGGATAAACCAGGTGTCCTTGGGCATCGTCTTGTTGAAGCTCAGCCTGTCCCCTAACGCCATCCAGGGGATATCAGGCTGGTACACAAAACGTTCATGCCAGATATAGCCATTCTCGAGCACGGGGATGGTGTAAACCGCAGTGTCTTCACCATCGACATCGGCGGCCTTGACGGTCAGCTTCTGCGTCTGCCCGGCATCGGCGGCGGCCGGGGTGCCGGAAAACGTGCCGTCGGCATGGACCTCGATCCAGGCGGGGCCGTTCACCTTGGAGAATACCACCGTATCGTTATTCGGCTCAAACAAGTCCGAAGAGTCCGGCTTGCGGTAATGGTGATACACACGATTCTTGTATAACTGACCGGGTACGGCCGCTTTCCGCGAATACGTTTCGGCCTTGAACGTCGGCGCGCCCGCCGGACCGGCGACAAT
>CAZKRK010000077.1:0-23617 GCA_964555035.1 uncultured Victivallales bacterium | reverse complement strand
ACGGTTCGCCGTACAGGATCCGTTTGCCGTTCAGCTCCGGCCACCAACGCCCGCGAAGAACCCGCGAGCCCTGATCTGAAATCAGAACGTATGCGGTCGGGTGTTCGAAGCGCATCTCGGGGTCGAGGTCCGCCCAGAGCAGCAGCGTCTTTTCCTTGATCCGTATTGGTTTGCCGGTCGGGCCGTCAGTCAACGTGTCGCCCGGACTGAGTATCAGCGGATAGATGTGAACGTGCTCTTCCTCAACCTGGGCCGTTCCCATGCCGGCCAACATGATAAGGCAGCCGACCAGAATGCCAATCCGCAATATGTTTCCGTTTTTCATCCTCGTGTCTCCTTGCGGCCTGATGCCGCTCAAGTGTGTGGTTGGTTCCCTGCGGGAGCGGATCGCGTCCTCCGTGGCACCCTGCGCGCCTGGTTCTCACCTCCTTTCGGACGCCTGATTCGATGCTCTAGCTCCCCGATTGCCCTGCCTACGTTTACTTTTCTACTCAATAAACAACGGGTAATCAAGTCTAAATGTAAAAAAAAGTAACAGGACGGGTATAAATGTAGCCTGGTGTAGCAAAGAGCGACGTCCGGGGGGGGGTGGTGGCTACAGCGAGGACAACTGCGCCGGAAGGCTGGCGCAAATCGGTAAGGACATTTCAAGTCAGCCCCGTCCCGTGCGCTACACTTCCGAGGCAATTCGGCAGGGAAACTACGCTCCCGCCCCGTCATCCCGAGCGCAGCGGAGCGGAGTCGAGGGATCTCGGGAATTGGAAACCACTCCGGACGTTGTCGCGAGTCTCGAGATCCCTCGACTGAAGTTCCTGGTCAGGCCCAATGACCAATCAACCAATTCCCGGCGCTGGGCGAAGTCTATGCTTCGCTCAGCGCCTTCACGTGCGCGCCGGCGGCCGAGGCGAGGCCGTTGAGCTCGTAGCCGCCTTCGAGGCAGGATACGAGGCGGCCCTCGGCGTGGGTGTCGGCAATATCGCGGACGATGCCGGTCAGCTCGGCGAAGTCGTCGTCGGTGAGAACGAAGCCGCCAAGCAGGTCGCCGACCCGTCCGTCGAAGCCGGCGGATACCATGACCAGCTCGGGCTCGAATTCGCGCATGGCCGGGATGAGCCCATGGCGGAACGCGCCGACGACCTCGCGGTTGCCCGAGCCCATTGCGCACGGGCAGTTGAGCGTGAAGCCCTTGCCGTCGCCCAGGCCCCGCTGGTCGATCGTGCCCGTGCCGGGATAGAATGGCCACTGGTGTGTGCTGAAAAAGAAAACGGAATTCTCGTGGTAGAAGGCGTCCTGTGTCCCGTTGCCGTGATGGACGTCCCAATCGGCGATCAGGACGCGTTTGATGCCGTGTTTCTTCAGGGCGTAGCGCGCGCCGAGGGCGATATTGTTGAAGATGCAGAAGCCCATCCCGCGGTCGGGCGTGGCGTGGTGGCCGGGTGGACGCACGACGCAGAAGGCGTTGGAGACGCGACCGTCGAAGACGGCATCAACGGCTTCGAAGACGCCGCCAACCGCCATCAGTGCGGCATCGAGAGATCCCGGACTGAGTTCGGTGTCGCCCGTGCGCAGGTGCCAGGCCCCGTCCGCCACGTCCTGTCTGACAGCATCGATATAGTCTCCGTCGTGGACGAGCGCCACTTCCTCCAGGGTCGCGCGGCGCGGTGAGATCGCATTCCACTGTTTCGCCGGGACCGCTTTCCGGATGCCATGCATTACGGCATCGCACCGGGTAGGAGCTTCGGGGTGGTTACGGCTGGGCTGGTGCGTCTTGTAGACCGGGTCGTAGACGACGCCCGTCGGGCACGGAACCGTATTCATGGACGACACCTCCTGGCTGTGGACCGCCTGCTATTCGTCTTCTTCTTCGTCTGCGTGCCTGTGGTGCCGGCGAGAGTGATGGTAGTAGGAGCTGTCAATGCGATATCCGCGCGTAATGTAGCGGATTCCGAGACGCAGCCAGAACACGATGCACGTGACGACCACGAAGAACTTCAAGAACATCAGAAACATCGGATCGAGCGGTAACATACGCAACCTCCATCCTTTGATTATGACATCACTCTAGCGCAACGCGCGCCACGGCTCAAGCGGCAATTGCTTTGCGGGTGGTCCGTCTTTTCGGGGGACGGCACTACCCCGCCCCGGTGAGTGACGCACTTCCACGGGGCTGCATCAAAAGGTCATGGGCCGCTTGCGAGTGCCGGCGCGTAGTGCACTCCAACCGGTCCACGCCACTCCGCGCCGATCCGCGTTGCGTCTCGGGCTGCGTGGCTCACTACGAACAGGGAGCGCGTGCGTTGGGTTTGTAGTCAGGCTCGTAGTGAGCGGAGCGAACGGAGTGCCGTGGATCGGTCGGAGCGCAACGGAACTTCTGACCTTTTTGATACAGCCCCGTCGGTCCGACGCAGGAGGACCGGGTGAGGGGCAGGGATGGAGTCCCCTCCCGAATTGTCCAAGACGCAACGCGCATTGAAGTGCACTCGCCCCCGTTACACACCCGTTACACAAAGCGGTCCCATAGCGCTTGTATTTCTTTGGGGTGTGGCGGTAACCTGTCGTCGGCGTTGATAATGAGGATAGGGCGGGTGCCTTCCGCCTTTGGCCCACCGATCACGTAGGAGGTAGAGCAATGCACACTGGCACACCCGGTAGGTTCGCACCGTACTGTTCGTTCTTCAGAAAGCGCGTGGCACTCGCCCGCGCTTTTCTTCTTCTCATGACGGGGACCTGGGTCCTTGCCGCGGGTGAGGGCACGAATGCGGTCAAGGCCGCGGATGCGCCCGCGCCCGAGCCGACCGCGGTCGAGGAACGCCTCGTCGAGCAGAGCATCTATGTCCCGTACAAGAAGCTCTGGCGCACGTTCGAGGAGAAGGGGCGCGGCGTCTTCATGCCCTACGAAGAGTTCATGGAGCTCTGGCGCAAGGCCGAAGAGGCAAGGAAACGTCCCCCCGAGCGTCATCCCCCCGTTGCCGCCGTTCTTGCGGAAACCTCCGGCGAAATCAGCGTGGCCAAGGACGTCGTCACCGTCAAAGCGGATATCCGCATCGAAGTTCTGAAAGAGGGCTGGCACGAGATCCCGCTGCGACTGGGCGACGTAGCCATCACCAAGGCCACCGTGGACGGGAAACCGGCCCGCGTCGTGCGCAAGACCGGCAAGGGGTATTTCCTCGTGAGGCAGAAGACCGGCAAGGAGCCGGAGGTCTTCACACTCAAGGTGGAGTTCGCCAAGTCGTACACGAAGACCCCCGGCCGCAACAGCGTCGATTTCCAGAGCCCGATCGCGCCGATCAGCCGCTGGGACGTGCGTATTCCCGAGCAGGGCGTCAAGGTCGATGTCGAACCCATGTTGGCCACGACCGATGCGCCCGGCGATGCCGCCGGCGCAACGCACGTGCTCGCGTTCGTCGGCGCCACCCCGACGCTGCGCGTGAAATGGACGCCCAAGGCCGAGGGCGCCAAGGGGCTGAAGGCACTCGCCACCGTCAAGGCGCAGCACGAAGTGCGGATCGAAGAAGGCGTTACACGCACCCGTACGCGTTTGCTCTACGACATCAGCCGCACCGAGCTGCCGCAACTGGCGATCGAAGCCCCCGTCGGGCAGAAAGTGGTCAACGTGTTCGACCAGAACGTGCGCGAGTGGTCGGTGACGCCGACCGGGGATGTACAGCGCATCCACGTCGAGCTCTTTCAGCCTGCCAAGGGCGTTCAGACCCTCGTGGTGGAGCTGGAGACCTTCGCCGAGGACGAAGTCGTGAGCGTGCCGGCAGTTCGCGCCCTGGGCGTGACCCGCCAGCAGGGGGTGGTCGTTGTGAAGATGGGCAGCGGGTTGCGCGCCGAGACGGCCGAACGCAACGGGCTGCTCCAACTGGACGCCAAGGAACTGCCTCGCGAGCTGGCGCGCGGGAGATGGGATTTCTCGTATCAGTACGCAGCAATGCCGTTTTCATTGACGCTCAACGTTGGCAAGGTCCACCCCCGGATCCTGACCGATTCGCTCTCGGCCGTTCATTTGAAACCGGCGGAGCTCGTCACGGATTTCATGACGGTCTACGACATTCAGAAGGCGGGTGTCTTCAAGCTGGAAGTCATGGTACCCGAAGACCTGGAAGTGCGTGACGTCCGTGGCTTCGGTCACGGCAAGGCTTTCGGCGCCGCCGCCATCGACGCGCACCACATCGACGATCCCGCGGACGGCATGCAGCGGGTGACGATCAGCCTGTCACGCAAGGCGATCGGCAAGGTGGGCGTGCATCTGACCCTGCGGCGCAAGCTGGATGCCGCGGGCCTGCTGACGCCGACGGGGGAGGAAGTCGAGATTCCCGTGCCGGTGGCGCGGACGGTTTCGACCGACATGGAGCGCGAGTTGGGACGCGTGATCGTGTACGCGCCCGAGAGTCTGCGCGTGAATCCGCGCCAGACGCGCGGACTGCGTCCCGTCGCATTTGCCGAAGCCGAGCAGGGGCTGCCGTCCGTGCGGCGCGGCGGTGAGCGTCCCGTGCTTTCGTTCGCCCATGCGGGCGGGACCGTGGCCCTGTCGGTTGCCGCGGAACGCCGCGCGCCGCACGTTACCGCGCGGCAGATGCTCGTCGGCCGCATCGAATCGGGCGTGGTAAAGGTAGAATGCGCGCTCATCTACGACGTGCTCTACAGCGGCGTGAAGGCGTTGCGCGTCGACATCCCCGCGGCATTGGCGGACAGGATCCATCTCAAGACGCAGGATCTGCGCCGTTCCGTCATGGCCGACCCCGAGGGATTGGCTGAAGGGTACGTTGCGTGGCGGATCGAAGGCGAGACCGAGTTCATGGGCAACCGCCGGCTGGATCTGCGCTGGGAAGAGAAGATCCCGACGCTCGATATCGGCAAGCCGGTCGAGTTCGGCATGCCGCGCATTGTCCCGCGCGACGTGGACCGTTCCTGGGGGCAGATCGTCTTGACCAAGGCCGAGACGATTGACGTCTCGCCCAGTGGAGAGCGGTCGGGGCTGCGTCCGATCGACCCCAGCCACGACCTGATGCCGGGCTTCAATATCCAGGATGCCGCGCGGGCTTTCGAGTTCCACGATGACTGGAAACTCACCGTGCGGGCCACGCGCTACGAGCTCAAGGCCGTCAAGGCCACCAGCATCGAGCGGGGGCTGGTGCGGCTGGTCGTGACGCGCGGCGATGTCACCAGCGTGCAGGCGCTCTACCGCATGCGCAGCGTGCGTCAGCGGCTGGTTGTCGGTCTGCCGGGCGACGTCGATTTCGACACGCAGCCGGTCAGGATCAATGGCCGCCCCGTGACCCTCGAGCAGGGGCAGCCCGGCGAGTACTTCGTGCCGCTGGTGAACCAGAAGCAGGACGAAGCATTCCTGCTGGAGTTGCGCTACTTCGTCAAGGGGTCCGGGATGACGCTGCGTGTGCCGGAGTTCCCCAAGGAACCTGCAACCCAGCAAGTCTACCTTTCCGTCTACGTTCCGGACGAGTTGGTCTATCTCGGTCGTCGCGGCCCCTGGACCGACGAGATGGTCTGGACCCTGCGCGGTTTCAATGCGAAACCGATTGCGCGGCGCGACCGCACCGCCGGCTATCTTCTGAAATGGGTGCGCGAGGGACTTGCGGTGGACGGCGGCAGCATCGGCAACTTCGCTACGGACGGGCGACATCTTCTGTACTCGACCCTGCGTCCCGTGGCGGGGGACGCGGGAGGACTGCGGATCGCGATGGTACGCCGCTGGTGGTTCCAGTTGTTGCTGGTTGTCGCGATCGTAGCGGGTGGCGCGGCGCTTCTGCCGGCGTCGCTCGCGCGTCGCGCCGTGGTGGCGGGCGGGGCGTTCGTCGTTCTGGTTGTGCTGGCCGTCTTCGCGCCCAGCGCGGCCCGGGCGGTCGTGAACAACGCCACCGTCGGCGCCGGCCTGGTAGTGCTGGTCCTGTGGGGTATCTGGTGGTTGGCCGTCTCGTTGCCGCGTATGCTGGCCGCGAGACGACAGCGCAGTATGCCGCCACCCGTGCCGTCGGAACCGCCTGCTCCCGAAGAAGAGGAGACGCCGCCGGAGCCGGAGGCCGCGAGGGCTGCCGACGAGACAAACACCCCAGCCGAAGAAGCAAAGGAGGAGAACGATGCGTAGACGGACTCCACCTTCTGTAGAACCGTTTTGCCTTGGCTCGCGCAAGCTTCGCGAAGGCGGCTGGACGGTTCGCGCGTGGTGTTGTGCGCTGACGCTCCTTGCCACGTGCGCCAACCTCCGGGCCGGCGGGGCGCCGCCCCGCCCGGCCTTCGGGCCGGAACGGGAGATCATGCTCCCCTTGGAAGACCTCGACGTGATCCTCGAGAGTAAGACCCGCCGCGTGTTGATGCCGCGCGCGGAGTACGAGGCGCTGCGGCGCAGGGCAAAACGCGAAGAGGAGCTGCGCCCACCGCTGAAGGCCGCTCTCACGTCCGCGGAGTACCGCGTCAAGGTCGAGGAAGAACGCGCAGTTATCCGAGGGACGCTTGAACTCGACGTCGTTCGGGAAGGACTGCACGTTTTGCCGCTGGAGATGTCCGGAATCGGGTTGCTGTCGGCCACGCTCGACGACGCGGGCGCCCAGCTCGGCCGGCTCCCCGGCAAGACTCCCGAGCTCTTCGTGGAAGGCATCGGTCGCCACCGGCTGCTGATCGAGGCGACGACTCCCCTCCAGACAACCGCGGCCCGGCAGATTCTCGACTTCCGCCTGCCGACGCCGCCGTCAACGCGCCTGCACGTGACCGTGCCCGGCGACGTGGAGATTCGCGACGGGGCGGCTGTCATCGAACGCGTCTTCGACGAGGCCGCCCAGGAAACGCGCATGGAGCTGCTTGCCGGGGACGCGCGCATGACGCTGGTCATGACGCTCAACAGCCGTCTGAAGCGGCGCGAGCGCGTGGTGATGGCGCGGAGCGTAGTCGTCGACGAAGTCACCGAAGCCTACGAGTGCCTGCACGCGACGGTGTCTCTCGACGTGTTGCACCGCGCCGTGCGCGACTTCCAATTCGTGGTGCCGGAGGGGTTCGAGATCACCACGGTCGAGTCGCCCGCGCTATCCAGCTGGCTGATTCGCGACGACGGCGACCGCAGGATTCTCGACGTGCGTCTGCGGGACGACACCACGGGCGCCGTCGTTCTGAGCGTCGCCGCCGTGCGTTCGTCGCCTGACCTCGAGAACTGGGCCCTGGCCAAGCTCGAGCCGCTCGACGTGGTCGGTCACGTGGCGGTTGCCGGGCTGCTGCTGGAAGAGCGCCTCAAGGCCCACGACATGACTGCGGCCGGCCTGATTCCGATCGATCGCGGCATCCTGCTGCGCGCGCTGCCGAAGAGCGTCGTCCAGCCCGACGCGGGTGAAGTCACCGTGCGTCCGCTGGTTGTCTACTATGCGCCCCAATCGGACTTCTCGCTTTCGGCCCGTTTTGCGCGCCAGCCGGCCCGGCTGACCGTGACCACCAGCATGCTGCTGACGCTGGCCGACAGCGGCCTGAGCGTGAATGGCGGTTTTGCCCTGCGGGCGGCAGAGGAAGACCTGTTCGAATTCGACTTTCTTGCGCCCGCGGACTGGCGCATAGACGCCGTGACCGGCCATGACGGCAAGCCGCAACCCTTCGAGCGCCACGCCGGACAGGACGGCAAGGACCGCATCCGTGTACGCCTGCCGTCACCAATCGCGGACGGGGAGGAGCGAAGCGTGTACTTCACGGCGTTGCGCGAGCCGTCGGGTTGGTTCGATCCGTGGGAAACGCGCGAGCTCGAATTTCCGCAGTTCGCCGCCCAGGGCGCCCTGCGCGACATCGGCGCGATTGCCGTCGACGTGCGCAACGACCTGCGCGCGCGTCCCGTGGCGCTGGAGGCGCTGACCCCGCTGGACGCGAACGAAAAGGCGCGCTACGGCCTGACCGCGTCCGCGGCCGCCCTTGCCTATCGCTACGAGAGTCACCCCTACGCCGCCACGCTGTCGCTTGAGCGCAAAACGCCGCGTCTCACCGCGGAAACGTATTCCTTCTTCCGCGTCGAACGCGACCAGGTTGTCACGCACTGCGAGCTCGTCTACGAGGTTTCCCTGGCCCGTGCGCGCCGGGTGCGGCTGAGTCTTCCGGCGGGTACTCCGGAACTCCTTTCCATTCGCGGGCTACAGGGCACTCAACTCAAGGAATTCGCACGCGAACCGGGCGATGCGGAACGGGTGTTCTGGAACGTGTCGCTGGCGGATGCGCGCAGCGACACGATTCACCTTGCCGTGGATTTTCAAATGCCGGTCGCGGCCACGAACGAGCTGGCGCTGCCGCTCGTGCGGGCGGAGGACGTGGCGTACCAGTCCGGCTTCCTGGCGGTCGAAGGCAGTGCCGAATTGGATGTCAGCGTGGTCGAACACCCGCGCCCCGTGGATATCGGCGAGCTGACCGAAGCCGAGTACCAGCCGGGGCGCCGGCTGCTGGGGGCTTACGGTTTTGTCGGGGCGCCGCCCGAGGTGCGCCTGGAGATCAAGGGGCGCGGGGCCTACCAGCTCCCGTCCGCAATTGTCAAACGGGCGGAGTTGACGACGCGCTTCTCTTCGGACGGGGCCAGCCAGTCGACGGTGGTCTTCCATCTGCGTACAAAGGCGTCCTATGTCGATCTCGAGCTGCCGCCGGGATCGATCCTGTGGTCGGCGCTGCTCAACGGCAAGCCGGCCAGTCCGCAACAGAAGGGCGATCGTGTTCTGCTGGGACTGCCCGCCGGCCAATTGGACGCCAGGTTACAGTTCGTCTACGAAACTCCCGTCAACAGCATTGCCATGTTTGACACGTTCGACGTCGTTGCGCCGCGCCTGTTCCTGGGCAGCGAGGACGGTGGGCGCCGCGAGGTGCCCGTGGCCGACCTGCGCTGGTACGTTGACACGCCGACAGGTTTCGAGGTCGTCTCTTCCGCCGGGACGGTGGTGTCGGACCAGATCCGGCCGACGTTGCCGGCGGCCGTCACGCTGGCGCAATGGCTTTACCGCATCAGCGGCGGGATCAGTATGCGGCGGGGACTGGTTGGCGGATGCGTGCGCCTCTTCGGTGCGACTGCCGTGAGCGCGCGCAAAGCGGCAGTAGGGTGGGAGAGCGATTCGTACGAGTACGCGGAGGGGCGTCCCATGGCGCAGCGGGCCGCGGCCGGCAGTGCCGTCACCGGGATCGCGCCCGTCGACGACGCGCCGATGCCGGCGGAGACAGAGGAAGCCGCCCCGGTTTTGCCCGGGATCGCGGCGCCGTCGCGGCCCAGGCCGCCGCGCAGGAAACCGGTCAAGAAGGGTAAGGCGGCTCTCTGGTCGATCGAAGGGGCGCGCAGCCTGACGATTGGGCAGTATACGTCCGGGCGCGGGATCGTTTTTCGGAGTCTGGGCGACGTTCCGCGGCTGGTTGTCAGCCTGGTCAGTCGGCGGCGTCTGGAGTCGCTGGCGTGGGCCACCGGTCTGTTCGTGTTCCTGTTTGGGACCGTGCTGACGCGCGCCGCGCGCAGCAGGCGCGCGACGCTTGTCGTCGCCATACTGCTGGTCAGTACCGTGTTGCCCGCGATACCGGGATTGCAGGGGCTGGCATTGGTGCTCAACGCGGCGTTCTATGCCGCTTGCGCTCTGATTCCGTACTACGGTGTCGCCGGGTTGGTCCGCCGCATCGCGACACGGCCGCGCCGGGCCGACGTACGCGGACGCGCTGTCGGCGCCGTGTCGGCTGCGGTCGTATTCGCGCTGTTGGCCGCATGGCCGGGGCTTGCCGGTGGCGCGCCCGCCAAGGGTGAGCGGATGGTTGTCGAGGTCGAGCCGGCGCAGCCGGTGAGTGTGCCGGACGGCGCCGTGATCGTGCCGTACTCCGAGGACGATGGCGAGCCCGACCGGATCATGGTGCCGTACGATCGTTTTGTCGAATTGTGGCGACTGGCGCAGCCCGTGACCAACAGGGTCGCCGCCCCGCCGGTCTCCTATTCGCTGGCCGGCGCGGCCTACACGGCAACGCTGGCGGAAGGGGACGCGCTGGTACTGCGCGCCGAGGCGCAGCTTGTCGTTCACGCCGAAGGCGTCGTTGCCGTGCCGTTGCCGCTGGCCGGCGCCGTGTTGGAACACGCGGAGATCGACGGCGCACCCGCGCGGGTTGGATCCGCTCCCGCTCCCGTGTCGCCGCGCACCAACGCCAAGAAGGGCAAGCCGTCGATCGCGCCGCCGGTGTGCATGCTGCACGTTGCCGGCAAAGGACGCCACAAGCTGAACCTGGCCGTGCGCGTGAAGCTGACCCGGCAGGGGGGCTGGCGCGTGGCCCAGGCGACTTTGCCCGTGGCCCCCGCCACGAGCCTGGAACTCAAGGTGCCGCGGGCGGAAACGGAAGTCGTCTTCGCCGGCATCGCCGATCGCCTCTCGTACCGCGCCGATGCAGACAATCAGACCATCCGTACCGCGCTCGGTGCGGACGGCCGCCTGGACTTGCGTTGGCGCCCGCGCATCAGCGAAGGCGACGTGGACCGGACGCTGACGGCGGAGTCGACGGCGACGTTCGACATCCAGGAAGATCACCTTCGCATGGAGTGGTCGCTGAGTTTGGCATTCCGCCGCGGGGAGTACGAGCAGTTTGACGTGCTCCTGCCCGAGGGCTATCTCGTCGAGCGCGTTACCGGCACCAACGTGCGCGGGTGGCAGGTGGCCGACGCCAACAACGGCAAGCGCCTGACGGTCGCGCTGCTGCAGCGGGCAAAGGAACAGGAGTCATTCGTGGTTCACGCGTGGCGTCCGGGGCGGGTGGCCAAGGGCGGCGCCGAACAGATCGCCGTGCCCAGCCTCGGCGTGGCGAACGCCATCCGGCAAACGGGGCGCATCACGATCCGCCGCAGTCCCCTGCTCGATGTCCGTACGGTCGCGGTTGCGGGTGCGCGGCGCGTCGACGTTGCGTTGCCATCCCAGCCAGGAGTTGCGGCTGACGAGCGCAGTCCGCTTGGCATGCGTCCGTACCAGTCGTACGAATTCGTCGCGTTGCCGTTTGAGCTCGGCCTGGTGGCCGAGACGAGCCCGGTGCAGCAGCGTGCGTCGGTCCAGAGCATTTTGAGAATGGCCGAGCGGGAACGCAGTATCGAGAGCCGCTTCAAGTTGTCGGTGAGAGGGCGGCCGGTTTTCGGTTCCCGTTTGCGCGTTCCACCCGACCTGGAGGTTACCGACGTCGCCGCTCCCGGTACGTTTGAATGGGCTGAGACCAGGTCGGGGGGCGATCATTTCGTAACGCTCTACTTTGCCACGGGGCTGACCGGCGATATTCCGATCGTGTTGCGTGGGCGACTGGGGGAAACGCGGGAGCTGATGGAACTTGCCATCCCGCGGTTGGAAGTGGTCGGGGTCAAGGAGCAGCCCGGGCATATTGTTGTGCAGGCCGATCCCGCCTTCGATGTGCAGGCCCGGGAGTTGGAGGGGATCGACAGCGTGCTGTTGCGTCGGGTGCACGGTTGGTTGCAGCCGGTCCAGCGCCAGTTCGCGCGCTTGGCGCTGCACTACCGGAATCCCGACTACGCCGGACGGCTTGTGCTCGTGCC
This sequence comes from uncultured Victivallales bacterium, assembly GCA_964555035.1. Classification (GTDB taxonomy): domain Bacteria; phylum Verrucomicrobiota; class Kiritimatiellia; order UBA8416; family CAYOBW01; genus CAZKRK01. Next base: position 12,099 of record CAZKRK010000077.1, on the reverse strand, counting down.
ACGCAAGCCGGAGGTGACCGGCTACACCGTCTCCAACGTGCGCGTGACCGACCGTGCAATCGAAGAGACCGTCATGATCGACTTCAGGGTGCGCAACGCCGGTGTCAGGCGGGTGGAGTTTTCGTTGCCGGCTGCGTTGGCCGATGCGCGCATCAGCGTGCCGCTGCTGCGCCGCAAGCGCGTCTTGCCCGTAGAGGGCGAAGACCGCGTGCGGGTTGTGCTCGAGCTGCAGAACGAAGTCATGAACCAGCTCCGCGTGCTGGTGGAGTCCGACCGCCTGCTGACCGGGGATGCGCACACGGTGTCGCTGCCGCGGATCGTCACCGGCCGCACCGACCGGCGCTACGTGGCCATCGAGAGCGCCGGGCGGGACGAGGTCGTGGTCGAGAGCATGACCGGTCTGGAAGGAATGAACCGTGAGCAGAAGGAATGGGCGCGCGTGGCGACCTTGTTCCGCGGCGGGACGACCGATGCCTATCTGGCCGATCCCGACGTCGAGTCGCCGAGCCTTGCTTTCCGTACGCAGCAGCGCAAGGCGGTGACGACCGCCGGGGCGCGCATCGGACTGGCGCGGACGCTGGTGATTGTCGATCCGCGCGGCACGTACCGCGCGGCGCAGTCCTATCGCGTCGACAACCGCACCGAGCAGTTCCTGGAGATCGTGTTGCCCACGGGGGCCGCGCTCTGGACGGCGCGCGTGGCGGGCGAGTACGTCAAGCCCGTCGTCCCCGACGGCAACCACGGTGGTCGCGTGCGCATCCCTCTCGTCAAGACTGCCGCGGGGGACCTGGACTACGAAGTTGCGCTCAAGTACGGGGGGCGTCTCGACGGGTTGCGGCACATCGCCCGTGTTGGGTTTCCGCTCATTCGGACCGAGAACATCAACGTCGAGCTCAGCCAGGTTGAACTGCGCTTGCCGCGCAGTCACAAGTGGCTGGACTTCGACGGCACGATGCGCATGGTCCAGCAGGCCGGCGACTTCGAGGCCGGGTTCCTGTCCTACCAGAACAAGCTCACGGAGAGACTCGTGAATACACTCAAGTACGGGAACTACTTCGAGCAGGCACGGTCCGTGAGTAACCTGAAGGGGTTGGCGAAATCGTTGGAGAGCACTCAGAAGAAAATGCAGACCTACGGGAACAACGCCAAGGTCAACATTGAAATATCCAACGCTTCAGCCGTGATTCAGGATGCGAACAAGGAACTCGCCGAGTTCGATCGCGAACAGCAGCAGGACATGGACGGCCTCGACAACCGTGGCAATCTGAACGACGCGTTTGTGGACCAGGACAACCATTTCGCGCGCAACGTGGTGTTCAACAACGGCGCCAATTGGGACAATTCGACCGTGGCCCAGGCAGGAGGGCTGACGACGTCGGGAGTCTTCAACGGCGCCTGGCTGGCCGGCAACAGCCTGGCGGTTGTCGACCAGAAGGCGTTGGACGCATCCGGCCGCATCCAGGTGCAGAGCGGGCAACAGTTCGACAATTTTGCCATCAACGCGCAGCCACGGCAGGCGGCGCCGCAGGGACAGATGGAGCAGCAAACGGTCTACTACAACCAGATGCCCGCGAATCTTCCAGATGGGCAGCAAACGCTGGTTCAACAGCGCGGTGGACAGATGAAGAACCGCGGCCGGCGGAGTCAGAAGGAGCTGGCGCAGCGCTACCAGTACAAGTTGGAACAGCAGGGACAACGACAACAGGAACTGACCGTTCAGCAGCTCGGAACGCTGCAGGATGGCGGCGCCGTGCAAATGGACCAGCTGTGGGTTGCCCCGCCCGGGCCCGGACAGGCGCCGCAGCCCGTTGCGAACGAGGGAATCGTGCAGGTGTTGGGCGGCGACGATGAAGGCGGCGGCATCGGCGGCGGTGGAGTTGCCGCGTGGCAGGAAGCGGCGACGGGTTTGGCTTCGCTCGATATCGAGCTGCCGGGCGACGACGCTTCGCGTTGGACCACCTATCGCTTCTCCACGCCGCGCGGGGAGATTGACATCCGCGCCGTGGCGGTCACGCACGCTTCGCTTGACGGTTGCTTGCGCGGCGGGCTGGCGCTCGGTTTGCTGGCGTTGGCCGGCGTTGTGCGCGTCGTCGGGCGCGGGTCGGGAGAGCGGCGTCGCGGGCAGCGTCGCGCGACGGGCACGGTCCTGATTGTCGCGGGGGCCCTGGGAGTTTTCGTGGGCGTTCTGCCCATTGCCGGGGTTGTGGCCGTGGTGGTCGGGATTGTCATGCGGCGGTTGGCGAGGTGAGTGGTTTTTGACCGGGTTGACCGTGTTGACCGGATTGACCGGATTGACAACGTTGTCAATGCGGTCAACCCGGTCAGTTCTGTCAGCACTTCCGCGTCGGCCTCGTGCCCCTGCAGTCGGGGTACGCGGAGCAGCCCCAGAAGTCGCCTCTGGCTGACCTGCGCCTGCGCATGAGCTTGCCGCATTGCGGGCAGTCGGGCGCGGGGTCGTCGGCCTGGCCGCGCGCCTCGAGGCGTTTGGTGGTGAGTCTCTCGCTGAAACCGCCGGTTTGCTCGAAGGCCCTGCCCTGCGCCCTGATCTGGCTCTTGAGCATGTTCAGGGCGCGCCCGATGACGATCAGCATGGCGTTGGCCACGACCACGTCGTCATCCGGGTCGAGCCAGCGGGCGTACTTCTTGCGCTGTTCGAGTGCGTGCCTGGCGGATTCGTGGACCGCGTCGTCGGTAAAGGGCGCCGGGTCGAGCGAGACGGCGTTTACGGCTCTTGCCTCCGGCGAGCGTGCCGACCACGGCAACTGCCCCCGGTCGAGAATCCAGATTTCGTAGTCGCCCCGGAGCTCGCCAAGGCTCGCGCGGGCGACATCCGTGAGTCTCATTTCGGTGTCTTTGGAGGTGGACGATCGTTCCGACCCCTCGATGATGTTCTGCCGCCCACTGCGGGCAGCCTGCGTCATCTGGTCGTACTGCCGTCCCTTGGGGTCGTAGAACTTTGCGCCGGACCGGCGGGGATCCTGCGTCAAGAACCGCCGGCAGAACCGCAATGTCTCGAGCTGGATGATCGTGGCCAACGTGAACGAGTGCAGTTTGCGGAATCCGCCGTGTTTGTCGAACAGCTCCGGCATGACGGGCCTCCTGTTGTTGGGGGTTGTGACCGGGTTGACCGGATTGACCCTATTGACGGCGTGTCAATCCGGTCAGCAAGGTCAATCCTGTCCCTCATGACACCAGAAGCAAACAGGAGCCGCCGATTCCGGCGGTCTGGTGATTTTCTTGAGGTTTTTCCGGGTCGGGCCGGGAACCGGCGCTATCGGAAGTTCATGTGGGAGCCCTGGAAGCCGCCCTGGGCGGCGGCGATGAGGACGGCGATTCCGCCGCCGGCGGCGAGTATGCCGAGAACGAGCAGGACGATCTTCCAGACGCTCCAGGGGCGTTCGCCCTGGACTTCTCCGGTGCGGGCGTTGACGAGGAAGCGGTAGGTCTTCTCCTTGAAGTGATAGGCACTGATCCAGATGGGCAGCAGGATGTGTTTGAAGGTTATGTCGCTGTAGTGCGTGTCGGTCGAGTGGATGCGCTGTTCGTCGCCGCCGATGTCCGACCTGATCGTGCCGCGGATTGTCGGCTCCATGAGACCCTTGGCCGTCTCGAAGCCTTCGTCGAGGCCGATGCCGTAGCTCTCTACGGTGAACCCGCTCAGGTACTCGGCCTGGTAGGGCACCAGCGACTGGAGGTCCCACGGTTCCAGCTTGCGCGCGAGTTTCTCGGGCAGTGTTCGGCTGCCGCGCACGAGGAGGTCGTCGAAGGCGTTTTGCACGATGCCCGACGCCGGGTACCAGCGTGTACGCCGCTCGCGGCGGCTTTTGCGGACGGTCTTGCCGTTTTCGCGCGTGGTGTAGTGAACGGTCACGTAGTAGTACTCGCCGCGTTGGCCGGTGTAGTGGGTCGTGGTGCGGGAATCGTAGGTCCAGAAAGGGGCGTAGACGCCGCTGAGCTTATTGGCCCGGGCGCGTTCTTTGAGGGCGTTCGGCGCGAACCACAGGCCCTGGATCCACTTCTTGAACCGCTCGCGGGCGCCCTCGATATCGATACGAAACGGCAGCAGGGAGCGGGGGCGGAGCACGCGTTCGGAGTGCTGTTCGGCGTTGAGCGTGGAGCCGCAGAAGGTGCATTCGTCGGCGGTCACGTTCGGCGGGAGTTGCACGTGTGCGCCGCACTGGTCGCAGGCCACGGTAAGGCGCTCCTCGGTGTTTTCGGCACTGGCCGCCTCGCGCAGGAACGCGTGGTAGTCCAGCTCCTGGACGGCCGCGTCCGCATCTTCGATCTCGTTGCGCGTCTGGCAGTAGGGACAGACCAGTTCGCGCGTGCCGGGTTGGAATTCCAGGTCGCCCCCGCAGTTCTGGCAGAGCGTGTGCTTCACGGGAGTCGCGTTGTCAGCCTCGTCCGTCATGCGTTCCTTTGTACACCATGGAGACAGGAATGCAAGATTTGCGCTTCCTTTTCGCTGTTTCCGATGATAGACATTGACGCTCGGAAACCACGAATCCATCCCTTTCGATCCAAATCCAAGGAGAGAGCCATGTCTGACGTTACGCGCCGCAAGTTCATGAAGCGATCTGCGATCACCGCGGCCGGGGCGGCGGTTGCCGCGCACGCGCCGCTGTCGACCTGGGCCAAGCCCGAGGGCGCCAACGATGACATTCGTATTGGTGTTGTCGGTTTTCGCGGCAAGGGGCGTCAGCACATTGAGATGTTTCGCAAGATCCCGGGGGTGCGCGTGGTCGCCCTTTGTGACGCAGATGCGGCCGTGATGGCAAAACAGGCCCAGCAGTTCGAGAAGCGGAAGGAGAAGGTGGCTACGTACCAGGATCTCCGCGAGCTTCTCGACGACAAGGATGTCGACGCCGTGGTAACGGCGACGCCCAACCACTGGCACTCGCTTCTGACGGTGTGGGCGTGCCAGGCAGGCAAGGACGTCTACGTCGAGAAGCCGGTGAGCCACGAGCTCTGCGAGGGGCGCAGGGTGGTCGAAGCGGCGCGCAAGTACGACTGCATCGTCCAGCACGGAACGCAGTCGCGTTCGCGGATGGGGTTGTGCGATGCCTTCAAATGGGCCCAGGAGGGCAACCTCGGCAAGATCGTCGCCTCGCGTGGCTTCTGCTACAAGCGGCGCGGGAGCATCGGCAAGGTCAGCGGTGCGCAGGCGGTTCCCGAGTCGGTCGACTACGACCTCTGGTGCGGGCCGGCGCCCAAGGAGCCGCTGATGCGGAGACGGCTGCACTACGACTGGCACTGGGTGTGGGCGACCGGCAACGGCGACATCGGCAACCAGGGCATTCACGAGATGGACATCTGCCGTTGGCAGCTCGGGCAGGACAAGATCCCGCTGAAGGGGATGAGCATCGGCGGGCGTTTCGGCTACGACGACGACGGAGAGACTCCGAACACCCAGATAGGGTGGCTGGAGTACGAGGATTCCGCCCCGGTCATATTCGAAGTGCGTGGTCTGCCGATGAAGTCGGACATGAAGGCGATGGACCACTATCGCGGCATCAGGGTCGGCAACGTGTTGCAGTGCGAAAACGGCTACATCGCCGGCGGGCGCGTGTACGACAACGACCGCAAGGAAGTGAAGCGCTTCAGTATTGACGGGGCAGGGGACCACCAGAAGAACTTCATCAAGGCCGTTCGCAGTCGCAAGCAGTCAGACCTGAACGCGGAGATCCTGGAAGGTCATCTCTCCTGCGTGCTTTTCCATATCGCGAACATCTCCTACCGCATCGGGCAGCGTAAGTCCCCGGACGAGATCAGGGAGCGCATGCAGGAGTCCAAGGAAGCGCTGGATTCCTGCGAGCGGTTCAAGGAGCACGCGGCCAACAACGGCGTTGACGTTGCCAAGGACCAGGCCGTGCTGGGGCCCTGGCTGAAAATCGATCGCGAAACGGAGCGCTTCGTCGGTCCGTTCGCGGACGAGGCGAACAAGCTGATTACACGCGACTACCGCAAGCCGTTCGCGATGCCGGAGAAGGTGTAGCGCGTCAGTCTGAGGCGTTCTCTCCCGTGGACCGGACCGCAAGTCCGGCCCACAGGAGGACATCGGGCTACCCGCCCGGAGGGTGGTGTGTTCGGCGGCAGGTGCCGCCGATACGTGAGCGATTGGGCCAGCATAGCATTGCCCGCGGATAAAACGGCCTGTGCGCAGGGGGAAGGTTCGGGGGTGTCAGTTGCCCCGTGTCCATGTTGGCAGGGAGGAGGCTCTGCGCACAGGTCCGTAAAGCTGTCGTCGATGTTTCCATTACTCAAGTAGCCGCGGTTCGCGGCCTATTGGCCTCAAGGGCGATCATCAGTTCCTCTTGCGAAAAAGGTTTCTCGAGGTAGTCGCACACGCCCATGCCGGACATGCGCTCCACAACCGAATCAGGGGCAAATCCCGATACGAGAATCACGTGCGTTGTGTCCGGTAGATCCGCATGCTTCATGAACCATGCGCCGGAGCGCTCCTTCAGAGTGTAGTCAAGAAGGATGATGTCGTACTCGTGGAATTTCAGCAGTTCGAGTGCGCCCGCCGCACAGTCTGCCTCGTCCGCATCGTGACCGAGTTGACGGAGTAGCTTGGCTATGGTTTTCAGGAACTGCGGGTCGTCATCTACTATCAGGACTCTCACAATAGACTCCGGATTCTGGTACACTCCAGCTTTGCCGGTGTTGTAAAGCAGGTAGTATGCCTGAACCGCGCAAGGCTGTAGATTGTGATCGCTTTTCGGCTGATTCTAGTAAGCCGCGCAGCGCCGTTGCCGGCGTAAGAGGTGGCAGGGAAAGAACATATGTTAGACTTGCCAGGAAAGCCTGCCATATGTGCGAGGATGGGCGTCTTCTGTCACAACCGACGAAACCGTGATGTGTTTCGCGACTGTCTCAGCTTCTTCGGTTCACATGTGAACACAATCCGAAGGGCAGCCGAACAAACGGAACACGATCGGACACACACCGCCTGGTTGCCGATCGAGTACTAGGGGAGATCAGTTCTCTCCAGTTCCAACATGACCCGTACCGGGAAGTGATCGGAATAGCCGTGTTGGTAGGGGCGGCGCTTGGTTTCCTTTGCGTAGACACGGCGAAAGGCGAGCGGCTGCCCTTCGGGTGTCAGCATGTAGCTGGGAGTGAAAACCGCGTATGTGCCGGGAACGACGCGCCAGCCGCTGGCGCCGTCGGTCTGCCGGCTGAGCAGTGTGCGCGTCACGCAGATGGCGTCGAAAGAATTCCACGTATGGCCGCGCCGGTAGAAGAACGTGCCCCATTCGTTCAAGGGCAGCTCGCCGTGCAGGTTGTACATCAGGCGCCCGCTTTTGTCGTTCAGCACAGCCGCGCGGTTCGGCACAATGAGCGCGTGCTTGGTCATGCTCGGATCCCCTGCGTCGTCGTTGAAGTCTCCGGCCACCACAATCGGCATCAGCGGGTCGGCGGTCAGCAGTCTGTCGATTTCCGACCTCAAGTCCCGCGCGGTCTTGAGACGCAGCGGTTCGCTTTCCTCCTGGCCGCCCCAGCGCGACTTCCAATGGTTGGCGAACACCGTGAGCGGCACCCCCCTGAACTCGAGCGTTGCGGCCAGGATCTCGCGCCGGTCGGGCAGGGGTGTCAGCCAGCGCACCTTCTCCACATCGAGGCGCGTTAGCATTGCGACGTCTACGCCCCGATTGTCAGGCCCTTCGCGATGGAGCGTTTGCGGATACTCGCATCGGTACTTGCGGCGCAGGACCTCCGTCAGATCATCGAGAACGCGCCGGTTTTCGACCTCCTGCAGGCAGACCACGTCGCCGTCCAGCTCTGCCAGAACGCGCGCCACGTGGTCGAGCTTGATGCCGTAGCGCTCCTGCGTCCACTGGCGCCAGGTGTCCGGCGTGAATTCGTTATCGCCGGCGTTGTCCGGATCGTCCTCGTAGTCGAACAGGTTCTCCACGTTCCACTGGACGATGACGATTTGGTCGGGGCCTTTCGCAGCCGGCTCTTTGCGCGTGGAACCGCCGGGCTCGGACGACAGGCGGCGGTAGGTGCGTCCGAGCAGCATGCCGAACATGCCGAGGGCGATCAGCAGAGCGGCTATCCTGGCGGCGCGATTGGGTGGGTTTGCTCTCATGACACAGAAATGGTACTGTAGCGCAACGATGGACGTGACGTACAGAGCTAAGGCGGCGGTGCTTGCGGCAGCCTGTTTCTGCTTCTCCTGTCTGCCTGCCTCGGCCCGCTGGCACACGTACGAAGGGTGTACCATGCTGGCAGGCGAATTCGCCGACGGTGACAGCTTTCATGTACAGACCAAAAGCCGGCATTACATTTTTCGGCTCTACTTCGTCGATGCGCCCGAGACGGACGAGAGGTATCCCGATCGCGTTGCGGAACAGGCCAAGTACTGGGGCATAGACACGGAGGATGTCTTGCCGTTGGGCAAGCAGGCCACCGAGTTCACCCGCCGTTTCCTGTCGCGGGGGTTCACGGGGTACTCGCGCCTGGCCGATGCCATGGGCAAGAGCGACCGCGAACGCTACTTTGCCATGGTCAAGTCCGGCGACCAGTTCTTGTGTGAGGCGCTGGTTCGCAACGGTCTGGCGCGCGTCTATGGACGCGGCGTCTCGCCGCCGGACGGCACGGCCATGAAGGACTGGTGGCGCCATCTGCGTTCGCTCGAAAGCAAGGCTCGCCGGGACGGCCTGGGCGGTTGGGGTTTGAAAAAGGAGCAGGGCCGGCTTGAGACCGTTCAGGTTCAAGGACGTGATGTTGTCCTGAGACGAAGCGTGATCGTCTACAGTCTGAAGAGGCCGGGTAGTTATCTCGGCCGCCTGCGGCGCGGTGCGCGCGTTACCGTGCTTGAGGCCGTCTCCCCGACACGTGTGCGCATCCGCTACGAATACAAGGGCGCCCGGCATGAAGGTCAGTGCCGGCGGGCGGATTTGGGGCTGTAACGTCGTTTGCCGGGAACGCGTGGAATCGAGAACCCACCTTCGGCTCGCGAGGACGTTCGCATCGTCCCAACAGATGAGTCTCCAAAGCGTTGTGGTGAATTGTCAGCGTGATCGCGAAAACGGCGATGCGAGAAATGCGTGTGATACCCTTGCCGGATGCACCTTCGACCGATGAGCGGCAAACGTAGGTCCGATTTGCAATCGGACCCAACTCCGGTCGGATCTGGTCGCCCGTGGCGTGAACTGAGGCAACCGGCGGGGATTGGGTCCGATTGCAAATCGGACCTACGTTTGCCGCTTCTACCGGTTCGCGGTCACACATGCCGAAGGCGGCGGCTGATTTTGGCCTGAAACGCCAGGAAAGTGGGGACGCGGAAGATTGGGGAGGGAGATTGAGTAGAGAGATCAGGTAGATAGATTAAGAGTCGATGGGCATACTTAATCTGCTCTTCCACGCGCCGAGAAATCCGCGCGACACTTTTCGGATGGAGCCCAGCTACTGCCGCGTCGCGATGAACTTGTCCCACAGATCCCGGCGGATGTAGAGCGACGTCAGCACGTCCGGGCGTAGACCGTAGTATTCGCGTTGGTAGTCGCCCGTCAGTTTGTCAGCGACAGCTTCCTCCCAGTCCGGTTGCACTACGGCCAGGGCCGGGGCGGCGTTGTTCGTGAAGGAGGATGGATCGAAAGAGACCGGGTCCGGCCAGTAGCCGACGTTGCCGTGGCCGCGAAGGTACCATGGCAGCGGCCACGTTTCTTCCGGGGGCGCGACGGACGCAATCGGCAATTCGCTCTTCTCGGGCGCCAACGCCGTGATGTCGTGGATGCGTTGCACCATGCGCATGTAGTCGCGCGTCGTGTGCACGTATACGCAGGGATTGCGGGGGTCGACGTCAAAGCGTCCATTCGCAAACCGCGACAGTTTCCACAGATGCACGCAGGCGCCGATCAGGGCCAGCAGCACGACGCCCTTCCACCAGAGTGGGCGCCAGATGTCCATCAGTGACGCTATCCCATAGCCCGCCAGCAGGATTGCCGTGCTCCAGAAGGTCAGCGCACACCACGGCGTCTTGTAGGGGATCACGGAGTAGACGACACTCAGAGCGATCGTGTAGATCGCCAGAAAACGGCCGAAAGCGGCGGTCCTGCCGCCCGTCCGCGCGCGAACGAACGCCGCGATCGCCCCGATCAGCGCCATGGCCCCGATTGACGCCTCCGTCCACACCGGACCGGGACTCTCTTTCCACCACAGCAGGCGCTTGAGATAGAAGTACGGCGGATGGATGTGTCCCGTGTCTGCATCCTGCGCCCGACCATAGTACGAGAAGTAGGTCATGACAGAATCCAGCGGACCGCGCCAGTGGGTGAAAAAGGATGAGAAGAAGACCACCGAAACCAGGGCCGCGGTCAGCACGCAGGCGATGAGATCCCTTATGCGCACACGCGATCGCTCGCGCCAGAACGGCAGAAGACCCGCGGCCATCGCCGCGTAGGACAACACGCAGGTCTCTTTCGTGGCGTGCATCAGGCCCAGAAGCGCACCCGTCGTCAGCGCCCACCCCATCGAAGGCGACCGCATGTAGCGCCAGCCGCTCGCGATGGCGGCCAGAGCGAGAAACGCCAGGATCGACTCCTGGATGAAGAAGCGGTTGTAGTAGACGACTATGGGCGAGATGGCGGCAAGCAACGCGGCAACGGCAATCGCGCGTCGTCCGAGGCCGTCATGGACCAGTGAGAGGAACAGGATGAAAGCTACGCCGAAGAATACGGGCACCAGGCGAAAGGTAGTCTCGTCCGTTTCGGCAAACGATTCGCATCCGGACAGCCGGGCAAGGAGCACGGCCAGGTAGTACAACGTCGGGCCGTGGTGGTCGGCGGGATCGTAGACGTAGCGTCCCGTTTCCAGCAGCTCGCCCGCGCGCACGGCCTGGTTGGCCTCGTCGTGGTGCATCGGTCGCCGGTCCAACTCCCGCACGCGCAACACGAGCGCACCCGTAGCGATGAGGACAGTGAGCAGAATGTAGATGATAGTGCGTTTCATGTTGGCGTGCCGGGAGTTAGACCCCATCCGAGAAGGAGCACCGTTCTACGGAGCTTCGCACCACTATTGACCTTCATGGTGGACCTTCCGGGGGCGGGAATCAATGACGAATCTGATTGATGATTGGCGATTGCTGATTGATGATTGCAATCACCAATGGTCTGGAGGTGCTCCATGAGTGGACAAAGTGCTGTCGTGCTGTTGCTGGTCGTGTTGGGGACGGTGGTGGGCTCCCGCGCCGCGCCGCGTGTAGTGATCGTTGCGGACAAGGAAGGTGAGCTGCCGGCATTGGCCGCAGCTCTCGAAAAACGCGGCGGCTACGAAGTTGAGTCGCTTGCGCAGAAGCGGGTTGAGGGTGGTTTCGGGGGTTGTGCGGCCGTGGTGATGTATGTTCACCGGCCGATTATCCTAGCGGTCGAGAAGGCCCTGCTCGATTACGCCAGGGGCGGCGGGCGGCTGCTGGTACTGCACCATGGCATCGCATCGGCCAAGTGGAAGAACCCGGCCTGGCTGGAGTTCGTCGGTATTCACATGGCTCCCCGCAAGGATCCGGAGCGACCATGGAGGGTCTATCCGAATGTCACGCACACCATTGTCAACCTGGCCCCCGGCCACTACGTCACTTCGCACAAGGTCCGCTACGACCGCGAGGTCGACTATGTCTCGCCCGACAGCGAGAAACGTCGCGGCCGCTTCCCCGCCCTCGACCTGCCGGATACCGAGATTTTCTGCAACCAGCAACATACGGATGGCGACGTCAAGACTGTCCTTCTCGGGTACCGCTACGAAAACCCGCCCGGCAAGGCTGAGATGGAAGACACGTCGGGTTGGATGAAGCCGACCGGCAAGGGCTGGCTTTTCTACCTGCAACCGGGCCATGCCGAGCACGACTTCAAGAACCCCAACTTCGTACAAATCATTCTCAACTGCCTCGATTGGCAGCCGGGGAAGAGGGGGGAGTGATGGAGTAGCGGGTGGTGGACGCATCCCATCCGGAGTTGCAGAGACCGCACGTGGCTTTTTCAGGCAAACCCGATTTCGGCGTGCATTCGCAGTAGGCCTTTGTGCGCGACACGAAAGGGAGTCTGATCCTGTATTCGGCAGTTGAACCGCCGATTCCTACGCAAACGTCTGCAAACA
>CAZKRK010000076.1:1881-23635 GCA_964555035.1 uncultured Victivallales bacterium | reverse complement strand
TCCGCGCCGATCCGCGTTGCGTCTCGGGCTGCGTGGCTCACTACGAGCAGGGCGCCTGCGTCGGGTTTGTAGTTAGGCTCGCAGTGAGCGGAGCGAACGGAGTGCCGTGGACCGGTCGGAGCGCAACGGAGCTTCTGACCTTCTGACACAGCCCCGTGGGAGCACGCGAATCACCTCTCCCCTCGGGGGAGAGGTCGGTCCGACGCAGGAGGACCGGGTGAGGGGCAGGCCGGTGGCGTCGTACGGACTTCAGAAATGATCACTCACACGCCAACAGCCCGTACCGCCTCATCAGCGCCTCCCACTCGCCCGTTTGCTCCTGCGGGGCCCACGCCATGTGCACGATGCCCCTGGCGGAGCCGAGCTGATCTTCTAACGTGGGCAGGACCTCCGGTCCGCCATACGTCTGGATCAGCTTGCCGGCATCGCGGATCTTCCCGAACACCTCGGGCCAGTGGCAGTGACCGGGCTTTCCTTCGCCGGGAACCCACTGCACGCCTTTGAGCTCCGGGATCGTCAGCAACGAGTCGAGGTGGGGTAGTTGCCCAACACCGTCCAGGTGATAGAACGCATTGGGCAGCCGCCGGCACACTGCCGCGAGCTCGGGCTTGACGAAACGATCGAACATCTCCGGCGAAATCATGTAGGCAAAGTCGCATTGCAGCATGTAGTGCGGTTCCTCGGAATAGAAGCCGGACCACGCGGTGTGCCCTGGATTCACGGGACGCAAGACCGCGTCGATCTCGTCGAAGTAGCGACACCACAGCTCGTGGATCTCCCACGTACAGCGTTCGACCTCCTCGGGGTGATCGACCAGGTCCAACAGCAATCCCTCACCCGGCCTGAACGTGGACAGAATGTCGAGCGCACCGCCCAGGTCGGTCATCCCTACCTGCACCGCGCCCTGCCATCGGTCCACCGCGGCCCGGCAAAGGTCCTTGATGCGCTCCAACCAGACGTTGCCGGGACGGTATTCGAGGTGCAGCTCACGAATGTCCCGCTCCTTGTCGGGCATGAACCAGACCGTGCCCTGTTCCACGCTCGTTTTGAGCTCGCCCCCCACGAAGGCCGCAACAACGCCCGGCCCGAAGTTGAACCACACGTGCGGAAACGCATCCCCGAGGAAGTCGTGCCGGGCCAGACGATAGTCCCACGCATCCACGACCTCTTCGGCTGAAATGCCGAGGTCGTAGAACGCCGCGAAGTGGTGGAACGGGTGCTTGGCGGGCTCGCGTCCCGGTACCCGCCCCGATCGCCGGCAGTTGATCATCGGCCGCTCGAGCTCACCCGCCCACCACCGGGCCGCGTCGGCCTTCAGCTTGTCCCAACGAGAATCATCAAATCCTATGCTCATGTCTGTCTCCCGCGGCGTGCCTGGTCCGGAAGCCGGACAAAGGCACGCGATCTTTCGAAGAATTGCATCATCGGTTCCCATGAAACAAGAGGTTAAATGGGCGCGACTTCAGTGGGCCGGATTTGCAATCCGGCCGAGAGAGAGGAGAGCACGTTGTCGAGAATGAACAGCCTACGGTCAGGCCATCCTCCTGGCATGCGCCCTCCTCTCTCGGCCGGATTGCAAATCCGGCCCACCGCATCGTCCGTGCCACGCCCCGGTTTTCTCAGGGCGGGTGTTGCCCTTCCTCTCCTCCCGAGCGAACCTCAGCCATCAATACTTGATCCGCAGTGTGTACTTCACTTCCGTCTCGCCGCCCGCGGGGACAGAGACGAGAAAGCGAATGGTCTCATTGTCGAGCTGTTCGTACTCCGGTTCGCTTGACGGGATCTCCCAACGGCCCCACGGGTGCTCAAAGACGGTGGCCAGGATCTCCGTCGTCGTTTCGTTGCTGAGTCGGATGGTGACCTCCTGCTCCTGTGCGCGTTGGTCGGCCAGCTCGACAAACGGGGTCTGCGTCCTTTTGCCCATGAGGTCGGGCACGGCTCCCAGCGCGATCTGAATCATCTCACCGACCGGGGCGAAGTCGACCGGCTGCTCGCCGAGGGATTCCACGATTCCGGAAGGGTGCCTACGGGTGACTTTTGCCTTGCCGGACGGCAATGGGACGCCCAGACCGACCGCACCGGCCTTGGCGGTGTTGGGAATGAAGATGACCCGCTGGAGTTTCTGGGCCGGGGTGTCGACACGCGGTCCGTCTGCAAGCGGGTCGAAAACGAATGCCGTCGCGACTTCCAGCTCGCGAGCATCGAGAAGCGGAAGACGCACGCTGTCCCGCGCCGGCAGGGAGACGTCAGCGTCCAGCGGCGTGAACTCGACGACCTTGTCGAACACGGCGGGCTCCGGCACTCGAATCTTGTGTTTCTCGGTAGCGAAGAAACGCCACGCTGCATCTTCGAAGGCGATGTCCGTGCCGTTCTGCACGACAAGCGTCGCGGCCAGGTCGGCCGTCCCCTTCTTGTCGTCGAAACCGACGGAATAGACCGCCTGCCATTTGAGGCCGCCCGTCCGGTACGACAGTTGCAGGTCCTTGCTGCCTTTCTGCGACGTCAGGAGGCGGCCTCTCAACTCTGGTTGTATGCCAAGCGCAGGGTCGGCTGCCAGCAGGATCTCTCCGCCCGGATCAAGAAGCAGCGCCCCGTCCTCCCGCCGGAGAATTGCCGGCCGTCCTTTGCTGACAGCCAGCAGCGTCCCGGCGGTTTCCTTGCGCGTTTCCGGCTCGACCAGCCGGACGGTCTTGCCGACGTAGCGTCGCAGCAGCGCATCGCGATTGCGCAGGTCGTTCTCGACACGCGCGTCGGACAGAGGCAAGGCGGTCGCAGCTCCGGGCAGGGCAAAATGGACGCTGTCCAAATCCAGCCCGGGACTCACGGGCGCCCACTTGATCTCCGTCGAGGGGCCGTCAAGCGCGAGCTCGCGCGTCTCGACAACCTCCGCCTGCCCGCCGGCGTGCACGGCGATCGAAAGGTCCCGGGCTGACGCGAGACACCCGACCGCAAGAATGACTGCGGCAAGCGTGCCGCGGAACAACCTATTAGCAAACATCGTCAGTCTCCTCTGTATCATTCCGTCGTCTCCTTCACTTCTCTCATCGCCGGCTTTCTCCGGAGACGGCGAAGGATTCGCCTCCGCCCTGCTTCGGCGGAACATGCCGCCGGCTCCAGAATAGCGCACTCAGCCGCCGCCACAGTGACTTGCGTTCGCGCAGCTCGAGACTCATGCGACACTCGTCAGACATGTTGCCGGGGGACGCCACACCGCGCACGGTGTTGCCGTGCGGCATGTATACGTACTGCCCGTTGTTGCAGCGGGCTCGCGCGGATATGGTAACGGGGCCGTCGGCCGCCACGGGAAACGGCCGGCGATACTCGGTCCATGCGCCGTCGTTCAGGCGATACTCAAATCCTGCCACACCGAAACCGCCGGGAACGGCGTTCGCCGCGATGTGTACGCGGGCAGGACTGTACCAGGCATCTCCCCAGCGTACCTTCTTGCCTTCGACCGTAATGCGCGGCAGCGGCGCATCGCGACAAAGCTGCCAGTCCTCACCGAAGAAGCCGGCGTCCAGGAATGTGTCCGGCAGATAGCGTAACGGGGCCTGCACGGTTGGGCCGGGTTCGCGGCGCGCGTCCCAGATGACATAGTCGGGCCAGTAGAACGGCAAGGCCTCCAGGTCCTTGCCCACCTGCCGGGCGCCGTGGCGGTCGGCATCGATCCGGCTGGAGAGATAGCCGCGGGCAAGGACCACGTAGTGCGTTTCTGCAAGCGGATTGGGCGCGACAAAGAAGTAGTTCACGTGGTCGCCGCAATACGAGCGTGGACCGCACCGCACCCGCACGCCGTCCTGCCCACGGCAGGCCACCCGTATCGGCAGGCGCTCGGCCAGATGCGAGATGATCCAGTTGGAACCCGGATCGCCGAACAACACCAGGTTGCGGTCCCTCGGCAGCGTGGCCAAGGTGAAGTCCGTGTCGGGCCGAGGCGTAACGAGGAGTGTGTCCGGGTGAACGTGCGGCCCGGGCCGGAAGGGATAGGGCTGCCGCCACCAGTCCCGGCGCCGTTTGCCCGGAGGACGTTGGTTGCGCCAGTGCAGCGTCATCCACCCGTTCCATTCGGCCGCGAAACGCAGCGCATCGTCACGGTCAAGCCCGGCCGCGGCACGCCGGCTGCCGGGTTGCGCCCCGTAGATCACGGTGAACCGCGACCGGAACGCGTCATCGATCGGACCGGCCAACTCGTGGGTCTTACGGAGCGCATTCGTGCAGGAGTCGACAAGCTCCCACCCGGCGAGACCCAGTTGATCGTCGAGACGCGCTTCGAAGAACAGCCGCGGACGCGCCTGCGCTTCGACCGGCTCACAGCCACCGACCTGGACCATCACGGTACTACTCATATCCACCAGCTCGGGGGCGAGGTGCAGCGCGAATGCGAGGACGTTCCCGCACTTGACGGAGATCCACCGTTCGTCCACATCGGCTTCCAGGTGTGCCCACCGGTTGAGTACGCGCAACCGCTCGATTGTGATCCAGTGCGCGCGGTTGTGGCGCAGCGTGTTGGTGGTGAGGCGCACGGTGCGCGGCCAACGCTTGAGTGCCTTGCCGCGAAAGAAGCGAAAGTTCTGCTCTATGTCGTAGCTGCCGCAGTGTCCGGCCACGCCCTCCAGGGCGGCCACGTGCACGCCTCCGGCGCCGCGCACGCGCTTGATCATGTCGAGGGCGTTCCAGGGCGGATTGACATGGTCGCTAAGGTCGTAGGTCACGAACATCGGACACCAGAGCGCGTTCTCGGCCTGCTTGAGAGACGACGCGGTTTCCAGCAGTGGAAGGCGCGCGGGATCGACGTATCCGCCGGGCAGCTCGCGGGAAGCGGTGTCATACCAGTGGCGGTAGAAATCGCGATGCGTGGTCCACCCGGCCACGGGAGCAACGGCTGCGAAAGTGCCGGCATGGCGTGTTGCCAGGCGGAATGCGCCGTGGCCGCCCATGGAACCGCCTTCCGCGTAGAGCCGGTCGGCGTCGATGTTGAGCCCGGGGTGGTCGGGAGTGGACCGTCGCAGGTCGGCCAGTATGTGGAACACATCGTCTTCGCCGATGCCGTCCCAGTTCTGGCTACCGCGCCCGTCGGGGCGAACCAGCAGCCAGGCGTTTGCGTCGGCCCAGTTCGCCCGCCATCCGTTGCCCGCGGGTCCGGTGCGCCCGCCGAACCCGTGCAACGAGAAGACGACGGGGGCCGGTCGGCGCGGGTCGTAGGAGGCTGGCACGTAGACGTGATAGAACTGCAGCGATCCGTCAACCGGGGAGAGGTAACCGTAACGACGATTCCCCGCGGAAACAGGCTCGTACGCCGCGGCTCCGGCGAGAAACAAGTGAAGAACCGACAGCGAAAGGGCAAAGGACCGGGAGTCTGGCATGGCAGGAAAGGTAGGACAGACACTCTTGCCTGTCCAGAGAGAAGGCCCTGGCCCAGCGACATAGTGGCTTGACGAAAGGCGCGACGATAACAGACACTACCCCGCGAGATTCGCGAGAAAAAACCGTGCCGACGAGTATGCGCTCTATTTCATGCATCCACGCAAGGAGGGCCACGCCGTACTGGCGAAACACTTGGAAACGGCGCTTCGGAAGCGAGGCTGGCTCACACCTGGAGACTGATCGCGATGGCCGCTGAAGAGAAGAGCTCCCCCCCGCCCGGCAAACGTGCCGCGATAATCAAGACGCTCATCGCACTGACGGCGGGGCTCGTTCTGAGACACCGCTTCGACCACCGCATCGCGGGCACGATTGTGCTCTGTATCTCCTGCGTATTCGCCGTGAGCGTGGTAAGCGCGGGACTCCGCGGAGGACTCCACCGCTTCGAAGGAATCTTGACGCACGCCGTCGGGACTCTCCTGACCGTGGGTCTGCTGGCACCGTTCTTCTATCTCTGCATGTTTCCCGGACGCATCATTCTGCTGCTGACGGGAAAGGACCCGCTGCACCGCAAGCTGGATGCATCCGAGAAGTCCTACTGGACACCCATCGACAAAACCTGCACCAGGGAACAGTACCGGCGACAGTCTTGAGGGGAGCATGAACATTCTCGGCATCAGCGCATTCTACCACGACTCGGCAGCGGCACTCCTGCGCGACGGCGAGCTCGTTGCCGCGGCACAGGAGGAACGCTTCTCCCGCAAGAAGCACGACCAGCGTTTCCCGATCGACGCCATCCGCTACTGCCTGAAGGAAGCCGGCATTCATGCAAACGAGCTGGACGCGGTGGCCTTCTATGACAAACCCATTACCAAGTTCGCCCGCATCCTGCAGACCTACTTCTCCGTTGCCCCGCGCGGGCTGCGCTCGTTCCTGATGGCTATGCCGCTGTGGCTGAAGGAAAAACTCTGGATCCCGATGGAGATCGAGGCGACCCTCGAGAAGGAAGGCATCAAGCTGCACCCGGACAACCTCTACTTCCCCGAACACCACGAGTCGCACGCGGCCAGCGCGTTTTTCCCGTCTCCCTACGAGAAGGCGGCCATCCTCACGCTCGACGGTGTGGGCGAATGGTCGACAAGCACGGTCGGCATCGGCGAAGGCAACCGCGTTAAACTCCTCAAGGAACTGCGCTTCCCCCATTCGCTCGGTCTGCTCTACTCGGCCTTCACGTACTTCACCGGCTTCCGTGTGAACTCCGGCGAGTACAAACTCATGGGACTGGCGCCCTACGGCGAACCGAAATACGCCGACCTGATCTACGAGCACCTGCTCGACCTGAGGGAGGACGGCTCGTTCCGACTCAACATGGACTACTTCGGCTACCTCCACGATCTGAAGATGACGAACGCGCGCTTCTGCAAGTTGTTCGGTGGCCCGGAACGGAAACCGGAATCGGAGATCTCGCAACGCGAGATGGACATCGCCCGTTCGATCCAGACCGTGACCGAAGAAATCGTGATGCGTATCGCGCGGCACGCGCACGAGCTCACGGGCTGCGAGTTTGCCTGCATGGCCGGCGGCGTCGCGCTGAACTGCGTTGCCAACGGGCGCCTGCTGCGTGAGGGTCCGTTCAAGGATATCTGGATTCAGCCGGCGGCTGGTGACGCCGGCGGCGCGCTCGGCGCGGCCCTGGTGGTGTGGCACATGATCGAAGACCGGCCGCGCGCAGCGGACAACGTGCACGACCGGATGAAGGGCTCCTATCTCGGCCCGGGAACGCCCGAAGCCGAGCTGGCCGAATTCCTGGAAGCGGGCGGCTATCCGGCCGAAAAGACCGACGACCGCGACGCCTGGGCCGGCCGCATCGCGGAGCTGATCACATCCGATAACGTCGTCGGACTCTGTAACGGACGCATGGAGTTCGGTCCGCGCGCCCTCGGCAGCCGGTCGATTCTCGGCGATGCCCGCTCACCGAAGATGCAGTCCGTGATGAACCTCAAGATCAAGTACCGCGAGTCGTTCCGTCCATTTGCACCTTCGTGCCTGGACGAGCGCGTAACGGACTTCTTCGAGCTCGATCGCCCCTCGCCGTACATGCTGCTCGTCGCGCAGGTCCAACCCTCGCGCTGCAGAGAGGTGGCCAGGGCCGCGTCCATCCGTGAGCGCATCAACCAGGAACGTTCCGACGTGCCCGCCATCACCCATGTCGACTTCTCGGCGCGCGTGCAAACCGTCAGCCCGGACACCAACCCCGACTACTACGCCATTATCAGGGCGGTCGAAGACATCACCGGAAAGGGCATCGTCATCAACACGTCCTTCAACGTGCGCGGCGAACCGATCGTCTGTACGCCCGAGGACGCCTATCGCTGCTTCATGCGAACGGAGATGGACTACCTCGTCCTGGGACGCTACATTCTCGGCAAGAAAGATCAACCCGAATGGCACGAGCAGAAGGACTGGCGCGAGGAGTTCGTGCTGGATTGAGTGGACGGTCGCGGGACGTTGGAGAAAAGCGATGCGTTTTCTGAGACACCTTGGCAGACTACTGAAGGAGTTCGGCGTCTTTGCGTGGTCCAACAAAGCCTGGTGGATCGTACCCATCGTCGTCATGCTCCTCCTGATCGCCTTCCTCGTCTTCACCGGCCAGACAACGGCGCCGTTCATCTATACGTTGTTCTAGTGCCGCTCTACTGTCACCGGGAACGGCGCAGGAGCACCGTTCTACGTGTCGCGCTCAACCTCGCAACTCCAACCTTCGCCGCTTCCCGCGAAACCGAGCGGCATCGCATTCGGCCTTGTCCTTCCAACGGCGCCGCGAGTATAGTGACAGCATCATGAGGCCGTTGACCACCAGCATCTACACGTTCGAGAAGCTGCGCGACGACGAAATCGGGACAGCGTCGTCACTACGGGTACTCGCGATGGGGCCCTTCTTGGATGCGGGGTTCGAGCGAGGAGAACGCGAGTATGCAAACACCACTTCATTTCAAGACGGCTGACCGCCTCGTTTTCGGCGCAGGGTCCCTGGCTGAACTGCCCGATGCCATCAAACAACTCGGTGCGTCCAAGCCGATGATCGTGACCGATTCGGGACTCGTGGGGGCGGGCATCTGCGCGCGCGTCACCGAGACGGTCCAGTCCGCCGGACTTGCGTGCGGGGTTTTCGAGGGGGTTGAGCCCGACCCTCGCATCGAGCTCGTGGACGCCGGCACCGACGCCGCCAGAGCCGCCGGCGCCGACCTGGTGATCGGCCTGGGCGGCGGCAGCTCGCTCGACATCGCCAAGCTTGTCGCGACGATGATGGTCAACGAGGGAACCATCGCCGACTACATCGGCGTCGACAAGGTGCCGAAGCGCGGCATCCCGACGATCATGATTCCCACGACGGCCGGGACGGGCAGCGAGGTAACGCCCATCGCCGTCCTGTCCGACAAGGCCGAGAAGCTGAAAAAGGGCGTTGTGAGCGACCGTCTCTACGCCAACGTGGCGTTGGTCGATCCCCGGTTGATGGTCGGTCTGCCGCCACACATCACGGCGTACACCGGCATTGACGCGTTGACGCACGCGATCGAAGCCTACACCAATCGCTTCGCGCAACCGTTTGTCGACACCTTTGCGCTCGAGGCCATCCGCCTCATCGGCGCCAACCTGAGGCAGGCCGTGGCGCATGGCGACGATCTCACGGCACGCACCAACATGGCACTCGGCAGCCTGTACGGGGGCATGTGTCTCGGTCCGGTCAATACGGGCGCAGTGCACGCCCTGGCCTATCCGCTCGGCGGCACGTTCGGCGTCCCGCACGGCGTGGCCAACTCGCTGCTGCTGCCCTACGTGATGGAGTTCAATCTCCCCGGCAAACCCGCCGAGTTCGCGCGCATCGCCCAAGCCCTCGGCCAAAATCGAAACATGGAGCCGGCGGTCACCGCCGTGGCGGAATCGGCGGTCACCGCCGTGATCGAACTGTGTGCGGACATCGGCATCGTCTCGCGCATGCGCGAGCTCGACATCCCGGAAGACGCGATCGACGGCATGGCCGAAGCCGCCATGAAAGTGACGCGCCTTCTCGGCAAGAACCCGCGTGAGGTCACGGTCGAGGACGCCAGAGCCATCTATCGGAACGCCTATTGAGGAGCATAAGGATAGAACATGCACAAAACCGCAAAACGACTGGTTTTCGCCGGACTCGTCCTGGCCACGATCCACACCCACGCCGCTGACGACGAGAGGGACATCGCACCGCCGATGGGGATCGGCCTGTGCGGGGTATCGTCGTACGGTAACGTGTGGCAGTTCGTCGACATGATGAAACACTCGCGCGAGTGGCGGACGCGGAAGAACTGGCAGGACTGGACGATCGTGGAGGACGAAAACGGGTGGCCGGTGTCGCTCAAGCACAAGGACGGCACGACCGCCGAGATCGACGAGGACCACCCAGTCTTCATGTACAGCTACTACCGCAGGATTGCGGGCGACGTTGTGCTGACGTGGGAGGGCGACGGCGACGTCGCGCTCAGGGGTGACAAGATCGAGCTGAAGGAGGACGGCGGGGCCAAGCGCCGGGTATACACGTTCGCCGCCAACGAGGGCGGCGTGTTCAACGTGGTTGTGTCGCGGTCCAACCCCGGGGACAACGTCCGCAACATCCGCATGTGGATGCCGGGCTTCGAGAACTCGAAAGACGTTTTTCATCCCCTATGGAAGAAGGTGATCGAACCGTTCCCCTACTTCCGTTTCATGGACTGGGGCGCCACGAACAACAGCGAACAGCGGGAGTGGAGCGATCGCAAACGCCCCGAGCAGATGCGCCAGACGCACGGCGTGGCCTACGAGTACATGATCCGACTGTGCAACGAGATGAACAAGGACGGCTGGATCTGCATACCGCACATGGCCGGCGACGACTACGTCCGGCAACTCGCCAGGCTGATCGAGAAGGAGCTGAATCCCGGGATTCGCGTCTACGTAGAGTACTCCAACGAGATCTGGAACGGGTCCTTCAAGCAGACGCGGTGGTTGTGGGAGAAGGCGGCTGCAGAGGTCAAGGCCAGGGAACTCAAGGACTCCCGCGGGCAGCCGCTGCGCAAGTGGGAATACGGGCCCGTACTCTGCGGGCGGCGCTCGGCCCAGATCTGGAAGATCATGGCCGACGAGCTCGGCGATCCCGACCGCATCATCCGCACCATCTGCCACTTCCGCTGGCTGGACAAGTGCATGGCGGCGGCACTGGACAAGGCGAATGGCGATGGGCGCGTGGACCTGATCGCCCTCAACGGCTACTTCATCAGCCAGGACTCGCTCACGTACGCGCTGCGCGACCTCGACAACTGGGACCTCGACGAGGCGATGGACATGCTGCAACAGCAGCACCTGCTCGCAAAGGGCATGCGGTGGGCCAAGGAGATGGCCGGGGTACGCGAACAATGGCCGGACATCCCTGTCACCTGCTACGAAGGGGGCCAGCACTTTGCCAACCCGTTCTCCAGCGGGCTTCAGGGCAAGAAGCTCACCGAGAGGATGTTCGAAGTCAACGCGGATCCGCGCATCAAGAACGTGTATGCAACGGCGCTCGAGACCTGGCGCCTGGCGGGCGGCGCGGGTTTCACCGCCTTCGTCGAGTGCGGCTCGTGGAGCAAATACGGGTGCTGGGGACACAAGCAGTACGTGACGCAGCCGCTGGAAGACAGGCGCGACGGCAAGGGCAATATTGTGGAAGTGGGCGCCCACAAGTTCAAGGCCCTCCTCGACTACATGGAGCGCCGCACGGGACAGGACGCGGGCAAGGCGCCCACGATCACGACCGCTGCCCTGCCCGACGCGTCGGTCGGGAAGCCGTACCTCGCGAAACTGACGGCCGAAGGCGGTACGCCGCCCCACACGTGGTCGCTACTGGGCGGACGTCTCCCCGAGGGATTGACAGTGACCGCCGACGGCACCATCGAGGGGACGCCGAAGAAGGCCGAACAGCTCGCCTGCATCGTTGACTGCACGGACAGCAAGCGGCAACGCAAGGCGAAGGTGCTGGGGCTGTTCATCGATCCGTCGGCTGCCGCCGCGATGCAGACCGTCGACTTCTCGCAGGGCTTGCCGGCGGGATGGAAGCTGCTCAAGGGAAACGCTGAAGTAGAGGTAGAAGACGGCCTCTGCAGGGTAACCGGCCGCGACATCGCGTTTCTCCCGGTCAGCGTTGATGACGGAGATTCGAGCTATACGGCGGAAGTCACTTTCCTGCCGTATGGAACGCTCAACCGGCACTCGATGCTGGGCCTTGCGCTCAACCTGAGTCCTGACGGGGATCCCGATGACTACCTCCGTGTCACCGTGGACGGGCCCGGGCACCGGGTGCTGGCCTACTCGCGCTATGTCAAGGACAGCAAAGGCGAACTCTGGGGACGGCGCGAGTGCAGGTTGCTGCGCGACGCCGGCGAGGGCGAAGCCGACTTCGCGCTGGACGCGGGAGAACTCTGGACCCTGCGCGCGACGGTACGGCCGGGCGCGTCCCCCGGAGCGATCGACGTGCTGATCAGCGTGTTTGACCAGGACGGCAAACCGCGCGTGGACGGGACGGGACGAAACGACGTCGCCAACGGCATCTACCTCCTGCGCGAGTTGGCGATCAAGGACGAGCTGCGTCAAGGTCCGTTCGGTCTCCTGGCCAACCACGCGTTGGTCAAGCAGGTGCGGTGGTGCGGGGAGGCGAGTAGTGAGTAGTCGCGCTGCGCTTCCGAGGCAATTCGAGCGGGGAACGTAGAACCGTTCTCCAGGACGGTTCAGCGGAGCCCAGGCGGGGGTGGTGGATCCCGCGTGGTTCGGAACCGTCCTGGAGAACGGTTCTACCGGATCGCGGTTGCCTCCCTTTCAGGCGACAATTTGCCGATAGCCCAGAGCGTGGTCGACCACGGGAAACCGGCGGGGAGGCAACGCGAAAAGACGTTCCATAGCTTGGCGACCGACCGCCAGACCAGTCGCCGAGGTGTTCGTTCCACGCAGCTTGTCCTGAGCTTTGCCCGTCCCGTCTGCTCGACGCGGACTTCGGTCAGTCCCGCCTGGCCGAGAAGCTCATCCAGGACGCCGGCGTCCATGACAGACAGGTTGTGGCTGGCAAACACCCGCGGGTCTATGCGCGTGGCCATCCACTGGGCGAAGGGGTGGCCGTAGTTCGGGACGCTGATCGCGACATATCCGCCCGGCCGCGCGAAAGCCATGTGCCGGCGAACGGCCTCGCCGGGATTGTCCGCGTGCTCCAGCAGTCCGAAACTGACGACGAGGTCAAAGAGTCGGTCGGGCTCGTCGTTCATGTAGTCGGCGCAGCGCAGCTCCGGGTGAATGCCGGATGTATCCAGGAACTCGCGCGTTCTCGCCAAGCCGTCTTCCGAATAGTCCAGCCCGTGAAACCTCCTGTCAGGTCTGACTTTTGCCATGCGCGCGATCATGGCGCCGGGCGCACAGCCCAGCTCGCAGACGGTGCCCTCGGCCCCCTGCCCTTTGACGGCCAGGTCGAGAATGTGTCCGAGAATCGCCTTCTGGCTCGGCCGCAATCGCGCGTGGATGCGGGTCCGTCCCCAACGACGGCTCCAGTAGGAAGAACTGGTCCTGTCTTCTGGCCGCGGTGGTTTGTCGGAAGCCGTCATCCTGCCCCTTTTCGGCAATACATAACACTCGCGCAAGGGCATGACCATCCCGAAGTGATCGGAAGAGTCGCCCCATCACCCCGCCGCGACCGCTGCCGGCAACGATACTCTCACGACCGTGCCCCCTTCGCGGCCCGGGCGGATATCGATGGCACCGGAGTGGACGCGTACGATCTCACTCACGATGGCCAGGCCGAGACCGGCGCCGCCGCCCTGGGGATGGACACCCTTGTTGAACCGTTCCAGCACGGCGCTGGCGGACGCTTCGGGTATGCCTGTCCCGGTGTCGCTGACTTCGACGAGCACCTCGCGCCCGGCCCCCTCCGCGCTGACATCGATGCCAATCCTGCCGCCGGCCGGGGTGAACCGGATGGCATTGTCCAGCAGGTTGGCGAAAACCTGCTCAAGCAGCGGCTCCTCACCCAGAACAAACGTCTGCCCCGCGGTCGGGGCGGACAGGACAACACCTTTCTCACAGCATAGAGGCTCGAAGTCCTGGGCTGCGCGTGCCGCGACGGCCACCACATCCACACGTTCAAACCGCTTCCGCATGCTGGACGCCTCGAGGCGGGAAAGATCGAGTAGCTGCTCGACGATGTGCGACAGCCGCGCAAGCTGCTCGAGCATGGCTTCGATCGTTTCGCGGTACTCCTCGGGCGAGCGGCTCCTGTTGAGGCAGATCTCGCCTTTCATGCGAAGCGCGGTCAACGGCGTGCGAAGCTGGTGCGAGGCATCGGCGCTGAAGCGTTGAAGCTTCTTCAGCGACGCGTCGTAGCGGTCGAAGGCACGATTCACCGCCTGGGACAGCATACCCAGCTCGTCGTCGGGGACATCCGTCTCGATGCGTGCGTCGAGCTGGCCGTCCACGATGCTGCCGGCGGTCTCCGAGATCGCCCGAACAGGTGCGAGCATGCGTTTCGTTATGTTCCACCCGATCAGCGCAACGAGCGGGAACAGTGCGATGTTCGCGACAACGAAAACCGACAGTTCCCCGGTCAGCCCGAATGCTTTTGGGATGATCTCCTTGTCCTCCAACACGTGGTGAACCTGGTCCACCACGAAACTGAGAATGCTGGAGAGAATCATGAACAGCAACAGCCACCCCAGGAACCTGACTCTGATTGTGTATCTCACCGCGCTTCTCCAAACACGTAGCCCACGCCGCGGATGGTGCGCAGAACGGAGCCTCCTCCCACTTCGCCGAGTTTCGCGCGCAGGCGGGAGATGTGCACGTCGATGACATTGTCCAGCGGTGTGGCGCGGGACCGGACCTGCCACACGTCCCTGGCAAGCATTTCGCGCGTGACCACGCCGTTGGCGGGGGCCGCCAGGTAGGCCAGCAGATCGAACTCGCGCTGCGTCAGGACGATCTCCCGATCGCCACGCGTCACGCGGCGGTTCAACCGGTCGATCTCCAGGTCACCAACCGTAGTGACGTGGCTCTGCTTGCCGACTCGCCGGCATATCGCGCGAATGCGCGCCACGAGCTCAACAAACGAAAACGGCTTGACCACATAGTCGTCGGCGCCGGCCTTGAAACCTGCCACGCGGTCCTCCGCGTCGCCCCTTGCCGTCAACACGATGACAGGCAGGTCGTTTCCGCCGGCACGCATGTGGTGCAGGAGCTCCACGCCGTCTTTGCCCGGCAAGCCGAGATCCAAAACCACAAGGTCCACCTCCCCGGCTTCCAGAACGGCGATAGCCGCATCGACGTTGTCGACCAGGTGCACGGCGAACCCTTCCTCAGTCAACCCCTTTCGGAGCGTGTCGCCAATACCGGTGTCATCTTCGACGAGCAGGATAGCCATGGTTCTTGCCTGTAGAGTTCTTTCTTTGCGCAAAACCGCGGGCAGTATCATAGCCGCGCCCTCACGAACGCAACAAGAAACGCCGTCCTGAACCTTACAAAAGCTTAAGAGTCTTCAGCTTGTCTGTTTGAGCCCGCATCCCCATCATGGGTCCATTGCTCATCCATAGCCCCAACAGGGAGAACGCCGTGACGGAACAGCCAGACAATCAGCCGAGAGACAAGAAGACCCCCTATTCCCATCTGTTCCGGGTCACGCACTGGATCCTGACCGTCAGCGTGCCGATCCTGATTGTGACCGGAATCGGAATCCACACGGTTGCCCGGCCCGACTGGTCTCTGGTCGGCGGATACCCGACCTGGCTCCCAACGGCCCGCCCGATGTTCCATCACCTCGTCTGGGGGCTCGTCTTTGCACCCGCGATTCTGCTGGGCACGGTGGAATTCATCGTACTGCGCAAACTCAAACGCGCCACGCACCCGCGCTGGATTGTGAACTACACGCTCATGATTGCCGGCCTCGTCTCTTTGCTCTCCGCTTTACCACTGCTCTATGCGACTCGCTCGGGCGCCGTTTACCATCTCGCCCGGAGCCTCCACGCGATTTCCGGGCTGGCCCTGATGCCGCTGGCCCTTCTGTTCCACATCTACAAGACGGTCACTGCGAGACGCGCGCTGCTGAAACCGGTCTACCGCCCGTTGGCCCGGGCAAAGTGGGTGACGCTGCTCTGGATTCCCGCGGTAGGCGCCCTCACGTATGTGCTGCTTCTGCAGATCCCGGCCAAGAAGTCCGCCGCGTGCGAGCTGCGAGCTGCCCGTATCCAAAACGTGCCCGAAAAACTGGAAGACCTGCCGTGGGGCGAAGCCGCACCGCTCGCCGTAAGGCTGTACAACGGCCACGGATTCAACGCAGGTCGGACCGAGGTCACGCTCAAAGCGATGTATTCCGCCGAGGAGCTATTCGTCCTGGCGGAGTGGCAGGACGCGGAAGAGAACATCGAGTACTGGCCCTGGCGCAGAACGGCCGACGGGTGGGAACACCTCGTTACCAATCCAAAGGACGAACAAGTCTACTACGAGGACAAGTTCGCCCTGCTGTTTCCGATCGATCCCGACGTTATGTTCGAGCAATTCGGCTGTGCCATACACTGTCACCAGACGAAAAGCATGCCTTTTGGCCTGAAGGGCACCGACGAGGACCACCCCCTGGACGTATGGCATTGGAAAGCCTCGCGAACGGATCCCGCCGGATACGTGGACGACAAGTTCTGGCAGGGCCGCGACATGACCGCCAAAGAGGGCGGCCGCAAAGCCGACCCGTGCGAGTCAGGCGGATACGTGAAGAATAAAACGGAGGACAAGACGCTCCCGAAATGGCTGCCGTCGAGCAAAGAAGCCATCCGCCGCGGAGCGATTCCCAAGGAACACGCCGTCCCCTACAGCGAAGAACTTGCGGCGCAATACGCAGTCGGCGACGAGATTCCCGGCCTGGTCTGCGCCAGGGCGATCGGAGACCGCGGCAGCGTGACCTGTACCTCCCGCTACGCTGACGGACGCTGGCAGCTCTTCATTCGCCGCAAGCTCGACACCGGCAGCGAGTACGACGTCATCTTCAAACCCGGCGGTCGTCACGCTTTCGGCTGCGCGGCGTTCGACCACTGTGCCAAGCGTCACGCCTACAACCACAAGGTCTACACGCTGGCATTGGTGGAGTAGAGCCGCTCGTCTCAACGCGAGGGCAAGCCTCCACTTCCCTCCTTCGTAGACTCGCCGGAGGTCGGCGCCGCACGCCGACCGGAGACGAGAGCCGGGTCGCGCACCTGCGCCCTCCGGTGCGGCTCCTGCGAGCCGCACACTACGGACGCTCTACGAAGGGCACTCCAGCCGCCTGCCCCCCCATCCTCTCGTCCGACAAACATCCGATGTGACGTGATTCACGGCAACGAGACCAATCCGACCCTTGTCCTGCGCCGCACCTTTTGCTAGCGTTTCGCCGAGTGGGCACCGGTTCGTCCGGCCGGCGCGTGCTCGAGGGAAGCAACATAGGAGGTGTGCTATGAGACAGGCTGCCACGCTTTTGCCCGTGTTACTCACCGCTTGCGCTCTCGCCGGCGGTTGTCTGAGCAACGGTAGAGGATCCGCTCCCGGGGCCGGCGAGCCGCCAACCGCAAACGGACCCGGGGGAATAGCACCGTTTGAAATCGAAGAACTGACGGTCAAACTGGAAACCGCGCCGGCGCAAACGAACTCGACGGCCAAGATCAAACACGCGGCCGTCGGCGCCAAGGTGTCCGCGACGTCCACGCACAAAGAATGGCCCGGAGAAGGCGCCGTCGAAGCGCTGGTGGACGGCAATATGGGAACGCGCTGGTCAAGCGACTACTCCGCGCCGCAATGCGTCACGATCGATCTGGGCAAGGCGTACGGAGTCAAGACAATCCGCCTGCACTGGGAGCACGCGTTCGCCGCGCGCTACACGGTGTCCACTTCGATGGACGGCAAGAAATGGGCCATGCTCTACGCCGTGGTAAAGCCGTCCAAGGTCAAACAGCCGGAAGTCGACACGCTGCACATCACCGGTGTCAGAACCAGACACATCGAACTCGACCTCGAGAAACGCGTCGATCCGGAGTGGGGGTTCTCGCTCTACGAAGTCGAAATCGAAACGGCGGACTAGCTACACGATCACGACGTCCTCGTACCCCGGCATGTCCCAGGGGGCATGACGATTTCCCAGCGCGGCCACGGCGCTCTTGTGAAGCCTGCCCCGTTCCTCGGCCGGCATGGGCTTGAAACCGCGGGCCATGGCAACGTTTTCCCTGAGGTGGGCCAGCGAATCGAGGCCCACGACGGCGGTGCAGACTCCCTCCAGGCTGAGGGCGTAGCGAATCAGTTCGGGGGCCTTGATGTCGGCGTCCCGGGCGTGGCGAACGGTCTTCATCGCAATCACGGGAATCTTCCGCTCGCGCGCCAACGGCAGCAGCTCGTCTTCGAAGCGCCCCTGGTCGGGCCGCGTGCAGGGAAACGTCGTCATGACCGCGTCGGGGTCCCAGCGTTCGATAGCCTCTATGAGGATGCCGCTCCCGGTGTGGCCCGTAATGCCGAACCCGCCGATCATGCCGTCGGCTTTGGCATCGCGCGCAGCCTTCACCATCGTCCGCTCAAGCTTGTCGAGATCCCTGTCCTTCGCGGCCCTGAGGTTATGAATGTGGTAGAGGTCTATCTTGTCCGTCCGCAGGGCTGTCAGACTCATCTCCAACTGCTCTACGAATCCCTCGTACGAGCGCCACTCGGCCTTGCTCACGAGGAAAATGCGGTCGCGGAACTCCTTCACAACCGGACCAACGATCTCCTCGCTGGGTCCGTACATTCGCGCCGTGTCGAAGTAGTTGATCCCGTGCTTGAGGGCCTCCTTGACCAACGCCCGGCCGGCGTCAGGGTCCCCGGCGTAGGGTAACGTGAAGGCGCTGCCCAACCCGACTCCCAGAATAGACGCTTCTTTGCCGAGTCTGCCCAACGTTCGCCGGTCGACCTGTTTGGGGGCATCTTCCGCCGCCTCGTCACGGCCCGGCACGGCACCGGCCGCGGCCGCACCAGTGCCGCCCAGCACCACACCCCTGATAAAGTCCCGCCTGCCACTTCCACTCACCTGAACCTCCTCTTCACGGGTCACGACACTAGCGTATGATGAAAGCCGTCCCCATGAGCATGCCCGGATCGGGCAAGGATGTCACGTGCGTTTCAGATGCATCTCTCGCACGACGAAAGTGTGTGGGTGAATCGTGCTGACGTGACGGGAACTCGGTTGACGATTGCGGCGACGATCACGGTGAACGATTCATACCGGCCTCTAAAACGTCTCGGTACAAAATGGAGACGGCCGTCCTCGGCCGTTCTGAACCGCGGCGGGCCTCTGTAGCGCCTTTGCCGGCGGAGGACCGCCGGCTCCATGTGGACATTTGATACCGATGGGTATCCGGGATTGGGATCGGAGGTTCTCCACCTCGTCCACCGCTATCGTCGCCGTTATCGTTCACCGAGCCAACGCGAGGATTCGGTTGGTGCCCCCGGGATAACAGGGCGGGGTTGCAGTTCGTTCAACCCGCGGAACAGGGCGCTTGCGCGCCCCACGCATCGTCAACAACGCGCTTTAGTTCAGCGTAGGCGGTTTCCAGCTCGTCGTTGACAACGTGATGCCGGTATTCGTGCCGGCGCGCCATTTCGGCGGCGGCATTCCGGAGCCGACGCTCGATGACCTCGGCAGCGTCTTCGTTGCGCCCGGCCAGGCGTTCACGCAGGACCTCCATCGACGGCGGCTCGATGAAGATATCGACAAAGCCGGCCCGCGGGGGGCTGTCGGGTTCAAGTTCCCGCACGCGCTCGCGAACCTGCCCCGCTCCCTCGACGTCGATGTCCATGAGCACGCTCTTGCCCGCGGCCATTGAGGTCTCCACCGTCTCACGCAGGGTGCCGTAGAGGTTGTCGTGAACGACGGCATGCTCGAGGAACTCTCCAGCGGCCACGCGGCGACGGAACTCCTCTTCGCTCAGGAAGTGGTAGGCTACGCCGTCCTCCTCCTGACCGCGGGGAGCGCGTGTCGTACACGATACGGAGTAGACAATGTCGTCGTGTTCCGCCAGCAACCGATTGCACAAGGTCGACTTCCCCGCACCCGACGGGGCGGAGACGACGATCAGGAGAGCGCGGTTTTCTTCACGTTTTGGCATCAATCTCAATCACCCGATTCGACCACATTGACCTTATTCTATGTTCTGAACCTGTTCGCGTACGCTTTCCAGCGAGGCCTTGAACTCCACTACGTGTGTGGCTATGCCTGCGTCGCTCGCCTTGGAACCGATCGTATTGATCTCGCGGAACATCTCCTGGCAGAGAAAATCGAGAGACCGGCCTACCGGCTTCGTACTTGCCAGGTGTTTCTCAACCTGGTCCATGTGGCTCACCAATCGCACCAGCTCCTCCGAGATGTCGGACCGCTCGGCGAAAAGCGCGATCTCTTTGACAATCGACGGATCGTCCGTGGCGAGCGGCAATTCGGCGGATTCGAGACGTGCCCGCAGGTTCCGGCGGTAGCGTTTGGCCACGCGGGGTGCGGCTTCTTCGATGTGGTGGTGGACGACTGCAAGGTGTCCGAGCCGTCGGCGCAGGTCTTTTTCCAGCGACGCGCCTTCAGCCTTGCGCATCGCCACGAGGTCGGCCAACGCCGCCTTCAGCGCACGCTGGATCAGACGCCAGGCTTTATCGGTGTCGAGCGACACGCTGTCGAACTGCACGACCTCGGGCAAGCGCGCCACCACGGCCACCCCCAGGTCGTCCTCCAGTTTCAGCTTGCGGGCCGCGCGTCGCAGTTGCCGCACATAGGTCCGCGCCATGTCCATGTCGACCTCGACACAGCGGCTGCGCGCTTTCCCGGACATGGCAACTTTGACCGAACCGGTAACGTGACCGCGGCTGATCGTAGACCGCACGAGCTCAAGCACGCGGGACTCCAGCACGCCCAGATTGCGCGGCAACGCAATCCGCACGTCCAACTGCCTGCGATTGACGGAGCTCACTTCGGCTTCCACGGCAATGCCGGAGGCCGATCCCGTCCCCCGCCCAAAACCCGTCATGCTCTTCAATGCCATCGCTTCTACTCCGCCTTGTTCTCGCTCGCCTTCATCTTGAGATAGGCCTCAATGAACGCATCAATGGAGCCATCCAGCACGGCGTTGACGTTCGACGTTTCTTCGCCCGTACGAAGGTCCTTGACCATCGTGTAGGGCTGCAGGACATACGAGCGAATCTGACTGCCCCAGGCGATCTCGCCCTTCTCGCCGTAGAACTTCTCCATGTCCTTGCGCTTCCGATCGAGCATCCACTCGTAGACGCGCGCACGCAACATCTTCATGGCCACGGCGCGGTTCTTGTGCTGGGACCGTTCAGCCTGGCAGGCCACGACGATTCCCGTCGGCAGGTGCGTAATGCGCACGGCGGAATCGGTCGTGTTGACATGCTGTCCGCCCGCGCCGCTGGAGCGGTAGGTGTCGACCCGCAACTCATCGTCCTTGATATCGACGTCGACGTCATCGGCAACCTCTGCCACGACGTCCAGGGCGGCAAACGAGGTGTGGCGCCGGCTGTTGGAATCGAACGGGCTGATGCGCACGAGCCGGTGGACGCCACGCTCGGCTTTCATGTAGCCATACGCGTAGGGACCGCTGACCAGAATCGTCGCGCTTTTTACGCCCGCTTCGTCCCCCGGCGAGTACTCGAGCATCTCGGTTTCGAACCCGCGCTCCTCGCAGTAGCGGCGATACATGCGCAGGAGCATGTCGGCCCAGTCGCAGGACTCGGTTCCGCCCGCGCCCGCGTGCAGGGTCAGGTAAGCGTTGCTGGCGTCAAGCTCACCGCTGAGGAGCGATTTGAACTCAAGCTCGTCGGCGAGTTTCCCGGCCCGGGCAAGCATCTCACCGGCCTCGCCGGCGGCCTGGGACTGCTGTGCTTCGTCCTCCTCGGCCTCGGCCAGCTCGATCAGGACCTCGGCCTCCTGCAGCAGTTCGTCGAATTCGGTGAATGGCTTCAGGACGGCCCGCTGCCGGTTGGCCTTGTCTATGATTGTCTTGGCGCGGTTCTGGTCGTTCCAGAAGTCAGGGGCGGCGGACAGTTTTTCCAGCTCGTCAAGTTGCGTGCGACGGTTGTCGACGTCAAAGATAACCTCGCATTTCGGCGGCCTTCGACTGCAACTGCTCCAACACGTTCTTCACTTCGTCAAGCATGGTTTCCGTTTTCCTCCCGTGAATTGGAACCTGACCCCGTATTCCCGCCCCAAAACATCAGTCGGTATGAATACCACGTGCGCGCCGGAATGTCTCGCAATATGTTCATGTCCGTTGCCCGTAGCGGGTAAATCCGTCTTGTCCCGCCGTAGCGCGGCGAAGGCGGGACAAGACGG
>CAZKRK010000076.1:0-1871 GCA_964555035.1 uncultured Victivallales bacterium | reverse complement strand
GTGTCGACACACAAGCTGCCCGCCCGCAACCCCGTCTCCCCCCCCCTCCGCCGGCCCTGGGGGCCAAATTTGTTATTCCCGCGCTACGGACGCATCCGCCGCGTGTGCCGGACGGCGAGGGCCAGTGCGATCGCCGCAAACACGCCGCAAGGCAATGCGAAACAGGTATCGCCATAGCGCGTATAGAACGTCCGGCGCGGCTCGCCCGCGGGAACGGACAGACTTTTTTCCCTGCACCACTTGAAACGCGTCAAGCGCCCCCCGCTATTGACGATATCCCTGAACTGGCCCGTCCTGGAGATGAAGGCGCTCACGCCGGTATTGGCCGAACGGACGGCCGGAACGCGATTCTCGACGCAGCGGAACACGCAATGACTCATGTGTTGCAGCGAGGCGGATGACGGGTCGAACCAGGCGTCGTTGGTCTGGTTTATCAGCAGCTTCGCACCCGCGCGCACGGCCCGGCGCGACAGGTACGGCATGATGTCCTCGAAACAGATCAGCGCACTGAACCCGACCGGGGGCGAGCTCAGTCGGAACACGGTGGGCTCGCGTCCCGGCTCGCACGAAAAGCCAAGCGGTGCGAGACGCTTGATCAAGGGAACGACGCTCTCAAACGGCAAGTACTCTCCGAACGGAACCAGGTGCTGTTTGCGATAGCGTCCGGCAACCGCGGCCTGCCCGTCGAACAGAATCGAGCTGTTGTACCACAGCTCCCCCCCGCCACGCTGCTCCACTTCCATCCCTCCAACGAGCAACGGAGCACCGCGCGCGGCCAGTTTCCTGACCAGCGCGCCTGCCCGCGATGTCTCGTCCATGGCGAGACCGGGCACCGCGGTTTCGGGCCACACGACCAGGTCCGGCAGATTCTCGACATCGCGAGTGACACTGGTGGTGAGGGACTCAAGGCGGTCGAGGATCTCGGCCGCATCCTCCGGCGACCACTTCTTTTCCTGCTTGATGTTCGGCTGCACACAAGCGACGCGCACTTCGTGGCACTCTTCCACGCGGCGACGTTCACGCTTGAGGACGTGTAACCCCACCGACCAGCACGTCGCGACCGTAGCCAGCCCAACCATCAACTCGAACTGGATCTCGCGCCGACGCGCCGGATGGCGACAACGCAGCGCAAAGCGGCGAATCATCATCGCAAGCGACATGTTCAGCACGACAATCACGCCGGAAACCGCGTATACCCCACCCCACTCCGCTACCTGGATCACGGGCAGGTTCCTGAACTGGCTGACGCCCAGCGCGTTCCATGGGAAACCGGTGAACAGGACCGACCGCAGGTACTCGAAGCCGACCCACAACAGCGGCACACAGAAGATCATACCGATGCCGCGCATTCTGCTCCCAAAGGGAATGCGACCTTCTCCCCCCTCTCGCGACGTGCGATCGTCGTTCAAGTGCAGCACGAACGCCGTGGCCATCGTGAACGCCCCAACGTAGAGAGCCAGGTATGCAGCCAGCCCCAGCCAACCGAGGACGGCCAACGGCCAGATCGTGCCGGTCTGGCCCAGACGCAACAGCCACAGCAACGATGAGAGCCAGTACAGGAAGCCGGTCAGCCACCCCCACCGGAATGCGGCCCCCGCGGGAGTGTAGCATGCCACGAGGATCAACGGCACCAGCGCAACCCAGGCGGATTCGGACTGTTCGGAAGGAGGAAACGCGCCCCACAGCATCGCGGCCGACGCACCTGCCGCCAGCCAGCGCACCACCAACCCGCGCCAGCGTCTCGCGGTGCCCCCCGCCGCCTTTGCGGCCTCCACCGGGCCTGTTTTGTCCTTCATACACATTGTCGCGCTGATCTGCGGCCCCCGCCGGGCTTGTCCCGGTGGAGCCACGATTGGTGGTCCCTGGCGGCC
>CAZKRK010000075.1:0-23970 GCA_964555035.1 uncultured Victivallales bacterium | reverse complement strand
TCCCCTCGGGGGAGAGGTCGCCGCAGCGCAGCGGAGGCGGGTGAGGGGCCGGCCGGCGGTGCCTTTTTGCTACGCGCAAGACTTGACGTTCGCGCACGGATGCGCGAGAATCACGATTGTCACACCCTGTATACTGTGGCGAGAAAGCAAATGAAGACCCTACTGCAGGTTCTTGCGATCATCCCGACTGTCACCCTTGCCGTCGCCGACTCCGGCGCCATCGACAAGGCCGTGGCTGCGCGCCTGGACAAGCTGGGCATCCAGACGTCGAAGCGCTGCTCGGACTCTGTCTTCTTCCGGCGCGTCTACTTCGACGTCATCGGCACCCTGCCGGAACCGGAACAGGCGCGCAAGTTCCTGCTCGACAACAACCCCAACAAGCGCAGCGAGTTGATCGACGAACTGCTCGAACGCGAAGAGTTCGCCGACTACTGGTCGATGAAGTGGGGCGACATTCTGCGGGTCAAGGCCGAGTTTCCGATCAACCTGTGGCCCAACGCCGTGCAGACATACCACCGTTGGATCCGCACCTGCGTCAAGGAGAACGTGCCCTACGACCGGTTCGCCCGTGAACTGCTGACCGAGAGCGGCAGCAATTTCCGCGTGCCACAGGTCAATTTCTACCGCGGCATGCAGAGCCGCGAGCCGCTGGACATTGCGCGCATAGTCGCGCTCACATTCATGGGGACGCGCGCCGAGAAGTGGCCCAGGGAGCGTCTCGAGGGCATGTCGAAGTTCTTCTCGTTCGTCACCTACAAGGGCACACAGGAGTGGAAGGAACAGGTCGTCATCTTTGACTCGATCAAGGCGGCGGAGGTCGCGGCCACGGGAACGCTGGGCAAGGCCGTCTGCCCCGACGGCACCTGGGTAAGGCTGTCGCCGGACAAGGATCCGCGCGAGGAGTTCGCCGACTGGCTCGTTCGCCCCCGGAACGCCTGGTTCACGCGCAACATCGTCAACCGCGTGTGGTCGTGGCTGCTCGGCCGCGGAATCGTCCACGAGCCCGACGACATCCGCCCGGACAACCCTCCCTGCCATCCCGAGCTGTTGAAGGTGCTGGAGAAGGAGCTCGTCGCGTCGGGATACGACCTGAAGCATCTCTACCGGTTGATTCTCAACTCCGAGACCTATCAGCGCTCCTCCGTGCCGGCAACG
Source organism: uncultured Victivallales bacterium (assembly GCA_964555035.1). Lineage (GTDB taxonomy): Bacteria > Verrucomicrobiota > Kiritimatiellia > UBA8416 > CAYOBW01 > CAZKRK01. The sequence continues at coordinate 22,815 of CAZKRK010000075.1, read as the reverse complement.
GACACCCCGGATGCCGGGAGCCATTTCGCGCACTACCCGATCCGCCGTATCGAAGCGGAGGTATTGATCGACGCCCTGAACCAGATAACGGGCACGACGGAGCAGTATTCCAGCTACATCCCCGAACCGTTCACGTTTATCCCCGAAAGCAGCCGCACAATTGCCTTGGCGGACGGCAGCATTACGAGCCCGTTCCTCGAGTTGTTCGGACGGCCGCCGCGCGATACGGGGCTGGAGTCGGAACGCAACAACACACCCTCCCCCGCCCAGCGCCTGCACCTTCTGAATTCAAGCCACGTGCACCACAAGATCGTGAAGAGCAAGAAGCTCGACCGGCTGCTGTCGTCGCCGGGAAAGAGCCAGCGGCGCAAGATGATCGAGCTCTATCTGACCATCCTCTCACGCTTCCCGACCGAGAAGGAAATGGCGCTGGTCAAGCAGTACGGCAAAGGCGAAGAGACAAAAGGAAAGACAGCACTGATCGACCTGACATGGGCGCTGATCAACAGTTCGGAGTTCCTATACAGACACTAGGAAAGGCACAAGCCATGAACACAAACCGGAATGCGACCACCAACCCGGGATTCACGCGGCGGGAGATGCTGCGGGCGGGGCTCTACGGATCAATCGGCGTCATGCTCGCCGACCCCTGGAAACCGATGGCGCAGGCGTCTGCCACTACCAAACCGGCCAAGGCGAAGTCGGTAATCCAGATCTGGATGTGGGGCGGACCGCCCCACCTGGACACGTTCGATCCCAAGCCCGAGGCGGGCTACGACTACTGCGGACCGTTCGACAGCCCGATCGCCACCAACGTGGACGGTATCCGAATCAATGAGAACCTGGAAATCCTCGCGCAGCAGGCCGACAAGTACTCGATCGTCCGCAGCATGACGCACGGCATCAACGGCCACGAAACCGCCGCCTACATCACCCAGACCGGGCGCAAGGCCGGCGGCAAGACGGTCTACCCCAGCGTCGGAGCCGTGGTCTCCCTGTTCAAGGGCTATGACGCAGGATTCGAGGGACTCATCCCGCCCTACATCGTGCTGACGCGTCCGCAGGGCCGCTTCTCGGAAGCCGGTTTCCTCGGGTCCAAGTACAAACCGTTCGCCACCGGCGGTGATCCCGGAAGGGCAGAGTTCGTCGTGGAAGGCATCGCGCTGCCGGGCGTGTCCAGGGAGCGGCAGCAATGCCGGCGCGACCTGCTCACCAACCTCGACGGACTGCGCCGCGACCTGAAAGGCGATCCCCAGCTTGAAAAGCTCGAGAAATGCGAACACCAGGCCTATGAGCTCATCCTCGGCGACGAGGGCAAGGTCTTCGACCTGTCGGAAGAAGACGAAGTCCTGCGCGAAGAGTACGGCCGCAACACGTTCGGACAGTCATGCCTGGTCGCGCGGCGGTTGGTCGAAAAGGGCATGCCTTACATCACCATCAACTACGGCGGCTGGGATACTCACAAGGAGAATTTCCAGGCCATGAACCGCAAGCTTCCGCAGCTTGACGCCGGCATGGGAACGCTGCTGCGCGATCTGAGCGACCGCGGTCTCCTGGACAGCACCATCGTCTGGTGGGGCGGCGAATTCGGCCGTGGCCCGAAGATCGACTGGGGCTCGCCATGGAACGGCGGGCGCAACCACTTCGGCGCCGTGTTCTCGTCCGTCGTCGCCGGTGGCGGTTTCAAGGGCGGCCAGGTTGTCGGCGCCTCGGACGAAAAGGGCAGGCGGGTCGCCGAGCGTCCCGTCTACCCCTGCGACATGATCGGCAGCATCTACCAGCAGCTCGGAATCGACCCCGACGGCACACTCCCGCACCCCCAGGGCGAAACCGTCTATGTCACGCCGAGAGCCGAAGAAGGCTACAAGACCGCCGGACGCCTGACCGAGATTATGTCTTAGAGCGATCTTGGGCGTAGTGGCTTGACCGGGGGAGCGCAAGAAAGATAAGAAATCAGGCTCAGTCCTGCTCCAGGAGACCTTTTCGGACGGGGTCTAGAAAAGGCATGGACACAGCAAGGCGCGAGGAACATCGACTTCCGCGTCTTTTCGCGGCTTCCAGCAGGGACGGCGATCTCCGCCGTTACAGACCGGCCGAGACGGCCGGCTCCAACAAGGAATTGAAGACACCAATGGAGACGGCGGCTCGTCCCGCCGTAGCGGAGCGGAGGCGGATCCCCGCCGTTACAGACCCGGCCGGGGACGACCGAACAAGGAGAAACACCATGCATCGAATACGCATACACCTCTGTGTGCTGCTATCGCTTTCGCCGCTCGCACACACCCTTGCCCAAAGCGCGCCCCATATCGGCTACATCTATCCCTCGGGCCTTCAGCAGGGAACGGCCATGGAAATCCACGTCGGTGGCGAGAACCTGTCCGGCACGAAGGAGGTCCTTCTATCAGGCGCCGGCATCCACGTCAGGGTGGTCGCACACGCGGCCCCGTTCTCGGAGAACGCCCTCAACATGGTGCAGCGCAAAATGCAGGAGATCTCCGAGATCCGTGCGTCGGGACGGTCGTCCGATGGCGAAACCGCTCCCAGGCGCAGCAGCATGGCGGCCCAGCTCATGGCGGCCAAGGCAGCCGACGAGTTCCGCACATGCGCCAGCATGCTCGGCCTGGATGACCCGAGCTTGCGCGGCTTCTCCGCGTTCCGCCGCACCCTCTCGGATCCCAAGCGTCAACCCAATGCGCAGATATCCGAAATCGTCACGCTCTATCTCACGGTCAACCCCTCGGCGCCGCCGGGAGAGCGCGAGCTGCGGCTGAAGACTTCCCGCGGAATCACCAACCCGCTCTACTTCCACGTCGGCACGGCCCGCGAATACCGCGAAAGGGAACCGAACGATTCCAAGCCGGACAACGGGGTGCTTTCGGGCAAGGTAATGGACATGGAGGTCTCCAACCTCGAATCGCTGCCCGTAGTCATCAACGGCCAGATCATGCCGGGAGACATCGACCGCTTCGTGGTCGACGCCGTCAAGGGTATGCGGCTGCTGGCTGCCGTCAAAGCGCGCACCCTCGTGCCCTACCTCGCCGACGCCGTGCCCGGCTGGTTTCAGGCAATCCTGACCCTCTACGACCCCCAGGGCAACGAAGTTGCCTTCGTGGACGACTTTCGCTTCGCTCCCGATCCGGTTCTGTACTACGAGATTCCGGAAAGCGGAAAGTACACGCTGGAAATAAGGGACTCGATCTACCGGGGCCGCGAGGACTTCGTCTATCGCATCGCACTCGGCGAAGACCCGTTCGTCACGGGGGTCTTTCCCCTCGGAGGACCGGCCGGTGCTGATGCGAAAGTCCAGGTGAACGGCTGGAACCTGCCCGTCAAGGAAGCAACACTGGCAACTCGGGACCTCGGCGCCGGAATACAGCAGGTATCCGTGTCTCAAGGCAAGTGGAAGTCCCGGCCTGTTGCATTTGCGGTCGACACCTTGCCCGAGTGTCTCGACAAAGAACCGAACGACACCAGATCCAAGGCTCAGAGCATCTCCTCGCCGACGATCGTCAACGGACGTATCGACAGCCGCGACGACTGGGATGTGTTTCGTTTCAAAGGCCGCAAGGGCGAACAGGTCGCCTTGGAAGTGCTGGCGCGCCGACTGGGCTCCCCTCTCGATTCTCTGCTCAAGCTCTACGGCCCCGACGGCAAGCTCGTGGCCGCCAATGACGACTATATCGACAAGTGGATCGGACTCATGACGCACTACTCGGATTCCTTCCTGTGCGTCACGCTGCCCGACGACGGAACCTACACCGTGCGTCTGAGCGATACGCAGAACAAGGGCGGTTCGGACTACACCTACCGCCTGCGCGTCAGCCCGGCCCGGCCCGACTTCGATGTCCGGGTCGTCCCCTCAACGCTCAACGCCTCCGCCGGCGCGACCGTTCCCTTCACCGTGCATGCCGTCCGCCGCGACGGTTTCGAGGGCAATATCGACCTGCGGCTGAGAGACATGCCCAAGGGATTCGCCCTGGCCGGCGCCCGCATTCCCAGCGGCTGCGACAAGGTGCGCCTCACGCTGACCATCCCCCAGAAAAGATCACGCCGCCAACTGATCCCCTTCAACATCGAAGGCTGCGCCAGGATTGGCGGCAAGAACGTCTGCCGCGCCGCCATACCCTCCGAGGACATGATGCAGGCCTTTCTCTGGCGCCATCTTGTGCCGACGGAGAAGGGCGCGGTAGCCATGACTCGTGGCGGCCAGACAACCGCGCCGCTCAAACGATTGGACGAATCTCCGGTGACGTTCACCACGACCGGCTCCGGACAAACCGGCTTCTCCGCGCCGGACAGGATCAACGCCGAACAAGTGCGCTTCGAGCTGGACGACCCGCCCAAGGGCATCGTCATCCGCCAGATATGGGCCGACGATAAGGACGTGTATGTCTCGTTCAAGGTCAACCCCGAAGAGCCGAAGCCCCAACTCAAGGGCAACCTGATCCTCAACGCCTTCATCGAGACAACCGAAGAGCCCGAAGAAGAAGGCCGGGAACCCAGGGTCAACCGCACCGCCATAGGCATGCTGCCCGCCATCCCCTTCGAGGTCGCATCGTCTTCGTCTCAGACGTAGCGGCCCCTGCCCGGGAGTCGGGAGTCTGACCAAAACCTCGCTCAGCCAGGAGAACGGCTCTCCAGAGCCGTTCAGAACGGGTCAAGAGACCCGTTCTCCGAGATTCCCACCCTCGAATTGCCTCGGAAGCGAAGCGCGCCGGGGCGGGACTAGCCGGAGACTACACCCCCCGCCCTGTCATCCCGAGGAACGTCACGGGCGGTTCCCCTTGGCTCGAGGGCAAGACATGCGCAGAGTGTGGAGAGAGAAAGGTAGAAAAATGTGTAGGTAGAAAGATGATACATTCAACTCTCCCATCTTTCTACCTACACATCTTTCTACCTTAACGACACTTGGTACGGGGTGCGCGGTGAAGCGATGTCTTTGGAAGCGGAGTCGAGGTGTCTCATGTCCTTGAAACCACGTCCGACGTGATCGCAACTCTCGAGATCCCTCGTCTACGCTACGCTGCGCTGCGCTCCTAATGACACACCGTGTCGTGTCCACGAGCCAACGGCCGGCCCCTCACCCGAGGAGAGAGGTGGGAGCGCGCGATTCACCTCTCCCCTCGGGGGAGAGGTCGCCGCAGCGCAGCGGAGGCGGGTGAGGGGCTGACCGTTGGCGCCCTCGGGATGACAGGGCGAAGTGCAGTTTCCGACCCGAGTTATCCGAGACGCCGCACGCCTTGAGGGCTCACCAACCACAAGCTGCAACCCTGACCACCCCGCTCACGGCCGCGTCACCCGGTAGAACCTCGCCGGTGCCGCATTGGTGTCACGACAGGTCGTGACGATGTTGGAGGCACTGCCGACCGTGCTCACCAACGCTCGCCAGTTGGTCGCGGTCAGGCTATCCGTGAACTCCACGCGATACTTCTGCGACGGCATGCTGTGCCACCCCAGTTCCAGCTCGTCAGCGCCCGCGGGCGTCGCCCCCGTGAAGGCAAACTGCCGCCGAACGATCCGCACAACCCCGTGGTCGTTCTCCGTGATAATTAGATCGCCCCAGGGAGCAATGCTGACTCCGCGGGGCTCGGCAACCCGGTCGTAGGGCAGCTTGGTCGCATCGTTCTTCCCGCCGCCTTCAATGAAGACGTGGGCCACGTCCTGCGTGTCTACATACCAGATATCCCCGTCCCCCATGGACGCGAGGAAGTACCCCCCGTGCGGCAAGAAGGCGATCCCGCGCACTTCATCAATGCCTGCATTCGTAGCCGCTCCGCCGTCACCCTGTTTCGATCCCGAGCCGTTGCCGGCAATGGCTTCGCGGCTCCCGTCGGGAAAGACACGGTAGACCAGGTGTGCTCCTTGATCGGTAACGACAAGCGTGCCGTCTACGGGGTCCACGTCAATGTTCGCGAGAAAACCGAAACCCGCGGCGTAGGTCGTGACGCCTTCGCTCGCCGTCCATTTGCGGACCGTACCGTTGGCCGTGTAGAAGATCGTGGATTCGTCGCCGCTGACCCAGAGCCCGCGCCCCGCCAACAGGGGAAGCGTATTCGTCACAACAGTGCGAACCACCCCGTTCGTGTCCAGTCTGCGTATTTTGTCGTTATCCCGGTCAAGGATGTAGACAGCTCCTTCCGGAAGCACGTACAGCCCGTTCGGATTTGACAGTGCCACATTCGTCCCCGGCTGTGGCGCGTCGCCACCGTTTCCGGCCACGTGGGTGCCGACCACCGTGTGGACGTTTCCATCCGGTGTGATCTTGAGGATCGCGTGAGACTCCTTGTCGGCCACGAACAAATTGCCCCGGGCGTCCGCCATCGTCATATGCGGCCGCGAGAGTTCAACCTCAGGCGAGCTCGCCCCCTCCATCATCGGCTGCCAACCGTTGCCGGATCGAACCTGCCCCGATCCCGCAATCAACTCCGGCTCGCCATAGGAAGCGCGAATCAGCTCATAGTCCCCGGCCGAAGCAACCGGCCCCAGGATCAACACGCCGCAAAACACCCTCAGCCACGTTTTCATGCTACCTCCCGCAACAAGTACCGGACGGCATACCGAAACAACAACTATGTGCGAGAGTGTAACGCAGTAGAACGTAACATCCAAGTCCATGCGCGTCTCCAGTGGGCCGGATTTGCAATCCGGCCAAGAGGATGTGAGGAGCATACCAAGGGAATGGTCTGACCGTGGTCCGTCCATTCTCGACTGAATGCTCGCCTTTCGCTCGGCCGGATTGCAAATCCGGCCCACTGAAGATAAACCTCTTTCGCACCTCACGCGCTTTTCGTAGTCTTCTCAGAGGGCAACTTCACGATGAAGAACTACCGCCAGATTATCCGTACTCTCCTGCGGAGGCTGGTTCCGGCTGCGGCACTGTTCGGCGTCGGCTGGTACGTCCTGGCCACAGCCAGTGGCGGCTGGGCCGCAGTGCCGCGGCTCCTTGTCGGTTTTTCGTGTTTCATCACGGCCGCCGTCATACTGGCTTTCCCCGTGGCTGGCCTGCTCGCCGAACCTACGGGGAACCTCTTTTACGCCGGCGAACGCTTCGACCGTCCCCAGCCCATCTACAGCATCCCGCAATCCAAACGAACCCAGGGCTTCTACGAGCTGGCCATGACCGCCTACCAGAAAATCGCCGACGAGTACCCGGAAGAAGTGAAGCCCTACGTAGAGATGATCGATATCGCCACACGCGACCTGAACGACCCGACCCGTGCCCTTGCGGTCTACGAGACCGGCATGTCCCGCCTGAAGAAGGACAAGGACCGCGCCGTCCTGACCCAGATGTACATGGCCATCCGCTCGCGGGACCCGAAGCAGAACGGCTGATGAGCCGCAGCTCTGCCGGCTCGCGAGGACGCTCGCCCTCCAGATGTGCTCACCCACGGGAATCCTGGTGCATCCAACTGGAGGGCGAGCGTCCTCGCGAGCCGGTCCGCAGGGCGAGCGAAATCGAGCCACACCCGGCAAACCCGTTGACCTCTCCACACAACCGGCCTAGTGGATTCCAGATTGAACGCCGACACCTTTCGGGGTAAGTTTGCCCTGCTACTTTCGAGAAATCAGATTGCAGCCACAAAGGGGGAATTGTGAAGATCTTCGCCGGTGTCCTGGTTATTGTCCTGAGTCTCGCACCGGGAACGGTGCTCTCCAGAACCGTCGAAGAGTGGAAAGCGATCTACGCGAAGGAGACCGCAAAGCTCGAGCGACATCACGCGGCCGCCAGACGCAGAGTCCTCAGTCAATACGAAACTGCGCTGACTGCCATCAAGAACCACTACGCCAAGGGCGGCGACCTGAACGCCAGCCTGGCGGTCAGGCAGGAAATGGAACGCTTCGAAACGGAGCGGACCGTCCCAACGGAAACCCCCTCGCGACTACCCGAACTCATCCGGAAGGCGCGGGGCGCGTACCGGAAGTCCCTTCATCTTGCGGCCGAAGAGCACGTCAATAAGCTGTCAACCCTCACGGGACACTATGTCAAACGTCTCGATGGCGCCAAGCGGACTCTCGTCAGCGCAGACAAGCTGGACGAGGCCGTCAACGTAGACGCAGAGATCAAGCGCGTCTCGTTCATCCTGACGGCTGTCCGGCAGGAGCTGCTCGCGACCGCGCCTCCTCCGCCGGAGGAACAGCCCAAACCGGCCAGAGTCAATCCCACGCCGCCTCCCACGCTCACCCCGCGCAGGCTGAAGAAGACGCCCGCCGTGAATCCCTTCAAGAGCGAACTGTGGACAACCAACATGACGGTCGCCGCCGGAGAGTACAAGATCGGCAAGGAGCGCATCACTATCAAGCAGGCCGCCAAAGGCGTCCCGAAGCCCACAATCGAAATCGAGCGGGGAACGACAATCGAAGACGGGACTATCTACATCGACGAAGGAATGATGATCGGCACCGGTGTCGTATTCGAAGACGTCCTGCTTGCCCTCGACCTCGGCGGGCGGGTGGAGTTCGAGGACTGCGTGTTCAAGGACTGCAATATGAGGAAAGGCGGCGGCTGGTTCAATTCCTGGTCGGGGAAATGGGTGTTCAAGAACTGCGTCTTCGACGGCGGTTTCTTCGACAAGTGGTCGACTCGCAACGTCGGAGTCAAGCTCAGCAACTGCACTTTCTACGACGTGGATTTCCCCACCTTCAATTACCACAAGGACGCCGGATCAGAGGCGCAGCACGAATGGCGCACTATCGAAGAGTGCCTCTTCAAGAAATGCGAGGTGCCGGCCAGCGTGATGGCGGCCACGATGGATTGCGTGTTCGACGGTTGCAAGTTCCTCACCGATCCCAGGGAGTACGACTACGAGACCCCGGTCGACCTGCGCGCCATAGTCGTCAACACCCGCGGCAGAGTCCCACCAAGTCCGCCGAACGTAACGGTAAGGGTGTCCCCGGTCGGCGACCAGGCCGGATCGACGCTGCCATACAAATTCCGTTGAGGACGGCAAGTACGGCCCCACGACTGCCCGCAGACTCGGCCCAGGAGCGCCGTTCTCCTCCGATAGCGTCGCACACTCGCCGACTTCTTTGTACGGGACGGGCGCCAATAGCCAACCGAAAACGGACACCGATCTGACAATTCCGGACAGTCTATCGATACCCTTGGTTGACGAGGCACACTTCGCAAAGTGTGCCCCGCTCTACTCCTCCCCGGATGCTAGCTGAATCAGAGTCTTCGCCAAAGCGGAACCGCGACGCCGCAGTGAGTACCTGCCATCACGTCCTTCCGCGACGAGACCTCTGCTTGCCAGCTTCCTGAGATGCCGTCTCATTGCCCGCATTGAGATCCCGCTCCGCGCTGCAAGCTCAACGAACGAAATACGTGGCGCAACTGTCAGCTCACGGACGATCCGTATGCGTCGCGGATGCGTGAATGCCGTAAGGTCCCTGAAAGCCCCTTCGATCGCGTCTTCTCCACGGGATAGCCGCTGTCTCAACGCGGCAAGCAGTGACGATGCGAACGGAATTGACTCGTTTGGCGACACGCAATACTCAACCCAGCGACTCGTTCGCCGTACGTCAAGCAGTCCCCGTGCGTTGAGTGCTCGCAGATACTCGCTCGCGGTCGACACCGATACCCCCGTTGCAGCAGCAACGTCAGAGACAGTACTGCGACCTTCTCGTAACAGGTGCCGCAGCACTTCGAGTCGTTTGCAATTAGCTAAAGCCCGACACGTGCGCCAAAGTGTCGGATTGAGCGAATGAGCCTGTTCCATCGCCGACCGCATCAGGGCACACTTTGCGAAGTGTGCCCAACCCCGTCAAGCAATAATACCAGATTCCTGAGTGCTCTCCGCCCCCTGCAGGACTGCTCTCGAGAACGCTTCCGTCACACGTGCGGCGCCCGGCCACCGCCCCGGCTCCGCTGAACCGTCCTGGAGAACGGTTCTACTGTCTCATTAGCAGATCGAATACAGTTTTTCGGGCGGTTTTTCGTGCAATTCTGTACATTTCTCCTCTTCCATTCCCCGTGCGTGTGTGCTAAACATCAACACTTCATATCCGTCCCAAGATGACAACACATCTTCACAAAGCAACCCGCACAACATGCGCCGTCATTGTGGCGCTGGCGGGGGTGGTTTGGTGTCCGGCAGCGATCCAGGAGACGAACCTCACCAAGGAGGAGTGGAGCAAGCTGGACACTTTCGAGAACCACGTCCTGGCCAAGGCCAACAAGACCTTCAACGAAGGCAAGTGGCGCCAGGCCTACGCGGAATACGACAGCTTCCTGATGGAGTTCTCGCGATCGAAGGTGGTTCCGTTTGTACTTCTAAGAAAGGGACGCTGCAGGCAGCAGGACGGGAAGCTTTTCGCTGCCATCGACGAATACGAAGAGGTGATGGACTACTTCCCGAACCATATTCCCTACGCCGCCCCGGCCCTCTACCGCATCGGCGAGTGCCACCAGAACAAGGGCGACATCGTCCAGGCCATGAAGGCCTGGGCCGAGATGGCCAACGACGAGGACTATTCCAAGCATCCCCTTGCGGCGCTGGCCGTCAACGCGCTGGCCGACAACCTGATGAAACAGGGCAAGGATAGCGAAGCGGTCAAGTACTACGAACAGGTGGCGCTGGACTTCAAGAAGCTCAACAAAGAGGCGGCCGACCGCGCCGCCGGCCCGGTCACGACCCACTACATGCGCACTATGCAGGAGGAAGCATACCGCGCCTTCTACGCCAAGCGCGGCGGCGCGAGATCCAGTTCCAAAAAGGGCGGCGCGACCGCGCCACTCGAAGAGGACATCAAGTACTGGAAAGCGGTGATGTACAACGTCGAGCGCCAGGGCCGCTTCGAGACGACCCAGAAGGAGCTCAAGAACAAGTACTACACGTACTGGATCGGCAAACTCCGCGGCAAGTTCCAGCACGACGACTGGTACCAGCTCCGCCTGATCAACTGGCAGCACGGCGTGGACGGCAACGTCGAACGCTGGCGGCGCAGCATGGACGAACAGTTCGCGCGCCGCTACCGCCGGGGAGACAACGGCCGGGTCATCTGGTGGATAACGATGTTCTCCAGGCATCCCGACAAGATCGACGCCTACTACAAAAAGCTGGATATGGCCAAGCTGACCGTCAAGCAGAAAGCCTCACTGATCGACTTCTTCTATCGCACCAAGATGGAGAAACGCGGGCGGACGGTGATCAACCTGATCGATGTCGGCAAGCTGTCATACGAAGAGCAGAAGCAGCTCGTCTTCCTTTACTACAAGTACAAGCTCAAATCGGACGCGGAAGCCATGCTGGGCCGCATCCACTACGGCGATCTCACCGACAATGACATCGAGCACTTCGGCAACGAGCTTCGCCACAACCGCTGCGATCCCGAACGGATGGTCTGGGTGTGGTACCGGATGCGCGACAAGCACCGGGCCATGAACCTGCACGTGAGATATCGCCACTCGGCACGGCAACCCAAGGAAGGGCTGCCCGTCGCAACTGAACTCACCAAAGCCGACGACTACGCGCAAGGCGCCTGGCGCTGCAAGGCCGACTTCCACAAGTGGCAAAAGGAATACAAGGAGGCCATCTCCGCCTACCGCGCCTGCGACGATCCGCCGTGGAACCTGTGGGGCATCGTCGAGTGCATGATTGCTCAAAAGGAGTACCGCAAGGCGGTTGCACAGCTTCAGGAGATCGAGAACTTTTTCGAAAAGGATCGCGCCAGGGCGGCCTACGCCATCGCCGACGTCTATCACAAGGCAGGCGACAAGGCCCGGCACATATCGGCGCTGCGTGCGGTATTGAAGAAGTATCCCAAGACAGGGGAATCGAGCGGAGCCCATCAGAAACTGGAGAAACTGGGCGTAAGAATAGGAGGAGCCGTCGATGCCGAGTAGGACAACAGCCGGGATGCGGACAGCCTTCGTGTTCGCAATCATTTTGATTGCGAGCCTGCAGGTCCATGCCGCGAGGAAAGCAATAGGTGACCGGGATGCGCAGAGCAGCGAATACGCCGCCATGAAGGTGTTGGAGCGCGGGGAGGAGCTCTTGGAGCTCGGCGAGCGCGACCGCGGCGTGAAAATGCTCGAGACGGTCATCGAACAGAACCCGCAGAGCAAGATCCGTTTCAAGGCGTATCTCGCCCTGGGTCGCCACTACCTCGAGTTGCGCGAGAACGACCGAGCGGTCGAGAAGCTTCGCTACGTGTCGAAGCTGAAAAAGAACGATGACGAAGAGCTCGATCCCAAAGAGCTGGACATGTATCTCGAGGCCCTTTACCTCTCGGGTGTGGCCAACTTCAACAGCCGCCAGTTCCCGGCGGCGTTTTCCGTGCTGCGGAAGATAACGGGCGAGTATCCCAACACGGTGTGGGCCAACCAGGCCTACTACTACATCGGCATGGCCCACTTCGCCCAGGAGCACTGGTCCAAGGCCATCAACAACCTCAACCTGGTCGGCACGTTCATCGATCCGCAGAGCCCGGAGGTCAAGTTTGTCGAAGCCGGACACCGCTTCTTTGTGAAGATCAGCGACGGCGACCTGCCCGTTCTCAAGCGACTGGGCAAGCACGTCGAGGCCGAGGTCAAGGCCGCGAGCGGCGACAAGGAGACGGTCGTATGCTCGCCCCAGGTCGGCGCCGAAGACATCTTTGTAGGATCGGTACGCACGGAAATCGGCAAGGGCAAACCCGAAGACGGCGTTTTGCACGTGATCGGCGGCGACACGATCGAGAGTACCTACCGCGATGACAGCACCAAGGACGGCACGAAGAACGTCGTGCGCCTGAAGAAGGTCAAGGTTGCTTCGTCGGGCGCCGTCACGTTCACGCGCGGCACGTACAAGTTCCAGGCATCGTCGGCGTTTATCGGGCAGCCGTTCTTCCTGCGCCTCAAGGACGTCGACCTCGACACGAGCGACGGCAAGGATGCGGTGGAAGTGTCCGTCGTCGCCACCTACATCGAACAGGAAGACGACGTGGTCGCGGAAGACGCGGTCGACATTGAGGAGATCCTCGCGGAGGACGGCGAGGAGGACAAGACGGTCATACGCGACGAGCTCAAGCTGAAGTTGACCGAGGATGCCGAACACAGCGGGGTCTTCGTGGGCACATCCGTCATTCGGGCCGCCGCTGACGACAAGGCGATCGACAAGAACGACAGGACCCTGATCTGCGCCGTCGGCGACAAGGTCATCGCCACCTACGTGGACGAACTGACCGTCAAGGGCGAAGGCGCGGTGGAAGTAAAGGACGAGCTGACCGTACTCGACGAAATGGATGCGCGGCCGCGCGCGGACCAGGACGTTGTGTCCGAGGCCGTGGTCAAGGCCAAGAAAGAGATTGTCGAAGCCGAGGCCTACCTTGAAATCGCACGCATTTTCCAGAGCATGGGACTCAGGAAGGGCGCCAAGGAGAAGTCCGACCAAGGGCTCAACAAGGTCGCGTTTGCGATCCAGACCAAGGCCGCCATACCGGCGTCACTGCGTGAGAAGGCGTTCGGAATCAAGTGGAACCTCTACCTCGCCCAGGACGACTTCGGCATGGCCATGGGTACCTGCAAGACGTTCAGCAAGCTCTACCCCGAGTCCTCCCTTGTCGACAACGCCCTGATGGGGATTGGCAAGATCTTCCTGAAGAAGAAGGAATACGAGGACGCGATTCTGGTCCTCAAACAGATCGTGGGCATGCCCAACGCGCACAGCGCCGCCGAGGCGCAGTACCTGATTGCCCAGACCACCGAAACGATGATCGAGGATTCCGATAACAAGAAGAACATGGACGGGGCGATCCGCGCGTACCAGCAGTGCGCGCAGCGTTTCCCGGACAGCGAGTTCGCGGGACCGTCCCTGGGCAAGATCATCGACTACCACATCCGCACGCGGGACTATGCCGAGGCGGAGGAGCTTCTGAACCAGGTGTTCCTGGACTACCAGGATGAGGATTTCCTGGACAGGATGCTGCTGAAATGGGTCCTGGTGGCCTTTGACCGCGGCGACTACAAGAAGGCCCACGCCAAGTGCCAGCAACTCATGTTCGAGTACCCCGGGACAATCTACGCCCGCAAGGCGCAGGAACAGCTACCCAAGATCGAAGCAAGACTGGCGGCAGCCAAGACAACAACCAACCCCAATTGATGAGCCCCTGGAGACGGCGGTCCTCCGCCGTTATGAGCAGATGCGAGTGCACTTGGCGAGACAAATGGTGAACTTCATTCACTCCTGTTTCCGTTCTGTGCTCAACTCTTGCTCGCAACGGCGGAGGACCGCCGTCTCCAGGTTGCATTCGCGAGCGCTTTAGACCGGAACAGAAACGTAGAACCGTAGGAGAAGACAGGTGAAAAGACACAAATACATCGTACTGGCGAGCGTGCTGGTAGCCGCAGGCCTTGTTGCGGGGCTGCCCGCGACGGGACAGGAGAAGAAACCGGATCCGCGCGCGAACGAATTCGCGGCCCTTTGCACGAAGATCAATCGTGACGCGGGATCGGCCTCCGATGCCGAAATCATCAAGGTCATGGACCTCGGCAACGCGCTCGGCAAGCCGTATGGAGCCTCGCTGGCGGTCAGGAAGTACCTCGCGGCCAAACCCAAGCCGGCCCCGGCGGTCCTGAAGAAGGCCATCGACAACGCCATGCTCGTCGGCGATTACCAGACGGCCGCCACCCGCTGCAAGAACTACCTCTTCTCGGCACGCGGAGGCGCGGAAGCTTCGGAAGTGGCCGCCACGCTGTACACGGCCCAGTTGGACTACCTCGGCGCACGGGATGACACCTACCGGTACATGACGACCGCCGGGAACAAGCTCCGCCAGAGTACGCGCGCCAAGAAGTTCGACAGGTGGTACGTGGACGAAGCGATACGCCGCCGCGATTTCGCCGGCCTGGCCGCACGCCTGACCTTCGTGTTCGGCAACAGAATGCCCATCCAGCAGGAACGCGAGTACTACTGGAAAGCGCTCGACTGGCTGATGAAGGAGATCCGGACACCCGTGCAGTCCAAGTTCGGCGCGGCCGCAAGCTGCCGCAAGCTGGCCTCCCTCGTCCGGGAAGACGAGAAGCGCAAAGCCAAGCTGTCGTTCTACGCGGCCAACCTGGCCTTCAAGGCCGGCGCAACCGGCAAGGACAAGGCCGCGCTCGACAAGGAGTTCAAGAGCGTGACTGCCGCCGCAAACGCCTACTTCCAGAAATACCCCGACGGCGAGACTCTGAAGGACATCCTCTACGTCTTTACCGACGGCCATCCCGACTATGGCTGGCGCAGGAACCAGGTCGAAGCCAAACAGGCCTTCTTCATGGCGGCCTTTGACAAGGTCACGGATGAGGCCCGCGAAGACCTGATGTCATGGGACTACCGCGGCTACATCGCGACACCGGCCAAGTGGTCCGAGCTGGGCGCCCGGCACGCGGCGCTCTTCAAGCGCTCCCCCGCAACCCCCGGGCTGAGCTTCGTCACCAGCGCCCCGACCAACACCCACGCCCTCTTCCGGAAGCAGGCCGCCTTCCTGCAGGGCGTGCCCTCACGCGATGCCGCCATCGTCAACTCACTGGCCGCCGGCGCAGACTTCAACGGGTGCATCGACCACCTGATGCGCCACGAGACGTGGCACCAGGACAACGTCATCGGCGATACCTACAACATCGTCAAGCACATGTGGAGCGTCTACAACTCCTACCCTCGCGGCGAAAACCAGAAGCTGCCCGCGGACACGTACGACAAGGCGATGGCCCGCTTCGGGACGACGCACGTGGCCAAGACGCCACTCGCCTTTAACCACGAGCTGGTGGCCGAAATGCTCCTCTACTCATGGCGTACGCTCGATGACAAGTCGAAGATGCGCCCGGTCATGACGGCCTACGACTGGGTCCCCTATCGGCAAACCACGCGCAAGGCCGCCTTTTCGCGTGTCTACGGCGAATTCAAGCAGTGGGCGGCCGAAATCAAGAAGAACGCCGGCGCGACCAAGGCCCAGGCCGCCAGCCTTCGCGAACGGTTGGAGCGCGAAAAGAAGGGTCTGGCCGAGGTGACCAAGGAGCTGGCCGACTCGGCAACCGCCAGCGAGTGGAAGGTCCAGCGCCTGAAGTCGTCCAAGAAACGCCACGAAGACAACATCAAGCAGGTCACGACCGAGATCGCGCAGACCGACGCCAAGGTCAAAGCGGAACAGACCGGTCTGGCGGCGATCGACGGCCTGCAGAAGGAGTTCGTCCGCATCCAGGACGTCAAGGGCGATCCGAACAAGGGGCCGAACGAGCTCTGCAAGCTATGGGCGCGCATGGCAGTCGCCGAGAGTGCCGCCAACGGCGGCGCGTTCGTTGCGGCCGCGAAGGCGCTGTACGGGCAGGTCAAGACCCCCCTCAGGACCAGGCGCCCCTTCGCCCGTGCCGCCATGGCAAAGATGCTCGCTCCCGCCCAGTCCAGAGGCGGCAAGGCCAAGGGTGTGAACGTATTCGACCTCCAGTGCGAAATCCTGGAAGGTGAGCTGGCCCACTGGAATCCGAACGCACGCAATCCGCACATCCGCTGGGTCGCCGACACCATCATGAAGAGCGGACGCGGCTGGGGTTGGGCCTACATCCCCAAACCCGACAAGGCCAAGGCGCTCAAACTCAACGGCATATTCGCGAAAGCCGCGGAGCGCCACCTGGGACGCGGCAATTGGAAGCAGCTCTTCGAGTGGGCGATGATGACCCGCCGCGGACGCGACTGGCGCGAGAGCAGTGCCAACACCGGCCTGTTCGAGAAGATCGTCAAGGCCGGGGCGCTGCCGGTGCCGACCTTGATGTCGTACGTCCGGTCGGCCGACCACTTCCACACCCTCGCCAAGACCTACCCGCCCGAAACGTATTTCGACGACGCCTTCATTGCGGAGGCAAAGAAGAACGGGCTCCTCACCTACAAGTACTTTGAGCAGGGCGGACAGGACAAGGAGAACAAGGTGCGCACATACGCGGCCAACGTTCTTGGTGGTATGCCCGTCATCCCGCGCGGCTATGGAGCCGACAAGGTATCCTATTCGGACAAGGACCTCGGCTACTGGTACTCCCAGCTCATGCGGGCTGAGGCCCCCACCAAGAAAGCGTTCCTGGACAAGGTCGAAACTCACTACGGCAAGGGCCGTTTCGACGATGTCGCCATCGGCAAGTGGCGTTTCGCCTACAGCGCCAACGGTCGCACTCCGCGGGGCAGAAAGGACTTCTTTGCCCGACTGTCTACCTATGTCGACCGGACCGAAAAGACGCCCTCGCGCCCTTCCCTGCCGAGCATGCTGGCCGTCTACCACATCCAGGAAGAGAAGCCCCTGACCGCCGATGAGGCCACCATCCTCGTACGCATGCTGTCGGACAAGTGCTGCCCGAACCGCTGCAACGTCAGCTACGGCGAGCACATGGTCGCCAAGCTCCAGAAAGCTCTCCTGAAACAGGAACGCGACAAGGACCTCTTCCCGATCATTCCGCGGCTCTGGAAAATCGCCCAGGACGGCGGCAGCCCGGACCTGCGACAGCAGCTCGGCCGTTTCGCCGAAGAGCTTGCCGAAAGCGGCAGGAACGAGCTCGCGACCGTCTACAGCTCTGCCGGACTCGAGCTCCTCGGCACGACCCTCGAGGATTCCACCAGGAACATGCTCACCGCCGTGCGATCCCGGGCGATCTCCGAGTTGGGCTACGTCATCCCCGTCGAGCGCAGCGACCCGCGCTACGCGATCTTCTCGGCCCAGGAAGATCACATGGCCGGCAACGTCCAGCGCGCGTGGCAGTCGTATCTCAGCAAGAAGGAGCTTTTCTCCAAGACCATCGGCGAACTCGATCCCGGCTTCGTCACCTGGATCGTCAGCATGCACAGCCAGGCGGGCGACTTCAAAGAGGCCGAAGCGTATGCCCGCGTGATGATGACCCTGATCGACAAGGAAGACAGCGGCTACTCCGCCGAAACGCGCGCGCTGGTCATTCTTACCTATGCCGACATCGCTTTCCACAAGTTGGAGTACCCCCGCGCCCGCGCGCTCTACGGCCGCATCGTGGCCGCCAAGGAGTTCGACGGCACGCGTTCCCAGACCGACGCCAAGTTCCGCATCGTCGACGTCGACCGTATCACCGGCCAATTCGACGAAGCCATGACGAGTCTGGAGGAGATTCAGAAAGACAAGAGCCGCTACATTCAGCAGGAGGCATTCTACCACATCGCCCTGATCAAGTTCGATACGGGCGAACCGCTCGACGCCCTGGATTTCCTCAATCGCGTCTTTGCGCTCAATCCCAACCATGCCAACGCCAGGATTCTCGAGGGCCGGGTCAACCTCGCCCTCAAGGACTACGAAAAGGCGCGCGAGCTGCGGCACGTCGGCGAGTCCATGGACCTCAACATCATCGTGCCGGGCAAATCGCTCAGGGTGAGCCTGTCCGACGAGAACCTCTCCGTCGTCGGCCAGAGCAGTAAGATCGGCATCCGGGTCTGGGCCGACTCGGGCGACGAGGAGCTCCTCTTGCTGACGCCTTTCGCCGACTCCAAGACCCTCTTTGAGGGCGAAATCAAGACCATGCTAGCCCCGACTGTCAAGGGCGACAAAACCCTCCAGGTTCTCGGCAACGACAACGTCCATTACGACTTCTCGCCCGAGTTCAAGTCCGAGCACGGCATTAAGGAATCGGTGACGCATACCCTGCGCGTCGTGAGCGACTCGGCGCTCTACACCTCGTCCGGCAAGATTCTGACGGCCGAGGAGTATGAGATCCGCGCGCTCGAGGAAGAAATCCGTTCCCGCCGCCAGGAGGACGATTCACCCGACGTCGCCCTCAGCACGCTCAGGGCCAGCAACCAGGTCAAGCCGGGCAACCGTATCAACGTGCGCGTTGTGGATGCCGACCGCAGCTCGTCGGCGCAGAAGGACAAGCTGACGGTCAAGGTCGCGACGACGAGCGGCGACACCATTCGGGCTTTCCCGCTGGCGGAGACCGAAACCCACAGCGGCGTGTTCGAAGCTTCGATTCCCACGGAATCCGCGCCCGCCACGGCGTTTGCCTCCGATTCGCTCGAAGGACGCGAACCGAACTTCGTCATCTCCAGCGGACAGTACCCGGCCTGGATCGCCCTGCCGGACAACCTCAGGCCGAAGTCGTTCAGCGTGGACCTGAACGAGTATGCCGCCCTCGGCTCCATGAAACTCGAAAGCCGCGAAGCAGGACGCAAGTTGAAGGACTTCATTCTGCAGACCTCGGCCAACGGCAGGGACTTCAAGACCATCGGAAGCTGGCCGGCGACAGCCGAAGCGTGGGACGGCGCCCCGATGGGAGTCGTGATGAAGAAACCCGAGCTCAAAGAGGAGCAGAAGAAGAGCACAAAGGACGACGAAGGTCCCGTCATTCTTGACGCCGACGCCATCGCGCTCGCGATGGGCAACGCGTCGTGGAGCAACAAGCGCGCGGTCCGGCCGAAAGCGATGAACACCTCCTGGGACGCCTCCGTATTCGACAAGGCCAAGGAACTGCGCATCGGCAGCGAGGACGAATACTACCTGCGCTTCTCCGCCGCATTCTACCTGCCGCGGCGCCAGGTGCGCACGTTCCAGCTGAAGAACAAGGGCAACGCGACCTTCCTGATGCTGGTTGACGGACAGCTCGGAAAAGCGCTGAACGAAGAGGAAGAGGAAGTCGCCACGCCACACGACTATAAAGGCGCTCTCAAGAAAGGCGTCCACCGCGTCGACGTGTACGTCGAAACGCAGGGCAAGCACAAGGCCGGTTTCGAACTGCTGTGCGACATCGACGACAAGGGCGCCCTGGCCCCCTGCCCGGCCGAGATGTTCAGCCCCACGAACCAGCCCCTGATTGCCAAGGCCGTTTACCAGGCGCCGGCAGGCATCGTGCCCAACGAAGACGCGTCTTCCTTTACCGTATCGTTCGGCGAGAACACCAAGGCCCGCGTCTTGCGTCTGATCGTGCACGACTTCGAGACCGACGCCCCGGCCATCAACAGCCTGACGCTCAAGGCCGACGACGGCCGCACCCTCCTTCCGACGATGTCGGACCTGATGGCGCTGCGGGAAAACGAACGGCTCGAGATCGTGCCGGGCGACCGCATTTCCGTCACCTACGACGACCCGGCCTGTCTCGACAAAGCCAATCGCGTGCGCGAGTCGTTCCTTTCGGCAACCTACGCCAACGCGACGGTCAGCCCGGTGTTCGTGGAAGCCACCGAAGGCGATGCGCGCTACATCCCGCTGCGCCGCTTCACGCCGGGCGACGCCGTGGCGGTACTCATCAACGACCCCGACATGGACGCCTCGGACAAACTCGACACGGCCGAGTTTTCCGTGCGTTCGGCCCTGTCCGAGCCCAGGAAACTACAGGCGCTCGAAACGGCCGAGCACACCGGCATCTTTGTCGGTCGCTTCTTCCCCGTCGAGACGCCGCCGCAGCGCCCGTCGGAAATCACGGTCGGCAAGGAAGACGAGGCCGCGATCACCTACTTCGACGCCGAGAACACCGACCCGGGTATCGGCTGGGAACGCCAGGCCACGATCGAGCAGGCCTACTACGTCAAGCCTGAGCTGCGCGTCTACAACGTCGAATCCACCCCGCTAACCGAGGAGGATCTCGAGCAAGAGACCCCCGGCAGCCTCGCCGGACGGAGTCTTACCGCAATCCGTCCCGAAGAGCAGAACGACTCCGACGTCGCGCGCTCGGTGCTCGGCGGATCGGTGCTGGTCGAGCTGCTGTGGCCCACCATCGCCAAGTCGCCCGAGAGCCAGGCCACGCTTTACGTCCAGACTTCCAGCGGACGCACGGCGCGCGGCGCCGACCTGAAGCAACCCTACGATGTCGACGTGTGGGACACCATCGCCCTTTCGCGCCCGGTCTCCGACGGCGGTTCGATGTCCGTGCCCGTGGGCTACTCCGGCGCCGAAGTGATTGGAGACCGCTACGCGGGAACGGCGCTCGACGACGGCCGTTTCGTGTTCTCGGTCAATACGAGCATGGCCGAGCCGGAAGACGAAGAAACGCTGCTGGTCAAGAACACCGACGACGTGTTTGTCGGTTTCCGATACATCGACGATGCGGGCAAGACGAACTGGCTGACGCGACAGGTCGACCTCTTCGCCGACGCCTTCTTCGCAACAATGGACCGCGAGTATGTCGAGCCGGCAGCGGGCCGCTACGTCGGCGAATCGGTGTACTTCCGCGTCATCAACCTGATGCAGGACGGCTCCGACAAGCGCGACACCGTCGAGGTGAAGCTGAGCAGCGACAGCGGCGCGAAGAGCATCGCCCTGACCGAGACCCTGGCCCACTCCGGGATCTTCCAGGGGATGTGCAAGTTCACGTATGCTACGGGCGCGGCGGGCGAGCTCGAAGAGTCCAACGCCATGCCGGTCAAGTACGGCAGCACCGTGACCGCTGTCTACGATCCCGGCGAAAGCGGATCGCCCATCACCAACGTCGTCGAGATATACAAGGGCGCGGACGGCGACGTCATGCCATTCACCAAGCGTTTCAGGGACCCCGAGATGGCGGTTCGCACACGGCTGACCGTGGCCGAGGCGTGCTTCGAGCTGGCCAAGAAGCACCGCAAAATGAAGCAGCCCGAGCTGGCGGAACAGCAGATTGCGGAGGGGAAACGGTTGTTGGAGGAAGCCCTCCAGGACTTCCCGGAAACGGACCTCCGGGCGCAGGCCGACTACCTGCTCGCCAACCTCGTACTGGAACTGGCGGAAGAGACCGATGACGAAACCGACAAGGCGAAACGCTTCAGCGCGGCCGTGGTACAGTTCTCCGACATCGTCGCCAACTACCGCAACAGCAGCTACGCACCCAAGGCACAGTTCAAGAAGGCGCTCGCGCTGGAGCTCATGGGCGACATCGACCGCGCCTCGGACGAGTACGTGAAGCTGGCCTACCGCTGGCCCGACAACGAGCTTGTGCCGGAGACCATCGCCCGCCTCGGCGAGTACTTCTTCAAGAAGGGCATGGAGTTCGTGAAGCTGTCCGACCAGGAGCAGGACGAAGTGCAGCGGGACGTCCTGGCCATGCAGTCCCACGAACCATTCACGACCGCCGCGGAAGTCTACAGCAGCCTGGGGGAGCGCTTCCCGTCGCACAAGCTGGCCGACAAGACAACGGTCGTCTCCGGACAGTGCTTCATGCGCGCCCAGAAGTTCGAGGACGCCTCCAAGACCTTTGAGCGACTCCTCGAAAAGAGTGACGTCGACAAGGACCTCCTGGCCGAAGCCCTCTACTGGTGCGGCGACTGCTACACCAAGGAAGACAACCTGGACCTCAAGGAAGCCTACCGGAACTTCAAACGCCTCGACTGGGACTACCCCGCCAGCAAGTGGGCCAAATTCGCGCGCGGCCGCCTGCTGGGCGACGATCTCGCGAAGTTCGACACGATTCGTGAAAATGAGTAGGTCGAAACAGGCAAAGCGTATCGCGCGCCTGCAAGCCCTGATCAAGACCGCCGGCGGCGAACGAGAAGTCGAACACATCTCCCGCGTCTTCCGCACGGGGACGCCGATCGACGTGGGGAGCTGGTTCGGGCGACGGCGGGTGTGGGCGTGCGTATTGGAGAACGAGCTGCTGCTCGTCGCGCGCGGCAGGCACCCGCACATCGAGCGCGTGCCTTTCGACCGGCTTCAGGATAGCCTCTACAATCATGTGACCGGCGAGGTCGTGCTCGGTCCGGCCGAAAACGTGAAAGTGACGCGACTGCGCCTTTCGCCCGTGGAGGCCGTGCAGTTGCTGAGGTGCTTGGGGGTGGAGATAGAAGAAAGAGGATGGAGGATTACGAGTACGATTAGGATCGAAGATCGACGCACAAATCTTTAATCGTAATCTTGCTCGTAATCTTCAATCCGAAAGAAAGAGGATGGAAGATTACG
>CAZKRK010000074.1:0-24722 GCA_964555035.1 uncultured Victivallales bacterium | reverse complement strand
GGTTCAATTGACGGGCGTTTCGCAAACGTAGACCTTTTCGGATGGGGTCTATCTAGTGGAAATGCGGGGGTTGAAGTTTCCGGCTAGAGCAGACGACCTGTCATCCCGAGCGAAGCGGAGCGGAGTCGAGGGATCTCGTGGTTTGGAAAGACGCCGGGGGCGATCACAATACTCGAGATCCCTCGACTCCGCTACGCTGCGCTCGGGATGACAGGTCGTCTGCCGATGTGCCCGTCCCCCCACCGTGCGGGGGGTTGCCGGGTGGGGAGGCGAGAACTTCCATGGTTCCGGCCACGCCGGGTTGAGGGAGCAGGGGTGGCAGGATCACCCGCCCCTCGCATCGTTCAGCGCCTTGAACATCGCGGCCAGGTTTTCGATGGGGGTGTTGGCCTGCACGTTGTGGATGGCGTCGAAGACGAAGCCGCCGCCGGGGGCGAAGACATCGATTCGCTTGCGGACCTGGCGATAGACCTCGTCGGGTGTTCCGAACGGCAGCGTCTGCTGTGTGTCCACCCCTCCGCCCCAGAATACGACGCGGTCGCCGAATTCCTGCTTGAGCCGGCGCGGGTCCATGTCGGCGGCGGAGCACTGAACGGGATTGAGAATGTCGAACCCCGAGTCGATGAAATGCTCCACGAGCGGATAGACCGCTCCGCAGGAGTGCTTGAACGTCTTCCATGTCGTGTTGGCGTGGATCCACGCGTTGACCTGTTTGTAGTAGGGAGCATAGAGCTCTTCGTACGTGTCGGTTGAGCAGAACTGCGATGTCTGCGTGCCGAAGTCGGTGCCGCAGATGAAAGCGACGTCGATGACATCGCCCGCGGCCTCGTTGACCAGGACCAGGTTCCGCAGGGCGATCTCGCACTGTTTTTCGAATACGGCGCGCACGTAGTCCGGCCGCACGGCTGTCGACATGTACCACTCCGCAACATCGCGGATGCCCTTGGGGTACGGCAGGAACGGCGCGGGAACCAGCGCAATGTCTCCAAACGCCGTGCCCGGCATGCCCGCCACAACGCCGCGTCCGTTCCCGCGCAATCGCGCGGCTTCAGCGCGGTACCAGTCGACCGTGCTCTCATTGAGTACCGCGAACTCCTCCAGGTTGTCTTCCGGGTTCAGGTTGTCTTCGTCGATCGGCGGTTGCCGCACGACACTGTCGAAGAAGAAGCCGCCTTGCGGCATCTTGGCGCTGGGCGGAACTTCGCGGTCACCCTGCGGGAAGATCAGCGTATTGCCGATGTCGTCTTCGGCTGTCTGGAAACGGTCCGGAACCAGGAGCTCCTGCCCCCAGGGCGCGGTCCAGGGCGTCCAGTTTTCGTTGCGGAAACCGAACATGGTTCCCGGCGGCACCAGGCCCACGGCGTCGACGCCGATACAGTCGAGCAGATCCTCTTCGAGCTCGCCCAGCATCTGGTAGGGTTCGCACACCTTCACCGGACGCGTTTCAAGCTGATAGTACTCGCGCAACAGCCCCACGGTCTGCACGTGCACGCCGGTTACCGGTGTGCTGCCGAAGTCGACGCACAACCGGTCCGGCTCGGAGTGGTTGATCGTTGCCAGCAATCGTTCGCGTGCCTGCATGGTCTGTATTCTCCCTTATCAATGCGGGTGTCGCCCGCAACCCAAGTGTGGCATAGGTAGAAAAATGGGAAGGTAAGAAGATGGGAGAATTGACGGTATCATCTTTCTACCATCCCATCTTTCTACCTATCATCTCCTGCACAGGACTGAGCGTCGTCGTCACTGCAAACTGGACAATCTTCTGTTTAGTCGGCCGCTGTAAGCGGCCTGCGGCCTAGTGCACGTCCTTCCCCGTCAGTTCTTTTTCCTTTTCGTCTGCGACGTGCAACACCAGGCGGATTGCCGCGCGCAGGGAGGAGTGCGAGCAATCCGCTTCCACGCGGGCGGAGTAGGACACCTTGTGGCCGCCGTCGTCCGTCACGCTGAGCTCGAAGGCGCCGAGCTTCTGCTTCAGGTTGTCCATGAGCAGTTTCGTCGCGACCTCCTGCGAGAGCGGCTCCTCGAGCTTGCAGACCGTGGCCCAGACCCGGCGGGTTTCCAGCCGGTCGAACCTCTCGGTTCTGGATGAGATGAACACCAGGTGCCCGCGCTCGTCATCGAAGTTGAAGGTCAACCGGCAGTTGCCCAGAGACGTGACCTTGTACTTGTAGCCTATCTCCTTCAATGCGGCCTTGACGCGCGGGTCCACCTTGGCCTCTTCGCCATCCGATTGCGCGCAGACCGGCACAACGGCAGCGATAGCAAGGGCGGTGAGCAGAATGGAAATCGTCGTGGTTTTGCTGGTCATGCCGGGGAGTCCTTTTCTGTGAGTTCCGAAGCCTGTACGAGAACACGAGTGTCGAGCAGAAGCGTGGCCAAATCAAACACAATCCGCCGTGCTCGTCCACCCGAAACTCGGTTTGCGAAAACGGCAGTTGCCGGTGACCGGTGATCGGTAGTCGGTGATCGGTGACCGGTGATCGGTAGTCGGTGATCGGTAGTCGGTGATCGGTGAGTGGGTGATCGGTGAGTGGGTGAGTGGGTGAGTAGCCGGCAGAACACTTGCCACACCGACTACTGATCACGGATTACCGGTAACTGCTCCTTTCAGGATCATGGATCCTCCGGCGGAAGGCCGGCGGTGGCACCCGGCAAGTGCAACAAATAGCAGATCGCCGATCGATGTGCTTCTTGACGCGCCTTCTCCATGGCAGTACTTTGACTCTAGTACTTATTGTGGGGGTTAGCCGACTGAACGACGAGGAGGTGCGGTGATGCTGGCGAAGCGAATGAGTGTGCTCGGGACGAACGCTGTGTTGTTGACTCTGCTCATGTACGGGGGCGGATTGTGTCTGCTTCCGGGGATTGCGTCGGGCGCGCCCGGGGACTCCGTCAAGGTCACTTTTACGTTCGATCCGCGGGACGTGCATCTCGGCCGTTCGGAGGGATTCGATACGGTCCAGCTCAAGGACGGCATGATGCCCGAGGACGTTCCCGGTACGCCCTGGCTTCCGGCCAGAGTCGTGAACGTCATGGTGCCTGCCGGGGCTTTCGTCACCGGAGTTACCACCGCGAACGTGACCGAGGAGAGAATTGCCGGGGGGCTCAACCTGCTTCCGGTGCAGCCGCCGGTGCCGGCGTCGGGGCGTCGCGGGAAGTTTGTTGGACCCAATCCGGCCGCATACGGCAAGTCGAAAAAGCACCCTGCCGCTGTTGCGCAGCAGCAACTGTCCCATCGGATGCGCGGTTGGACGTTTGTTTCGGTCCGCGTCAACCCGCTGCGATATGTCGCGAGCACCGGGGAACTGTACCTCGTCCGCAGGGTGACCGTGCAGGTCCGCTATGCCATGCCGGGCCCTCGCGCGGTGGCTCACGCCAGGAATCGCGGCGCGTTTCGTCGGATGGTTGGCGCGATGGTGGTCAACGCGGAGCTGCCCGGCGCCGAACCGGACACCCAGGCTGACGCGTCGCAAGACGGTTCGAGCTCGCCGCAGGGCGGGACAGCGGCGGCAGGCCTGTGTGACTATCTTGTCATTACCTCGACCGGCCTGAAGCCCAGCTTCCAGGACTTGGCCGCCCACCGCGGCGCGCATGACGGTCTGTCGTCCGAGGTCGTGGATTTGGACTGGATTGCCGCCACCTATGACGGCACGCGTCCCGACGGCGGGACCGATCTGCAGACGAAGATCCGCAACTGTATCATCGACTACGTGCAGAACAAGGGAACCCTCTACGTCGTGCTTGGCGGGGACAACAGCGTTGTGCCGGACCGGGATTGTTACGTGTCCGTCGGGTCGTACACTGCCGGCGACATGCCGACGGACCTTTACTACGCCGGACTCGACGGCACCTGGGACGATCTGGACGGGGACGGTGTGTACGGCGAAGCCGACGCCAGCGGCACATCCGACGAGGGCGATCTGGCCGCGGATGTGTTTGTCGGGCGGATTCCGGTCCGCACTGCCACGCAAGCCGCGGACTACATCGGCAAGGTCATTGCCTATGACAACGATCCGTCCGCGCCCCTGGCCGAGAAGTTCTTCCTGGGCGGCGACCTGCTGTGGGACTCCTACTCGGGGGCGGCGCGTCCGACCGACACGATGGACGACGGGCATTTGCAGTTCGCCGAGCATGATCCCGTCAGCGATGCCGAGATCTGGGGTCGCCGCTTCTACCGGGACCGGTTGCAGGCGTACGAATGGAACGCCGACCCGCTGGTGCTGTTCATGGACACGCTTACATCCTGGGATTCGGCGGGGGCGGAGAATGCGGGCGACTATCTGCAGAGCTCGGCAAATATGAAGACCCGTCTCAGCGAGGGGTGGAATTTTGCCGTTTTCAACACGCATGGCAACTACACGATCTGGGGACTGGAAAGCGGCTACTTCTACGCATCCGACGCGATGGCCCTGACCGGTCATACGCGGTTTGTGTATACGATCGCCTGCATGACCGGCGGGTTTGACCAAGCCGACCCCTGCCTCAGCGAGGGGTTTCTGCGCTGCGCCAACGGCGGGGCCCTGGTCTACATGGGCTGCAGCCGCTACGGCTGGGGGTCGCCCGGCAGCACCTACGGCGGCACATCTTTCAACTACCTGCGCGAGTTCTTCCGCCAGGTGTTTTCGCTGAACAAGCTTGACGTTTCCGAGGCTTTCTTTGCGCACAAGGCCTACTATGCCGGGTCTTCAGGCTCCAACGGCTCCTACCGCTGGGTGCAGTTCGGTCTCAACCTCCAGGGCGACCCGGCCTTGCACATGCGGACCGCGGGCGGCAGTACCGTGGACGCCGTCGATGACGAGGCCGGCGTCGACGAAGACAGTGCCGTGGTCATCGATGTGCTGGCCAACGACAGCGGTCCGGCCGGCCTGTCGATCCAGTCCTTTACCCAGGGCAGCCTCGGCGTGGTGAGCGACAACGGCGACAACACCCTGACCTACACGCCCTATGCGAACGAGAACGGCGTGGACACCTTCACCTACACCGCTGACGACGGCGCCGGGGCCACGGATTCCGCGACGGTTACCGTTACGATCGCGCCGATCAACGACGCACCCGTGTTCACGGCCGATCCGATCGTCGAAGCCGACGCAACCGCGGGGCAGCCGTACAGCGGCACGATTGCCGACGATGCCGACGACGTCGAGGGCGACGCCCTGTCTTTCAGTAAGCTCTCCGGAGCCGCCTGGCTGACCGTTGCCGACTCGGGCCTTCTCTCCGGCACGCCCGGCGCGGCCGATGAAGGTCTCAACAGTTTTGCGGTCGTGGCCGACGACTTGAACGGCGGGACCGCTACCGCCACGCTCCAGATCGCCGTGGCGCCCTATCCGCCTCCCGGGCCGGCGACCTCTCCGTCCCCGGCCGACGGCGCGACGGGCGTGGGCCCCTCGACGGCGCTGGCATGGACGGCGGGAGCCGGCGCAACGTCGCATGACGTCTACTTCGGCGCCACGCCCGTGCCGGCATTCCAGGGCAGCCAGTCCGGCACGACGTTCGATCCCGGCGGCCTCGCCGAAGGCGCCATCTACTACTGGCGGATCGACGAGGTCAACCCCGGCGGCACCACCACCGGTTCCGTGTGGAGTTTCACGACCGGGGCGGTCGACACGGAGCCGCCGGTGTTGCACGTGCCGGGCGACGTGGTGATTACGCTCGACGATTCGACGGATCCCTCGTTTACGGGACAGGCCACGGCCGAGGACAATGCCGATCCAAACCCGGTCGTCACCTACAGCGACAGCGCCAACGGCGCGCCGCCGGATCCGTACGCGATCACACGAACCTGGACAGCCACGGACAGCTCGGGCAACAGCGCGTCGGGTGACCAGACGATCACCGTAATCAAGGTTGTCGACCAGTTCGCGTCGGCGGAGACGACGAGCCAGGGCACCCTGAGCGGCAGCTACCTGGACACGCGGGCCAGCGACGACGTGTACGAGGCGCTGACGGAGCGTGCGACCAAGGGCAAACCCGCCAACCGGCGCTCCGTACTGGACCATGAATGGACCCTCCAGGTTGAGGGCGGCGATTTCGTGATGCTCTATGTGGAGGGCTACCATACGGCCAACACGGAAAACGATGACTTCGCCTTCGCCTACTCGACGGACGGGGTCAACTACACGGAGATGTTCACGCTCACGCAGACGGTGGACGACGGCACGGCGCTGACGTACGAGCTTCCGCCGACCGCGACGGGAACCGTCTACGTGGCCGTTGTCGACACGGATGGGACCAAGGGCAACAGCGCTGCCGACACGCTGTACGTGGACCTGTTGTTGGTACAGACGGAGGCCTGGCCGGCGGGGTCCATGCCGCCGGGGCCTGCCTCCGACCCGTCTCCGGCCGACGGCGCGGTGGATGTCGCGACCAACGCCGTGTTGAGCTGGGCGCCCGGCGTGAACGCCGACAGCTCTGACGTGTACTTCGGTACGAGCCCGGTTCCGGGTGCGGGTGACTACCGCGGGAACCAGACGGCAACCTTGTTCGACCCCGGTCTGATGGCCTATCTCACAACCTACTACTGGCGGATCGACGAGGTGAACACGGTCGGCATGGCGACCGGCACGGTGTGGTCTTTCACGACCCAGCGCGATCCCGACGACATCCCTCCGGACATGCACGTCGAGAATATCGTGGCGGGTGTTTCACCGGCGGGAAAGAAGGTCAAGGGACAGGTGACGGTGACCATTCTCGACGACTCGTTGAACCCGGTCGAGGGGGCTACCGTGTCGGGAACGTTCACCGGGGACTACTCGGAGACGCGTTCCGGTGTGACGGGCGCCGACGGAATCGCGGTCATCACAACGGCACGCGGCAAGCGTGCGCCGGTTTCGTTCACGTTCACCGTCGACAATGTCACGGGGCCGATACTCTACGACCCGGCCGACAACGTGATGACTTCGGTGACATACTGACCCGCCTCGCGGCGGACGCGCCACGCGATCCGGCTGTCGCGTGGCGCCCGTTACACAGGAGTCCCATTGAGAGGAGAAGTATCAGTGAAGAGAATCGTATTCGGTATCTGTGCAGTTTGTTTCGCAATGAACATGAATGTGCTGGCAAAGTCGCGTCTGGGCGGGCACGTCGGCTATGTGACCGGCGGCGATATCGAAGAGGATTGCATCGGCTACGGCGGGCAACTTGAGCTAGGGGTGACGGACTTCCTCGGGTTGCAGATCTCGGGGACCGTCTTCGAGGAGGAGGCGGAGACCGACGCGTCAGGGTTCAGCGGCGATGCCAATCTGTTCGTGATCAACGGCGCTCTGTCGGCCGTGCTTCGGGCTACGCTCGACCCGGTGGACTTGTATGCGCTTGGTGGCGTGAACTACAACTACGGGACCGTGGACGGTTCTGTCGACTTGCTGATTGTCAGGACCGACATCGATGGGGATGTCGATGGGGTCGGATATCACCTCGGTGCCGGTGCCAGCCTCCGTCTGGGGGATGGCGTCGAGATCTTTGCGGAATACCGGCACACCATGCTCGAGTTGGAAGGTGAGTTGGACGCAGACAGCACGACCTTCCTGGGCACTACGATAAGTGCTTCCGAGGATATTGAGTTCGACTACGACTTTGGCATGGCCAGGGGCGGCATCAACATTCTCTTCTAGCGAATGCGTGCGGGGTGAAGTCCGTGCACGTTGACGCGTCGTTCCAGCGACCGGGAAATGGGAATCACACCGTGCCGGCAGCGGCAGCCCCGGAGGGGCGACATAGTAAAGCCTGACACCGTGCCGGCAGCGGCAGCCCCGGAGGGGCGACATAGTAAAGCCTGGGGTGGAGCGTAGCGGAACCCCAGGACACCGGCGCAAGCATGGAAACAAGCCCCTGAGGGGCGGCATAGGCGGTACGAAGACGTATGCCGCCACGCACAGCCCAGCGGTCGAGCCAGGCGCATATGTCGCCCCTCCGGGGCTCACCGGGTTTGCCGACTGACGGATCCTGGGGTTCCGCTACGCTTCACCCCAGGCTTTACTATGTCGGCCCTCCGGGCCTATGGACGGCGCTGCACCTCCACCACCGGAATTGCTGGCGGATGTATGCCAGGCTTTCGGGGGCGGTTCGTCTATCGCCGTGTCGTCGATCGCGTCCGCGATTCGGTGCACCAGCCCTGGGATCGGTGGCTCCCCTTCAGGAAGCAGGCGTGTTTGCCGCACGTCTAAGCCCAGCCTTAATGGCTGGGTTGCCGCGCCGCGGGAAAACACCCATGCTCCCTCAAGGGGAGTCACGCTCAGCCTGCGGCATCGCCCTCAATCCGGCAAGCTTCTGTATGTCAGAAAAGGACAAACCCGGTGCGGTTTGGTGACAAATCGGTAACAATTGTCCTTCACTATCGGGGGCGGAACATCAAGAAGGAGGTGTAGGATGAAGACGCAGTTGTTTCGGTTTCTGGTCTCGTCGGCTGTGATCGCGGTCGTGTGTGTGGGCGCTATGGCGGAGTCGGTTTCGGAGTTGCTCGAGAAGGCAATCTACGCGGAGGAAACGGTCGGTGACGTCGACAAGGCGATGACGATCTACAAGCGTATCGTCAAAGATGCACAGGCCGCGCGCCCACATGCTGCGCAAGCCTGCTATCGCCTGGGGTTGTGCTACCAGAAGAAGGGCGAGCACAGGCTTGCGCTGGCGGCGTTCGACAAACTGATCGAACGCTATCCCGAGCAGAAGAAGGCGATCGCTCGTGCCCGCGACGCAATGGCGATGTCTCGCCGCAAGCTCGGCCCGGCGGATGTTCGGTCCATTGTCGAGAAGGCCATGCAGGATTCGGAACCGATGGTCGTGAACAATGCCGAGGGGGCTCTGCGAATGCTGGGGTTGGAGGAGGAGCCCTCGGGAACGCGGGCGCCGACAAAGAAACCGGCTTATAGCCAGACGCATCGCTATGTGCTGCAGGCCGACGGCAACGGCTCGCACATGAGCGTGGCGTCGCAGAGAAACAGGGGGACGGTCAATCTGAGTACCTACTCCTTTATCAACAGTTACAACACCATCGTCACGGTCCTGGACGAGGACGACAACGAGCTGGAGTTCACGGTGAAGAACAAGGGGCGGCATTACTCCTATACGGTCACGCGAAAGAAGCCTGTCCCGCCCGGTGCGGAGTACAAGAGCAAGATCGTCACGCGGGGCAAGAACCTTGCCAAGAAGGTTGGCGGTCTGTGGGTGTATTCGCGTCACCACACGCCTATGCCGGCGACGGACTACACGGAGACGGTGGTGCTGCCTGCCGGTGCCGCGATTGTCTCCTGCGATCCCAAACCCACGAAGCGGACAACCGAGAACGGTGCGGTGGCGCTGCGCTTCGAGAAGAACCTGCGGAAGCGTGAGGCTTTCCGGTGTCGCATCGCCTATCGCCTGGCGGGGGCTGCGGGCGGAGCCGGCGACGCGCTGCCAAAGGGCGTCGTGGAACTGGGTTACGGCGACGGTTCGCCCGACGGCAAGCGGAGCCTGGGAGGGTCGGGGCATGCCGTGGGTTTCGAGCGGTCCGATACGGTGCGCTTCATCGAAGGCGTTCTGATTCACGCGGCGCGGTACGGATACCCCAAGGCGCCGGACGAGGATTTCGAGCTGTACGTGCTGGACGAGGAGATGCGGATTCTGGCGACGGTGCCCTTCGCGTACGGTCTGGTCGAGCGCGGCGATCTCGAGTGGTACACCCTGCGCACGCCGTCGATCGAGGTGCCCGAGACCTTTCATGTCGCCCTGTCGTTCAAACCGGAGCGAACCAAGGGGATCTACCTCGGCATCGACAACTCCGGGGGGAAGTCGCGCTCCTTCACCGGCCTGCCCGGGCGCGGCTTCTCGCCGCTCGGGGGCGGGCAGGATTGGATGGTCAAGGTGTCCCTCGCCAGGGAACCGTCGGGGGCAAGGGGCGTGCAGCGCCTGTCGGATCGCGAAGCTCCATCGCCCGACGGTGCGTCGCGGGGGGCGGGCGATGACCTGCAGATCCTGATCGACGCGGCCCGGCCCGGCAGCGTGGTGAACGTGCCCGGGGGCACGTACCGCAAACCGCTGCGCATCGACAAAGCGCTCCGACTGAAAGGTGTCGATCGCGCCGGGTGCGTCCTCGAGGTCACGGCCGACGAACCCGCCGTGCTTGTCACCGGCAAAGGGGAGGTCGAGCTGGAGTCGCTGACGATCAAGTGGCAGCGGGCCACGAGCGATCGCGCGGCCGAGCCGGTGTGCGCGGTCGTGGTGAAAGACGGGATGGCGAGGATTAGCGATTGCCGGCTATCGGCTCCCGGCGGCAGGACGCGCTGTCCTGCGGCCGTTCTCGGGTATGGCTTCTCGCAGTTGCACCTGGACGGGTGCCGGTTTGACGGCCATGAGTTCACCGTGCAGTTTGCGCAGGGCGCGGAAGGCACCGTGGAGGACTGCGTGTTCGTGAATCCGGGACACTGCGGGGTGACCGTGAGCTCTGACAGCAAAGCGAAGATTCGCGGCAACGTTGTGACCGGCTCGGCCTACCACGCCATCCGTTGTACCGGCGGCGAGCTGGAGGTGACGGGCAACCTCATCATCAAGAACAAGAACCGCGGGGTATACCTGGGCAACAAGAGCGCGAAGGGTGCCATCCGCAACAACGTGATTCTCGGGAACGGCACCGGGATTAGCGGCTTCGCCAACAGCGAGGTGGATATCGAGAACAACGTAATCCTGGATTGCGGCTATTCCGGTGTCGACTTCCGGGAGTCGTGCAGCCTTTCGGTGAAGAACAACATCTTCGCCGGCAACGAGCGCGGCATCGTTCAATTCAAGGAGGGGGGGCGCGGGGGGACGCGTGTCGGAAACAACACCCTATGGCAAAACACAACGGATACGGAAGGCCTGGACAAAACCGGCAAAATGCTGACCGTCGATCCTGGGTTCAAGGATGCGGCCAATGGCGATTTCACCGTTGGCAAAGCGACGGTGAAGAGCGCAAAACACGGATTGCAAACTCCGTCGGTTTTCCCGAAGCTATGGGAGAAGTGGAAGGCGATCGAGTAGCAGGGGTTGTATCGGAAGGTGCCACAGAAAAGAGGTCGGCACCCGTAGCGCGGAAATCCGTTCCGCGCATGACCATGGGAGAGAGAAAGTGACGAGAGGAATCGGACCTATAGGTCAGGAGGGCCCCCGGTGCGCTGCGCTTCCGAGGCAATTCGAGGTGGAAACGGCAGAAATGTTCAATGTCCAATGCTCAATCCATTGTGGTTGATTGATGATTCTCGATTAGCGATTTGTGATTTGCGACCGGAGGACGCGGTTTTGTCAGAATTCGGACACGGTGTGGTCTCAATCCTCTGTTCCACGAGTCCTACAACACGGCTTCTTGCGTCACTTCAGAAATCAAGAATCGCTAATCGAGAATCATCAATCGGCTCTCGGGCCCAAGGTGTTGGGGGTACTTGAGTCAATCAGCCACCCACGTTGAACATTGAACATTGCTGAAGTTTCTGGTCAGACATGAGAACCATGCTGAGAATCTTCTTGCCCATGATAGCACTCGAATGACCGCCATATGATGACCCGGGCGAACAGAACGGGCGGTTCCCCCTGGCGGGAATTGCGGGGGGTAATCGCGCTGCTGCTGTTTGCCGTGCTCGTGCCCACGGCTTGTCTCCTGTGGTTCATGTCGGAGGCCGCGAACAACGAGCGTCTTGCGGCGCGCCAGAAGCTGACGGAGCTCTACGGCGCACGGCTTGCGGAACTGCGATTGGAGCTCGATGCCTACTGGAAGCGGAAGTCCGATGCCCTCAGGCAGAGCTACCCCGGAGAGGGCAGTGGCGAGCGCTTCGCCCGCCTGGTCGAGGCCGGGGTCGCGGACAGCGTAGTTGTCTACGAGGGACGTAGCGTCGCGTATCCAATTCCCGTCGAGACGCACGCCCCGGCGCCGTCGAACGAGACGCTTCTGGCGCTGCGCGAGGAGATCCGGTCGCTGATTGCCGGCGGTGAGACTCAGGCCGCCGTGGAAGTCGTGTCCGAGTTGTTGGACGGAGGGCGCTACAGAACTGCGCGTGACGGTTCGGGACGGCTGATCGTTCCGAATTTGCGGTTGTTGGTGTTGCGGCGGGTCGGCGTGTCGAGCGACGCACGCCTTTCGGGCATTCGGGACGGGCTGGCAGAACGGTTGCGCGATTACAGCGATTTGTCGATGCCGTCGAGTCAGCGCTTGTTCCTCATGGGACAGATGCTTGAGCTCGACGGTGAACTCTCGTTTGCGACGCTTTCCGCGGAGCGGCTCGCGGCGGAGTTCATCGAGTCGGGATATGCCCTGCCCGGCATAATGCACTTTGTCGGGATTGGCCGCGTCTGGTGCCTGCAAACGCCCGACAGGTCAGTGGTCGGTCTCTACCGGCAGGCCAGTCTGGTGGCGGAAATGCGCGCTGTCGTCGAGGAACGGTTTTCACTGCCCGGAGCCGAGATCGAAGTCTGCCCCGCGGCGTCAGTCAGTGAAAGGACGGCGTTCATGCATGTGCACGCGGGTTGGTATCTGCCCGACTGGCAGTTTCGTCTGCATCTCGAAGAGGGGGATCCCTTTGCGGCTGCAGCGGACCGGAAGATCGGTGCGTACGTATGGATCGGCGCCCTGGCGATCGTGTTGGTCGTGGGGCTCGCGTCGATGATGGTGGGGGTGTTCCTGAGGCAGGCCAGGATTACGCGCCTGAAGAACGACTTCGTGGCCACGGTGTCGCATGAACTCAAGACTCCTCTGGCGTCGATGCGCGTATTGGTCGACACATTGTTGGAGGGGCGGACGCGCGATGCCGAACAGGCGCGGGAGTATCTTGAACTGATTGCACGCGAGAACGAGCGTTTGAGCCGGCTTATCGAGAACTTCCTCAGTTTCTCGCGAATGGAGCGCAACAAGCGGACCTTCGAATTCTGCGACGTTTCTCCGGAGGAGATTGTGAAGCTGGCGGCAGAGGCGGTCGGGGAGCGGTTTGAGTCCGGGGGGTGTGTTCTGGAGGTTGACGTTGCGGCGGGGGTGCCGCGGGTAGCGGCTGACCGCGATGCAATGGTCACGGTCCTCCTCAACCTGCTGGACAACGCGTACAAGTACTCTCCTGACGAGAAGCGAGTTACCGTCAGAGCCTACAGCGCTGGGGACCGGGTGTTTTTCGCTGTGACGGACGGGGGGATCGGTCTGTCGCGCCGCGAGTCGAGAAAGATACTGGAACGGTTCTACCAGGTGGACCGGACTCTCTCGCGCAAGACCGGCGGCTGCGGGCTGGGGCTCAGCATCGTCAAGTTCATCGTGGATGCGCACCGCGGAACGATTGACATAGAAAGCCGGCCGGGAGAGGGTAGCACCTTTGCTGTGGGCATCCCTGCATCCGGCGGGAGCACCGTGCCCAGGCAGGAACCATCAAAGAGCACATAGCGTCGTGGCGGGTGAAACGGTATTGATTGTTGAAGACGACCCGACGCTGCTGCGCGGGCTGAAGGACAATTTCGAGTACTCCGGCTACGCGGTGCGGACGGCGTCCGAAGGGGAGGATGCCCTGTCGAAGGCTGTTGCGCTGAAGCCGGACCTGATCGTCCTGGACATCATGTTGCCGGGCATGAACGGCTACGAGATCTGCCGTTCCGTCCGGGAGGCCGAGCTGGACATGCCGATCGTCATGCTGACGGCCAAGAGCCAGGAGTCGGATATCGTCCTGGGGCTGAACCTGGGAGCGGACGACTACGTGACCAAGCCGTTCAGCGTCAAGGAGCTGTTGGCCCGTTGTCATGCGTTTCTCCGGCGTCGCGAGAAGGCTGACGCAGTCGTTGAGCGCTTTGGCGTTTGCGAGTTGGACCTTCGTTCGCGCCGGCTGCGGAAGAACGGCGAGGATGTCGAACTGACTCCCAAGGAGTACGAGCTGCTTCGCTACCTGCTCAGGCAGGAGGGGAGGGCCCTGACCCGCGACCAGATCCTCAACGCCGTATGGGGCTACGACGTGATCGTTACTCAGCGCAGCGTCGACCGCTGTGTGACCACGTTGCGTGCCAAGATCGAACCGAACCCGGACACGCCTGCGTTCATCCACACCGTCCGGGGAATCGGATACCGGTTCGACCGGGGGCAGGCGCAATGAACCTAAAAAGAGCAGTTGCCCGCAGATGACGCGGATTGACGCAGATAAAGTCCCGAATCTGCGTTCATCTGCGTCATCCGCGGGCAACTTCTGCCTCATCCGGCTTTTCACCAAATGGGTGCGTCGTGTGACGTCGCCATCGTCAATGTTTGCAGACGTTTGCGTAGGAATCGGCGGTTCAACTGCCGAATACAGGATGAACCGTCGGCGCCCACCGGCTGTGGCTCGCCCAATCGGCCGGACGCTCGCAGATCTTGATGTGCGATGTGGCTACAGGCTGTCGAACCAGGCCTTGGCGGCCTCGAAACAGGGCTGGACGCCTTCGGAGTGGTTGGAGCCTGGGGAAGGATCCTCGAAGGAGACGTTCGCAGCGCCTCTTTGAACGAAGTTCGAGTATGCGATCGACGAGTTGACTTGCGGCACGACCGTGTCCGCCGCGCAATGGTAGAGTCGCGTCTTCGCCTGCGGTGTCCAGCGGTAGGTGTCGTTTGCGCGCAGGGCCACGCGGAATGGGTGATTCGAATTGCTCTCGAATTCCGCGAGGTAGTCGGCTTTGAAGATCAGCTTGGGCACGGAAGGCATGGCGTGTGCGACATCGCTCGACGAATGTGCACCGTCAAACAGGGGTGGCAACGTCGTGTCGTAGGGAGCCTTCAGTGCATCCGAGACAGCGTCATAGAGCCCGTACACTCCGTTGTAGCCGAAAAGCAGGTAAGGCAGGTACTGCGGGTCCGAATAGGCGTTGTCGGACAGGAGCTCATCCATCATGGTGCCGGAGAGATCGTGTGGCCCCGCCATCGGCGCCGATGCCGTGACGGGGAGCTCCGCTGCATGGTTCTGCTCCAGTTCCTTCTGAAGAGCCAGCGTGGCGTGACCGCCCTGCGAATAGCCGACGAGGAAGATCTTGCCGTTCAGGTTGAGCGTGGTGCTGTTGCTGATGATGGTGCGGCTGGCGCGCATCATATCGACGCAGGCCACGGCTTCCGAGCGCGCGTGCAGGTAGGCATGCAGCGGGGGCGAATTGGTGCCGAGACCCAGGTAGTCCGGCATGGCGACGGCGTATCCGTCGGTGGACATGATTACGCCGTAGGCCCGGTCCTCCGCATCATCGTTGGAAGGCGCATCCGTCCGCTTGAAGATGGTGCCGTGCTGGTAGGAGACCAGGGGAACCGCCGGTACACCCGTTCCTGCCGGAACGGTCAGAGCCCCGGAGGCGACGGCAGAAATCCCCCTGTGGTCGAACGTTTCGTAGGTGATGCGGTGAATGTCCACCGGATACGTGGCGGTCATGGGCGGCGGAAAACCGTAGATGGAGAGGATGAGCAGGTTGATGTCGTCTTTCGTCAAACTACGCGACAATCGCGTCGAGACGATCAGCCCCCGTTGCGCCGCGCGTCCGCGGAAGTAGGCCGCACCGTCGGTCTCGGTCGACCAGTTCGTATCTGCGATCGGCCAGTCGTCGGCCGATCCCGCCAGGCGCCACGTTCCGCCCGTCAGCGATGTGTGGGTCTCGATGGCGTAGCCCGGGTTTCCTCCCAGTGTATTCCAGTTCAGCGCGAGAGTGTCACCTGCGCCGGGCTCCACCGTGAGTTCGAACTGGCCGTATGCGGTCCCGGCCGAAGCTGCGCAGACCGCGGCGACGAGCGCGATGCTGAGTAGGTTCTTCATGGCATGTTTCTCCATCTTTCCGTCCACCCGGCGCACTATAGCACGAGCATCACCGAAATCCAGACTGGAACTGCCGCGAGCCGATCACTCCACGTACGTCACCCGCACCCGGTAGTACCCCGGGGTGCCGCCGGCATTGGGATCGCGGATGGTGCGCGCCGTTCCGTTGGTGCTTTGGCTGGTGCCGGGCGGCGCCGTCCATACCTTGCCGGTCACTGCGCCCACCTGCTCGAGTTGGTAGCCGCGTCCGGCGCGCCCTGGGCCGGGTTGTTGGTGCCGAAGTTTGCCACCTGCCAGCCGTCGGGCAGGCCGTCTGCCGCGTATGCACCGAAGTTGTCGTTGTCCGTGTCGACCACGACGAGCAGGAGTGAACCGGTTGTGGATTGGTAGACGCCCGCAACCGTGCCGGTTGACGCGTCGGTCGCGCAGACTGGCCGAAGCATACGAATGACAGCCCCAGTGTGGAATCTGCTCCTTTACCGGCTATGCAGATGATATAACTCGCTCCCAGAGAACGTAGAGAATCGGAGTAGAACTGCTTGTGGAGGTCGGCGGATGACCCTGGCGCGGATCAGAATCGACGAGGTGCTCGGGTTGTTTGCCGGTCTGGCTCTGCTGGTGCAGGCGCAGGCCGGCGGTCTACTGATGGATTGTCCCGGGAAAGGCACGGAAGTCTCATGTCTGTCCCGCCCCAAGGCGCCGGGGCCTCGGACAATTCGGCAGGGAAACTGCACCCCCGCGCTGTCATCCCGAGCGCAGCGCAGCGGAGTCGAGGGATCTCGGGACTTGGCAACCACGCCGGACGTGCTTGGCAGTTCTCGAGATCCCTCGACTCCGCTCCGCTGCGCTCGGGATGACAGCGCGGGGGGTGAAGTTCCCGTCTAGAACGAGAGACAACAGGAGATGACAACGTGAACAGACGTGAATTTGTGGTCTCGGCAGGCGCCGGCGCCGTCGGGGTGGCCGGCGAAGCGCTGTGGCCGCGGCAGGCGAACGGCGCGACCCGCGATGTCAAGCGCCCCAACCTGGTGTTCATTTTCTCCGACCAGCAAGCGTACGACGCGGTCGGTTACGCCGGCGCCAATGCCCACGTCAAAACGCCCACGCTCGACCGCCTGGCTGCGCAGGGCGTCTGGTTCAACCACGCGGTGTCGAGCAGTCCCGTCTGCACCCCGCACCGCGGCATGCTGCTGACCGGCCGGCACCCCCTCTATTGCGGCGCCTATGAGAACGATATCGGCGCCATGCACAACATCGGAGACACATTCGCCGACGTGCTGACCGCGGCGGGCTACGCCACGGCCTATGTCGGCAAGTGGCACCTGCACGGCGGACAGCGCGGACAAGGGGTCCCGAGCGGCCCTGCGCGACTGGGCTTCGGCGATATCTTCTTCACCGACAACTGCAGTCTCACCTACTCAGACGGGTTCTACTATGACCCCGCGTCGCTTGCGAAGGTCAATTACGGGGAATGGGTCTCTACCGGCCAGACGCGCCAGGCGCTCGATTTCCTGGAATCCCGGCGAGGGACGACAGACCCGTTTGCCCTGTTCGTCTCCTGGCACCCCCCGCACAACTGGGGGGGTGGCTACGGCGGATACGATTGCCCGGCAGAGTGGAAGTCGCTCTACAACCGCGAGGAGTTGCACTGCCGGCAGTTCGGCCTGGACGCCTCGAAACAGACGGCCTTTCACGGCTACCTGTCCATGTGCAGCATGGTCGACGATCACGTGCGCACCATTGCCGGGAAGCTGGAATCACTGGGCGTCGCGGAGGACACGCTGATTGTCTATACATCCGATCACGGCGACCATTTCGCCTGGCCCGCCGGCCGCAGCCGGCACAAGCAGTCGCCGGAAGACGTTTCCTGCCGAGTGCCGTTGATGATGCGCTGGCCGCACGGCTTGCGACAGCGGCGCAAGAGCGACCTGATTATCGGCACGCTGGACCTGATGCCGACGATCCTGGGACTGATGGGCCTGCCCGTACCGGCCACATGCCAGGGACACGACCTCTCCACCGCTATCCAGACGGCCGACGACGAAGCCATGGCCTCTGCCCCGCTGTTCCTGTTCTCCCCCTGCTGGCGGGGCGTCTACACGCGCGAGTACACGTACTCGATCCAGAACTACGTTCCAGCCGCGGAAGACGCTCGCATGCGGTCCAGCCCCGGTTCCGATCTTACCTGCCTGTATGACAAGCAGATCGACCCCTGGTGCACGACCGATCGCATGGACGACCCGGCCTATGACGGCGTGCGTGCCGAGCTGCACGCACAAACGATGGAGTGGTTGGCTCGCTTCAAGGATCCGTTCGTCAACCACAATACGCTGCTCGACGTCACCTTCCACCCGGGGTACGACTCTCACGAACTGGGATCCTGCACACCCGCCGAAGCCACGTTCACCACCCGTCCCATCGACGCGTTGCACGCTCACGGCTACACACAGTACGACGGGTAGACCTCCCCAAGACGCCACGCGCGTCGGGACGTTGCCGGCCAGAAACTTGACAGGCTGCCAGCGCAAACTCCAACCCCTGCTCTCGCCCCTGATCTCACCCAAGGGCTCTTCGAACGGCGTCCGGAGATGCCCCTGTGTTCCCGTTCATCGCAACGGAATGACCGTACGGAGGATTGCGCTTGCCATCAAATCACCATGGTGATATGACTATGGTGATAAAGGAGAGGGATATGACGATCGCCGCAGGAGAATTCAAGACGCGCTGCCTTCAGCTCATGGAGGAAGTGCGACGCCAGCACCGCAGTTTCGTGATAACGAAGCGTGGCAAGCCCGTGGCAAAGCTCGTACCCGTGGATGACGACGCGCCGGTACCCGTGTTCGGTTTTCTGAAAGGCCGCGCCCGCATAACCGGCGATATTGTCGCGCCAACCGGGGAGACGTGGAATGCCGAAGCCTGAATCGGGACAGAAACTGCTCCTGGATACCCACGTCTGGGTCTGGTTGATGGAAGGGACTCCGGACCTGAAACCGGGGATGCGTCGCCGGATCGAGACGTCGGCCCGTGACGGAGGTCTCCTGGTTTCGGCGATCTCCGTGTGGGAAGTGGCCATGCTGGAAGCCAAGGGGCGACTCACCTTGGACCAGGATTGCGGCGCGTGGGTACAGGATGCTCTTTCGGCTCCCGGAGTCAGCCTCGTGCCGCTGGAACCGGCGATTGCGGTCGCCAGCACGAGACTTCCCGCGGGTTTCCACGGGGACCCTGCCGACCGTATCATCGTCGCTACCGCCCGCGCCCATGCCTACCCACTGGTCACCGCCGATGCCGCAATCCTGGACTACGCCAAATCCGGGAATCTGCGCGCCATGGCAGCTTGACGTGTGCGCGTACTAGTCAGACCCTACTCGAAAAGGGGTATGTTCTCAAAACGTCCGCCAGCCAAGCCTGGAGACGGCGGTCCTCCGCCGTTACGGACAGGAGTTGAGCACAAACGGAAATGAACGAAGTCCCTCCTTTGTTTCATCAAGCGCGCTCGCGTTTGCCCGGAACGGCGAAGGACCGCCGCTTTCAGGGGCTTTTCGGACGGCGTCCAGCCGGCAAGGCGATTGAGGTGGAGTTCGGAATCCGGGTGAGCACACCGACAGACCTGATCCGGCGTGCCTTGCAGGTTCTCGCGGCTGCAAGCACGCTTGGCTTGGGGCCGACCGCCGCCGGTCCGCTCACCACATACGGGGCGCCCCCCGTCGTCTCCAACGTTCGCGTCCAGCAACGCCCGGACAGCAAGCTGGTCGATGTGACGTACGATGTGCACGCTGCGGAGGGCTACACGCTCCGCGTCGATCTGCTTGTTTCCGAGGATGGCGGGGCGCTGTTCCGCGTGCCGGTGGCGCAATGCACGGGCGATTGGGGCGCTGACGTCGCGCCGGGGACGAACCGGCATATCGCATGGAATGCCGGCGAGGACTGGGATGCGCACTTCACCACGCAGGCCGTGTTCCGAGTCGTCGCCACCGACGCCGAGGCGCGCACGAATGCGTATCTGGTCATCGACCTTTCCGGGGGGGCGTCGGCGGATGAGTACCCCACGCTGGGTTGGACGGGAACGCCACGCCAACTGGTCAGCCGGTTTCCGGTCAAGACGACCAACCTGGCCCTGGTGCGGTTGCCCGGCGGGACCTTTGAGATGGGATCCCCCACCAACGAGCCCGGTCGCTACGCGGACGAAACGCGGCGCGCGGTATCGTTGACCCGCGACGTTGACGTCGGCGTCTTCGAAGTCACCCGGGAGCAGTGGTATCGCGTTATGGGGACAGGCGCCGTGACCGACGCTACGCGCCCCGTCGAGGACGTGGACTGGGCAGTCTTGCGTGGCGGCCAATGGCCCGGAGGCGATCGCGCCCCGGCCACGAACAGTTTCATCGGCCGCTTGCGAGAACGCACCGGGTTGGACGTGGACCTGCCCACGGAAGCACAGTGGGAGTACGCCTGCCGCGCCGGCGGCGGAGGCCCGTTGAATAGCGCCGATGCGCTGACCCCATGGAACCTGTCGCGTCTTGGCCGGGTCTCGGCCAACGCAACGCCGAACGGCGCGGCCGCTCCTGTAGGCGCTTGCGCCCCCAACGCCTGGGGGGTGTACGATGCACATGGCAACGTGGCCGAATGGTGCCTGGATCGATACACGCCCACACCTGCCAGCCTGCCGAGCTCCGACCCCGAGGGCGCCGTAAGCGGCGGGGCACGCGTTTGGCGCGGCGGCAGCCGATTCGACATCCCGCGCGATTGCCGCGCCGCGGCCCGCCACTACGCCCTCTCCAACAGCCCGGCCCTCGGGCGGGGCTGTCGACTCGTCGTCAACCACCAGGAGGCGCTGCTGCCGCCGGCCGTCTGTTCGCCGCATACGGCATCGGCGGACTCCGCTTCCACAAC
Organism: uncultured Victivallales bacterium; assembly: GCA_964555035.1. Lineage (GTDB taxonomy): Bacteria > Verrucomicrobiota > Kiritimatiellia > UBA8416 > CAYOBW01 > CAZKRK01. Next base: position 4,113 of record CAZKRK010000074.1, on the reverse strand, counting down.
CGTTGACACCATGCCCGGCGTAACCGTCACGGCATCGCACACGTGGGGTGGGGGAGACGCACGCCGCGTCTACATCAAGGACTGCGGCGGCAGCGCCGGCGGCGGTTGGAGCCTGCTTGACGTGCAGGGGGACATGTGCGTGATCGCGTCCGCTTCCGATCCCTTCACTATGCAGGTTGCGTCCCTGTCCGACGATGGGACGAACGGGCCGGCGGCGGGGTTCGCCAACGACCAGGAACGCGCGTGGCGGATCGTCACGTGTTCAGGAGTTCTTCAGCCTTTTGATCCCTCCGCTATCCGCATCGACACGACGCACTTCGCCCACGACCTGGGAGAGGGAGGGTTTGTCGTTTCGGCAACCAACGATGGCCTCGATCTCCTCTTCTCCACAAACCTCCCCGCCCAGTCTCAGGGGACGCTCATCGGGGTGAACTTCTCGAGCGCCGGCGATGGAGTCATGGGCGAGGATGACGTCGCCGGTGTCATCTCCCAGAGCCATTGGAACGACGCAGCGATTCCCGATACGGTAGGGCAGACGGCCACCATTCAGGCCGGCTATGTGGTTGATGACACCGGCGCGGTCGTCCCCGGCGCATCGGTGTCCTGGGAGGTCGGGGAAAGCACCGGTGTTCCTGCCGGTGAGCTGGAGGGAGGACCACCTTTTTCCACCGCTGACCACCGGCTGATGGAGAACTGGCTAACGACCAGCAGTTCGAACGAGGCTGGGGGTATTCGCGTCGCAATCCGGGGCGTTCCTTACCCGCATTACGACCTTATCCTCTACTGTGATCGGCGGAACGATATCAACGAGCAACAGACGGCCCTTGCAGTCCGTGAGGGGACCAACTTCGCGGGCACGGTGCTGGGCACACACGTCGTCGTCGACCCGCTCCAGGTACATTTCGGCGGCGTTTTCGCCGAGTCCGCCACCTCCGGCGCCACAGGCAACTACGTCGTCGTTCGCGCGCTGGCGGCAAGCAACCTGACGGTGTCGGCCTACGGCACGGCCGCCACGCCTCGCGCCCAACTCAATGCGATCCAGCTCCGGGAGCGTTCTCCTGACCCCGAGACGCCGGGCGCTCCAAAGGCACATTGGGCACTGGACGAAACCACCGGCCAGGTTGTCCGCGACTACGGTCCTGACGAGCTACACGGCACGCGGGGAACCACAAGCGTTGGGGACCTGGAGGATCCCGAGATCGGGCAACCCGGCACGCTGGGGTACGCCTACGCATTCAGTGAGACAGATCGAGATCGTGTCACGCTCTCCCAGCACATCAGCCGTTTTGCTTCCGATACATCGGGGGCCGTGTCGCTCTGGTTCCGCACCGCTTCCACGCTGCGTCAGCCGCTGCTCGACTTTGGCGAAACCACCACCTCCGATCGCCTGCTGCTCGAACTGCCGAGCAGCAGGAAGCTGCGATTCCTCATTCGCGACAACGGTATCAACACGGTCGACCTTACCACGTCGGAGGATTACGCGGACGGAAACTGGCATCACGTCGTCGTCTCCCAGACCGCCGCAACCAATGGGACGGAAGTCGTCTTCGTGGTGGACGGACGTGTTCCCGCGCTCGGCACCGCCGTTCGGGCGGGAGACTGGTTCGCCGCCATCAATGCCCCCAACATCTTCACGCTTGGGTTCGAACGGCGCACGAAGTACACATACGCGCTGGAAGGGGCTCTGGATGACGTTGCCGTCTGGGATGAGCCCATGAGCACGGGAGAAGCCATAGCCCTGTACAATCTCGGCCACCATCCGGAGCTGGCCTACAACGCCCTCGAGGCATCGCGGCTATTCGGACTGCACGCGGCCCAACTCGATGTTGTCGTTGTGCGTGATCGTTCCTGGACGCGTTTCTCGGACACCCTCGGCAGCCCCGGCGCCCTGCAGCAGTTCGGCCGACACTTCACACTCTGGCTCACCGAAACCTCGGGCGTCAGAACCACACCGCCGGGAACTGTTCTCATTGTGAGATAAGCCGTGGGCTCAGACGGTATCCGAGCTAGTTGATGGAATCCTCTTCTATCGCGATCCGCCCGCGGTGAGCGGCGGCTTCAGCCGTACGCTCGATCGGCTTTGTTGACGATCTCATTTCTTGAACAGATCGCTGCGCGTTCCTGTTCGTTCAAGTCTGAGGGATTCTGCATCCGTCGTGTAGATCAGAATCCAGTCGGGATCGACGTGACAGTCGCGGGAGGGTTGCCAGTGGCCGACGAGGGTGTGGTCGCGATGCTCGGCATGAAGTGGCTTGCCGGCAGCCCGTCTATGGGCGAAACACCTTGAGTTTCAGATCCTTGATGGGTCTGAAGTGCTTGGCGTTGCTTGAACAGAGCGTCATGTTGTTCTCTGTCGCAGTTGCTGCGATGAGTGCATCTCCAGCTCTCAGACCATGAGAGAGGGCGTATTCCTCAACGTAAACCGTCGCCCGATGGCCAACGTTGTCAGAGAGTGGCAGCGTTCTGAACCCAAAGTCCACGAGGAACTGCTTCGTGTGGTCGTGCTGCTCCTTGTTCTCCGCGCCCTGCAACAGTTCCAGGTAGGTCTGCACAGAAATGAAGCGTTCATCCTCCTTCTCGACCAGGCGTGCCGCCTTCCTGTTGCCCCTCTCGATCCAGATGAAGATATCCGTATCAAAGATCACGGTACCGTCCTCCGCGGAGACGATCCATTTCCGAATCCACGGATTGTTTGGAGCCCCGCATGTTGAAGAAGGGGTGATCCTCGACTCTCACCCCGGTCCGGTCGACCTTCGCCATCAACACACCCCTTCTCTTCCCGCGATAGAGAATGTCCACATCCTCATTTCGGTCGAGCGCTTTGAGCACATCGTTCATATGGTACCGCAAGTCCACTACTGTTGCCTGCATGAGACTACCTCCGTTATGTATAGTGGAACTATGCAGCATTATGCTCGATCAGTCAAGCTGCCACGTCGAGCCCAAAACCGCGGACTGGACGGGTGTTGTCTTGCTCTCGGTGCAGTTCCACTTCGTCCTCGCGAGCCGTCGTGGACGAGACGAAACCGCGATGAGAGCACAACGTCCGCAGGCCGGTCCGCGGAACGTCACTCCTGAGACGCGGCCTTCAGGACGTCGCCTCCAGGAGATTGTTCGGCCACTTCTCTCAAGCGTCCAGACACCAGCTTGTGCAGTGATCCCGCAATGTAGGTTTGATAGGGGACGCCCTCTCGGGCGGCACGCATCTGCAGACGTTCCAGATCTCGGGACGAGATCCGGATGTTGATGCGCTTGTCTTTCTGCAGTGTGTTGCGTGCCGCCTCTTCAAGTTTCTTCTTTTCGGCTTGGAAGTTGCGAATGCTCTCAAACTCTCCACGCTCGAAATCCTGCAGGATTTGCAGTTCCTCTTCATCAAATTGCATAGGGTTCTTCTTCATGCCAGATACTCCCGTGTTGCTTTGCGGCTCGGAATGATTGTCTTCAGGAAGCGCACCCCCTTCGCCTTGACGTAGGGGACAAGCCAAACATAGCCTCCCACATTGAGCACGATTATGTTCTGGTTCGGGTACCGCTTCCGGTTGGGATGCCGAATGACATCCAGAACGTCCCCGTTCTGGATGCAGACAACGGCATCCTCAAAACACACCTGTCGGGTGCGCTCGAGCATTTCGTTCTTATCGTCACTCCAATCAAACTCACTCATGAGGATAAGCGTACCTGCGCGTGTGCCGTTTGTCAACAGGGCGTTCTGTTTCTCTGGTCTAATGTCAGCGTTCAGGCTGCGGCGCGCCAGCGTCGCTAGCCTGCAATGCCTGGTACCAAGTCGGCATCTCCAAGACCCGCGCCGCCGAGATAAACGCCTGGGTACTCCGACGGATACGGGCATACATCTGGGAGCAGTGGAAGCTGCCCCGGACAAAAGTCCGCAATCTGAAGAAGCTCGGCGTCGGGCATCGGTGGGCGATGATCCTCGGCAATACCCGCGAGGGACCGTGGCGCATCAGCCGACACAGCCACATCAAGCATGCCATGCCGGCAGAACTGTTCACTCGGAAACTCGGTCTAGCTCCTTGAATTTCGTTTCTTTGAGTAGATGGGTCAAACACTTCTACGAGTGTTCTGTGCGTTGGCGACGGTGTGAGTGTTCAGAGT
>CAZKRK010000073.1:0-24880 GCA_964555035.1 uncultured Victivallales bacterium | reverse complement strand
GAGATCCCTCGACTCCGCTCCGCTCGGGATGACAGGTCGTCCGCGGATATGACTGTCCTCTCATCGTGTGCAGGATTGCCGGGCGCTCCGCCGTCGAGTTGGCGACGTCACACGACGCACCCATTTGGTGAAAAGCCGGATGAGGCAGAAGTTGCCCGCAGATGACGCAGATGAACGCAGATTCGGGACTTTATCTGTGTCAATCTGCGTCATCTGCGGGCAACTGCTCTTTTTAGGCTTATTCCTGCTATCATGACCGCCCTGGCGGTCGCTGCCGGCGGCGCCGACGGCCCTCGCATCCTGATGCTCTCCGGATCCGCCGAATACAAGTCGGACGTAGACCGTTTCGCCTTTGTCAGACTTCTTGCGACGGTATCGTTCGATGACGGCGCCTGTGTCGGACAATATCTCGTACACTTCTGACCCTTGGCGTTGGTGCGTGATCTGACGGTGGCGCGGTGTTCCATCCGCGGGATAGCCGCGTTTCGGGCCATAGAGCGACTGGAACTGGCCGGCGGTTTCAAGCTCGTCCTCCGTGAGTCGCTCCCACACGTCACCCGCATGTCGGCGAAACTGCAGCTCATATTTCCGGCCGTGGAATGTTACGTGGGTTGGCCAGTTCCGCAGGCAGGGCCAATCGAGGCCTTTGAGTTCTTCTTGCCACGTTATTCTTTGACCTTTCCGCCTGAATAGCGATAATGGCAGAACAATCGCTATGACGAGGAACGCAGACACAAATGAGCACCTGGACCTGATCTCCACGGTTGGGGAGTGGGTGGCGATGCTTGCCGGCAGCACGGATGTCGGGTCCTTTCTCGACCGCACCGCATCTTTGGTTGCGCGTCACCTCCAGGCCGACATCTGTTCGATCTACCTCTACGACGAGTCCAGCGACGAGCTGGTGTTGCGGGCAACGGTGGGCCTGGCCTCTACCGCCGTCGGTCGCGTCCGGATGCATCCTGGCGAGGGGTTGGTCGGGATCGCGTTGAAGAAGCTCCGTCCCATCCGAGTGGACAACGCCAGTCGTCATCCTGCATTCAGGTACTTCCCTGAGGCAGGGGAGGAGGGGTTTGACGCATTCCTGGCCGCGCCCATCCGGCGTGGTGTCGAGAAAGTCGGTGTGCTCGTCGTCCAGCGGGCGGCGGAGCGTCCGTTTTCGGAGCAGGACGTGATGGCCATGCGGGCGGTGGGCTCGCAGCTTGCCGGTGCGATCGAAATGGCGCGTGTGATGCTGGACATGAACCGGCAGCTACCTGAAGAAGAGGTCCAGGCGTCTCCCTCCCGTGTCAAAGGGCAGGCGGCGTCAGCCCGCAGTGCTGCCGGCCCTTCAGCCGTCCTCAGGCACCGCCCGGAGCTGAGTGCGCTCGCGGAGGATCCGCACTCACTGTCCCGCACCGGCACGCGCGAGGATCTGGACCGGGCGCTCAAGGCTACCGCCGGACAGCTCGAAGACCTTCAGGCCCAGATGGGGACGCGCATCCCGGAACTGGCTTCGCTGATCTTCGACGCGCACTTGATGATGTTGAAGGACGATTCTTTCTCCGGGGAGATGCGCCGCGGGGTGGGCGAGGGCAAGCCGGCGGGGCAAGCCGTGCTGGAGACGGCCTGTCACTTCATGGATATTTTCGATGCCAGCCCGCACGACTACACGCGGGAGAAGGCCAAGGACGTTGAGGACCTGGCCAGACGCATTCTCTCCAACCTGGCGGCGGGGGAGGGGGACCTGCACGGCGGTCTCGCCGACCGCGTGCTGATTGCCCGCGACCTGCTGCCCTCGGACATGCTCAAGGCAGCGGTCGAAGGCGTTGCCGCGATCGTCCTGGTGGGCGGCGGCACGACTTCGCATGTCGCGATTCTGGCAAGATCGCTGCGCATCCCAACGGTGATCGTCGATTCGCCCGCCCTGCTGTCCATACCGGACGGGACGCCGGTGCTGGTTGATGCGGATACCGGCAACGTCTTGATCAGACCGGGCGCAGGGGTGGTCGAGGGTTACGAGCAGAAGGAGCGCGTGCACCGGACGGTCGAAGCCATGGGTGATGCCATGGAGCCCGAAACGACGTCAAAGGACGGCGTCCGTGTCAGCCTTATGGCCAACATCAACCTGCTCAGCGAGCTGGAACTGGCTAATGCTCTGAAGGCGGAAGGCGTGGGGCTGTACCGCACGGAGTTTCCATTCCTGATCCGCGATGCATTTCCGGGTGAGAGGGATCAGGAGAGCATCTACCGGCGGCTTTTCGAGCGTATGGCCGGCCGGGAAGTGACCGTGAGGACGGTGGATCTCGGTGGCGACAAGGTGCTCTCCTATTTCGATATGGCGGGCGAGGCCAATCCGGCCCTGGGTTTACGCTCGATCCGCCTTGCGCTGCGGCATCCGGACATTCTTGACCGTCAGCTCAGTGCAATCCTGAGTGCTGCCGACGGCGTGCCCAATGTGCGCGTGATGTTTCCCATGATCGGTTCGCTTGATGATTTTCGCCGGGGGCGGGACAGGATACTGGCGTGTCACGAGGAACTGCGCGGCAGTCGGGGCATCTCGGCGGATCTGCCCGCCGTGGGGGCGATGATCGAGGTGCCGGCCCTCGGCGAAGTGATCGACGAGCTGGCGGAGGAGGCCGACTTCTTCTCGATCGGCACCAACGACTTCGTCCAGTACATGCTGGCGGTAGACCGCACCAACGAGCGCGTGGCGGGCTATTACTGCCCTCATCACCCGGCAGTACTGCGGGCGCTTGCGAGGATAGTGCGGCGCAGTCAGGATCGCGGTGCCGGTGTCTCGGTCTGTGGCGAGATGGCGCACGATCCTCGCTACGTCCCCTTCTTCCTGGGAATCGGCATCAGGAAGCTGAGTGTCGACCCGAGTTTTCTGCCCCGGGTCCAGCAGACAGTGCGGGCCTGGTCCGTCTCTGACGCAGAGGCCTACGCCGACGGGTTGCTGGAGCAGGGCACGGTAGAAGGGGTCGCCAAGCGGCTCCGGGGAAGTGCATGAGGCTGCCGTATCGCGACGGTTGCTTCTCCAGCGCGTTGCGGACTTGCCGCAAACGTAGGTCCGATTTGTAATCGGACCCGATCCACTGCGGTTCCTCCAGAGCCCAGGCGCCGGAACCACAACAGAGCGGCGTTGGGTCCGATTGCAAATCGGACCTACGTTTGGGCACATGCGTCCGGGCCCTGCAATGGCGGCGTGACGTAAATGGCACTTACTTGACCGAGATCCCACGCCGCAAGGGCGTTGGATTCCGCTCATGGCTTCAATTTTGTCGTTTTGCTGCCTTCATAGATACATAAATGTCGCAATTGGCGTCCGTAGCGTGTTGCGACATCCCAGCCTGAAGAACCACAACCTGGTGTAGACAAGAGTGTTGCAGACTGTGGTCCGAAGTTGGCATGATCGTTGGACCTGCGGCAAACGACAACCAAAGCGGTTGTCCCGCGATACGCAGTGGATAGAAAACCAATGAGCAGGAAAGTTGACAGCCGGTGAATCGGCGGTGACAGGAGGTGCCGAAATGGAAGCTGCTGACAAGATGGTCGAGTACTTTGGAGAGGACACTTTCAGTGTCAAGACGATGCGGAACTACCTTTCAGAGGCGGCCCATCAGTCGCTCACGGCAACGATCAAGGAAGGGCGGAGCCTGGATCCGAGTATTGCCGACGAAGTCGCCGATGCGATGAAGGCATGGGCGGTGGAACGCGGTGCGACGCACTTCACGCACTGGTTTCAGCCGCTCACGGGTGCTACGGCGGAGAAGCACGACTCCTTCGTGACGCCGGACGGCGAGGGCGGCGCCGTGCTGAAGTTCTCCGGCAAGGAGCTGATCCAGGGCGAGCCGGATGCGTCGAGCTTCCCGTCGGGCGGCCTGCGTGCCACGTTCGAGGCCCGCGGGTATACGGGCTGGGACCCCACCAGTCCGGCGTTCATCAAGAAAGGCCCCAACGGCGCTACGCTGTGTATCCCAACCGTATTCATCGGCTATCACGGCGAGGCCCTCGACAAGAAGGCGCCGCTCCTGCGCTCCACGGATGCGCTCAGTACCCAGATCTGCCGTCTCGGTGCCTTCTTCGGTATCGAATCGGAAGGGAAGCGCGCCTGGGCGACGCTCGGTTCGGAGCAGGAGTACTTCCTCATTGATCGCAGTTTCTACGAGCAGCGTCTGGACCTGGTCCAGGCCGGCCGTACGCTTTTCGGGCGGGCGCCGGCGAAGCACCAGCAGCTTGACGACCACTATTTCGGGGCCATCAAGTCGCGCGTCATCGCGTTCATGGAAGACCTGGACCGGGAACTGTGGCGCCTCGGTGTTCCGGCCCGCACCCGTCACAACGAGGTCTGCCCGGCCCAGTTCGAGATCGCGCCGATGTTCGAGGGGTTGAACCTGGCGGTCGATCACAACATGATCATGATGGAGACGCTCCGCAACGTGGCCGAGGCGCACGACTTCGTCTGCCTGCTCCACGAGAAGCCCTACGCCGGGGTCAACGGCTCCGGCAAGCACAACAACTGGGCCGTGGCCGGACCGGACGGCAAGAACTGGTTGAGTCCCGGTGACAACCCGCACGAGAACGCCAAGTTCCTGACCATGATCGTTGCGCTGATGAAAGCTGTAGACACGCACGCCGACCTGCTGCGTTCGGCCGTGGCCACGGCCGGCAACGATCACCGTCTCGGCGCCAACGAAGCCCCGCCGGCGATCGTCTCGGTATTCCTCGGCGAGCAGCTCAGCGATGTTATCGATCAGCTCGAAACCGGGACCGCGAGCAGTTCCAAGGCGGGTGGCGAATTGAAGTTGGGGGTGACGTCGCTGCCGACACTGCCGCGTGACGCCACGGATCGCAACCGGACCTCGCCCTTTGCCTTCACGGGCAACAAGTTCGAGTTCCGCGCGGTTGGCTCCAATCAGAACTGCGCCGGCGCCAATGTCGTCCTCAACACGATTGTGGCCGAGGCGCTGGACGATATCTGCACGCAGCTCGACGCGGAAACGGCGGCCGGTAAGGACTTCAACGAAGCCCTGCAGACAGTTCTCTCCGCAACGGTCAAGCAGCACAAGCGGATCCTGTTTGACGGCGACAACTACACCGACGAGTGGGTTGTGGAAGCTGAGAAGCGCGGCCTGCCGAATCTGAAAAAGACCCCCGAAGCGCTCAGAGCCATGCTGACGGACAAGGCGATCGGCCTGTTCGGAAAGTACAGCGTGTTGAGCGAGGCCGAGCTGAAGTCGCGTTATGAAGTTTACAGCGAGGGCTATGAAGAGCAGGTTGCGATCGAGGCCCGTTGTGCCATAACGATGGCCAAGACCCAGATTGCGCCCGTCGCGCTGGAGTACCAGGCCGAGCTGGCCGGCACGATCAAGGCGGTTGAGGCCGCCGGTGTGACCGACGTCGGCGAGACCCGCGACCTGCTGAAGGCGGTGTGTGCCGAGACGGGCAAGCTCCTGTCCGGCGTAAAGGCGCTGGAGGCGTGCGAACAGGCCGGCGAGCCGCTGGAAACGCTGGCCGCAATGGAGTCGCTGCGCGAAGCCGCGGACGCGTTGGAAGGCCTGGTGCCTGACAACGCCTGGCCGCTGCCGTCCTATACCCAAATGCTGTTCATGTTCTAGCCGTGGATGGAGATACAATGGACGATCAACACGTTGCGGGGTAACCTGCGCTGGATGCGCTCCCGCGAGCGCAATCTCAAATCGGACCTGTTCCGCGGTGCGGGCCGGCTACCGCAACGTGATTCTGATTCCCGGTCGGGGACAGACCTGCTTTGTAGAGCGTCCGTAGGTGCGTCTCCATGAGACGCACCGGAGGGCGCAGGGTTGTCGGACCAGCTTCTCGCCTCCGGTCGGCGTGCAACGCCGACCTCCGACGAGTCTACGAAGGGGGCATGCGCAAAGGGAACGCAGTGTTTGTAGTGCGCCCGCAAGCCCTGGAGCGGAGCGGAAGGGCAAGGGCGAGCCGGGAGGGAGCAACATGCGCGAGGATGTTGCCGTCAAACACGGCTGCACCGGTACCCGCCTCCGCGTTTCGCGCGTTGCGGCGTGGCAAGAAAGCCGGGCGGCGGTCCAAATCGGCCCTGATGACAGCTGCCGAAAAGGCGTTGCATTCTCGCTTGCGACGGGGTCATACTTGGGAGCATGAACAGGTTTACATTGGAGTTCCGTCCCGGCAAGATCGTCAGGGTCGTGCATGACGACCGAGAAGTGCCTCATCGGGATACTGGATGAAGTGAACGAAGGAGATTCTCGACAATGCTGAACGGCGTGGTGAAACGGTTGTGCGGGTTGGTGCTGGTCTTGGCAATGAGCGGCTGCGTCACGTGTCCATGCCGGCGCGCGCGGTCCACGCAGCCCGGGATTTGCCATGTCGTGTTGTGTTGGCTGAAGGACTCCGGCAACGCGGAGCAGCGTCGACAACTGATCGAAGTCTCGAAATCGTTCCGGAGCATACCGGGCGTGTGCGCGGTCATGGCGGGGGAGGTCGTGCCGGGCGAGCGTGAGATTGTCGACAGCAGTTTCGACATCGGTATCCTGCTCACCTTTGCGAACGAGAACGACATGCAGGCGTATCTCGCGCACCCCGACCACACCAAGGCCGTGCGCGAGACGTTGAAACCGCTGGTGTCGAAGATCGTGGTTTATGATTTTGGAGCAGACTGACCAGAAATCTGACTCGTCGCGGTTCTACGTTTGCATCTCGAATTGCCCCGGTGCGCTGTCGAGACAGTTCGAGGTGGGAACTTGGGAGCGGTCCGCGGGTGACGCTGATTGACGCTGACGAGATGTCCGCCATCTGCGCTCATCCGCGCGATCCGCGGGCCGCTCCCTTCTTGTGGCTGTACAGGGGGTACCAACGCAGCATCTCGTGGTTTCGGCGCCCCTGATGTTTTCACGTCTGCCCGGTTGACACTCGGTGGGGGAAAGGGGTATCGTACTTGCGTCTTTTGCGGATTAGCTCACGGAGGTGAACACATTGGATTTGGACAAAATGCGTCACAGTGCGGCGCATGTTATGGCAGCGGCGGTATGTCGGCTATTCGAGAACGTAAGACTCGACATCGGGCCTTCGACCGCTGACGGTTTTTATTACGACTTCGACCTTCCCGAACGCCTCACCCCCGAACACTTCCCGCGGATCGAAGCGGAGATGGCTCGTATTGTCGACGAGGATCTTCCCTTTGAGCGCGAAGTGATGTCGCGGGACGAGGCCGTCAAGATGCTTGAGGAGACGGGGCAGACCTTTAAGCTCGAGCGCCTGGCCGAGATTCCCGACGGAGAGCAGATCGGCTTCTATCGTTGCGGCGGTTTTGTCGATCTCTGTCGCGGTCCGCACCTGGAGAGTACGGGGCAGATCAAGGCCTTCAAACTCACGAGCGTGGCCGGTTCGTACTTTCACGGGATCGAAACCAACCCGATGCTTCAGCGCGTGTACGGCATTGCCGACGTTTCCGAGAAGCAGATTCGGGTACGCCTGAAGCGGATCGAGGAGGCGCGCAAGCGGGACCACCGCAAGCTGGGCCGCGAGCTGGACCTGTTCAGTCTGCAGGAAGACGTGGGGCCGGGGCTGGTACACTGGCACCCGAAGGGCGCGCGGATGCGCTCGGTAATCGAGGATTTCTGGCGGCGCGAGCATTTCCGAGCGGGCTACGAGTTGCTCTACACCCCGCACGTCGGCCGCGCGAACCTGTGGGAGACTTCGGGGCACCTCGAGTTCTACCGCGAGAACATGTACGCGCCGATGGACATCGACGGCAACGAGTTCTTCGTCAAGCCGATGAACTGTCCCTTTCATATCCAGATCTACAAGTCGCACAAACGCTCGTATCGCGAGTTGCCGATACGCTACGCGGAGTTGGGCACGGTGTACCGCTACGAGAAGAGCGGCGTGCTGTACGGTCTGCTGCGCGTGCGCGGGTTTACCCAGGACGATGCGCACATCTTCTGCACGCCCGAGCGGATCGAGGAGGAAATCAAGTATACGGTCGAGTTTGCGTTGGACATGTTGCGGGCTTTCGGTTTCGACGACATCTCGGCTTACCTCTCGACGCGGCCGGAGAAGGCCGTGGGGGAGGCGGCACGCTGGAAACAGGCCACGCGCTCGCTCGAAAGCGCTTTGAGGGCCAAGGGCATTCCGTACGAAGTGGATGCCGGCGGCGGCGCCTTCTACGGGCCCAAGATCGATCTCAAGATCAACGATGCCCTGGGACGCGAGTGGCAGTTGAGCACGATCCAGTTCGACTTCAATCTGCCCGAGGGGTTTGATCTCACCTACATTGGGGAAGACGGCGAGGCTCATCGCCCGTACGTCGTGCACCGGGCGTTGCTGGGGAGCCTCGAGCGCTTTTTCGGCATCCTGATTGAGCACTATGCCGGCGCTTTTCCGCTGTGGCTTGCCCCGGAGCAGGTGCGGGTGTTGCCGCTGACCGACGCCCAGGCCGACTACGGTGCGAGTGTGCTCGAGAGGCTGCTGGCGGCGGACATTCGGGCCACGCTGGACCCGAAGTCGGAGAAGCTCGGCGCCAAGATCCGTCGCGCCCAGGCCGAGAAGATCCCCTACATGCTGGTGGTCGGGGCCAGCGAAGCGGAGTCTGGCGAGGTGGCCGTGAGGAGTCGTACGGAAGGGAACCAGGGCGCCGTCGCGGTCGACGATTTCATTGCGCGGATTGCGCGCGAAGACAGGCCCGGTGCAGACGGTGGAGACTGAGACGCACCGAGACACCGTTCGGTTACGGTTGTCGGCCTTGCAGGGCAGTACGGTGGGCTTCGGCCCCAAAAACAGGAGGTAGCTATTCGCTCGTTTATCAGGGTGAACCACAAGATCAGGGTTCCGCGTGTGAGGTGCATTGACTCCGACGGCGAAATGCTCGGGGTGATCGCGACACGGGATGCCCGCCAGTTGGCGATCGACAAGAAGCTGGACCTGGTGGAAGTCTCGCCCAATGCGGACCCGCCTGTCTGCCGTATCATGGATTACGGCAAGTTCAGGTATGATGAGAGCATCAAGCAGAAGGAGGCCCGCAAGAGGGCCCACAAGAATGTGCTGAAAGAGGTCAAGTTCCACGCGAACGTCGCGGAGCACGACTACCGAACCAAGGTCAACCACATTCGCAAGTTCCTCGGCAAGGGCCACAAGGTGCGGATATCTCTGCAGTTTCGGGGGCGAGAGAACGCGCACCGCGAGTTGGGGTTCCAGGTCATCAGCCGCGTGATTGGCGATTGTGAGGATTTGAGCCAGGTAGACATGCAGCCTCGCCTGATGGGGCGCAATGTCGTGGCAATGCTCGGCGCCAAGAGCGCGAAATCCTAGCAAAAAGGGCTGGACTCACCATTTTCTTTCCGCTAGGTTACCGCCTTTCGTGTTGGGAGAGGCCCCGTAGAGGGGTGGATTGTGCCCCGCGCATGTTGTGGTGTATGTCGTTGTGTCCCAGTGACATGCGCATGCGAAAGCACTTTCGTTCGGAAGAGGGACCCCACGAGGGGACAGGAAACTGAGAGGTAAGACAGCGCATGCCAAAGAAGAAGACAGTTAAAGCGGCAGCCAAGCGCTTCAAGAAGACCGCCAAGGGCAAGTTGAAGTACTCGAAGGCGGGCTCCGGCCACTTGTTGGCCGGCAAGACGCGCAAGCGCAAGAGAAACCTGCGGAGCAAGGGTATTCTGAGCAAGGCTGAAACGAAGCGCGTTTCGGCCATGATCTGAGGTCCTCGCGCGGGACGAGATTGTGAGATAAGAGAAGCACCAGGATTTCGGAGGAGGAGTCATGCCCAGGGTTACAAATTCACCGGCTTCGCGTAAAAGACGGAAGCGCCGTCTCAAGCAGGCGCGCGGGTTCCGCGGTGCGCGCAGCAAGCTTTTCCGTACGGCCACGGAGGCGGTCGACCGCGCCATGCGGATGTCCACCACTCATCGCAAGCAGAAGAAGCGCGAGTTCCGCGCTCTCTGGATTGCCCGCATCTCCGCGGCGTGCAAGCTGAACGGCATTTCGTACAGCCGTCTGATCGAAGGGTTGACGAAAGGCGGCGTGTTGCTCAACCGCAAGATGCTTTCCGAGATTGCGATTCATGACCCGAAGGGCTTTACGACGATCGTCGAGAAGGCGAAGGCCGGCCTTTCGTAACGGACGCTACTACCGGTTAGAAAGTAAGGCCATCTGCAAAGATGGCCTTTTTTCTTGGTTCTACGGAGGACATTGACGCTATGAATGCCAGCGAGATTGCCACGCTCCAGGAAGAGGCCTTGCGGGAGCTCGAAGCTGCCGCTACCGCGGAAGACGTCGAAGGTGTGCGTATCGAGTACCTGGGTCGCAAGGGGCATCTGCCCCGCATGATGAAAGGGCTCAAGGAGCTCGGGCCTTCCGAGCGTGGTGCAGCGGGAAAGGCGGCCAACGCGTTCAAGAACAGCGTTACCGACGCCATCGTGGCCCGCAAGGAAGCGCTGGCCAAGGGGACGTGCGAGCACGCTGCCGCGTTCGACCTGACCTTGCCGGGCAGCTGGCGCTCCCTGGGCACGATGCATCCCGTCTCGATGGTGATCGAGGAAGCGACGCGCATCTTTGCCACGCTTGGGTTCACGGTGGCCGAAGGACCCGACATCGAAACCCGTTTCCGCAACTTCGAAGCGCTCAATACGCCCGACCACCATCCTTCGCTGGACCGGCAGGACACTTTCTGGCTCGAGAGTGGTGACCTGTTGCGAACGCAGACTTCGCCGGTACAGATTCGTGTCATGGAGAGTCGGCAGCCGCCCGTGCGGGTGATCACCCCCGGCCGCTGTTACCGGCGCGACACGACCGACGCGACCCACAGCGCCAACTTCCATCAGATCGAGGGGCTGTACGTCGACTACGGCAACGTATCGCTGGCCGCCCTCAAGGGGACGCTGGCCTATTTCGCGCGCCGTATGATGGGGCCGGATGTCGGCGTGCGTTTTCGACCGCATTTCTTTCCGTTCACCGAACCGAGCGTGGAGTGCGATTTCTCGTGTCACGTCTGCGCCGGCCAGGGCTGCCGCGTGTGCAAGCACAGCGGGTGGATCGAAATTGCGGGCGCGGGACTTGTCGATCCGCGCGTGTTCGAGAAAGTGGGCTACGATTCCAGCCGGATCGGCGGCTACGCTTTCGGCATGGGCGTCGAGCGCATCGCGATGATCAAGTACGGAATCGGCGATATCCGCCTGCTGTACGAGAACGACGTGCGTTTCCTGAGCCAATTCGCATGAGGCCGAGAGAAGGAACTTCGTAACCACAGATGAACGCAGATGAACACAGATTGGCGTACCCTATCCGTGTCCATCCGTGTCCATCTGTGTCCATCTGTGTCCATCTGTGTTTATCTGTGTTTATCTGTGTATATCTGTGTTTATCTGTGGTTATCTGTGGTTCCCGTTCGGGCATCCAGGTTGGAGTAACTTATGAAAGTACCCGTTAGTTGGTTGAAGGATTACGTCGAGATCGACGCGACGGCGGAGGACATTGGGGAGAAGCTGACGTTCTCGGGTGTCGAAGTCGAAGGGATCGAGTCCGTTGGTCTCGGTTACGAGCATGTTGTCGTGGGCGAGGTGCTCTCGATCGAGTCCCATCCCCAGGCGGACAGGCTATCCGTGTGCCGCGTGAATGACGGCAATGAAGAACTGCAGGTCGTTTGCGGGGCCGACAACTTTGCCGTGGGCGACAAGGCGCCGCTGGCGAAAATCGGCGCCGAGCTGGCCGGCGGTTTCAAGGTCAAGCGGGCGAAGCTGCGCGGCGTGGAGTCGTTCGGCATGCTTTGCGCCGAAGATGAGCTGGGGCTTTCGGACGACCACTCCGGTCTCATGATCCTCTTCTCCGGGCTGGCGGCCGGAACGCCTTTCGTGGAAGTTGCGGGACCGCCCGACGTTGTGCTGACGCTGGAGATCACCTGGAACCGTCCCGACTGTCTGAGCGTGATCGGTATTGCCCGCGAGCTCGCGGCGCTGTACGGCGTGCCTTTGCGTCTGCCCTCGGTCGACTACGCCGAGGATGGCAAGGCGGTCGAGGAGTACGCGCGCGTGCGCATCGATGACGAAGTGGGTTGCCCGCGCTACACCGCCCGCGTATTGACCGGCGCCACGCTCGGGCCGAGTCCGTTGTGGATGCAGCGCCGACTGACGATGTGCGGCGTGCGACCGATCAACAACGTCGTCGACGTGACGAATTACGTAATGCTCGAATGCGGTCAGCCGCTGCACGCGTTCGACTACGCCCTCCTGAAGGACAACCAGATCGTTGTGCGCCGCGCAACGGAAGGCGAGAAGATGGCGACGCTCGACGGGATCGAGCGCGGCATTACGCCCGAGATGCTGACGATTGCCGATGCGGACCGCCCCGTGGCGGTTGCCGGCGTGATGGGCGGCGCGGGCAGCGAGATTGCGGACACGACCGAAACCGTGCTGCTGGAAAGTGCGGCATTCGACGCGCCGCGGACCCACGCCACCTCGGTGGCGCTTGGGTTGAGCACGGAGTCGTCGCACCGTTTCGAGCGGGGCGTGGACATGGACAACGTGGACTGGGCCAGCCGGCGCGCGGTCGGGCTGATGGTCGAGTTGGCGGGGGCGACCGCGGCCCGCGGGGTCGTCGATCTCTATCCGGGGCGCAGGGAGCCGGCGCGCATTTCATGCCGCTACGCGTACGCGCGCGAGCGGATGGGCGTTGCTATCTCCGACGAGAGTGTCCGCGGCATTCTGAATTCGCTCGAGCTGCGCGTTGTGGAGCAGACTCCCGGAGCGTGCACGGTCGAGGTGCCGAGCTTCCGGCTCGACCTTGAACGCGAAGAAGACCTGGTCGAGGAGGTCGCCCGCATCAACGGACTGGAGAGCATCCCGGAGGAGTTGCCGAAGGCCAGCATCGTGGCGGATGCGGATGACGGCAAGACGCGTGCGCGCTACGCGTGCCGTCACGACCTGATCGCGCTGGGGCTGTCGGAAGCGATGCACTACAGTTTCGTCTCGGAACAGCTCCTGGACGTTTTCGGCACGGAGCGGGCCGCGCGTCGTGTGGTCTTGCCGCATCCCGTCAGCAGCGACCATGCGGTCATGCGCGACACGCTGATTCCGCAGATGACCGAGACCCTGGGGCGTAACCTGTCTCGGCAGGTTTCCGACGTCGCGCTGTTTGAGATCGGCAAGGTATTTCGGAAGAACGGAGACGGTGCGCCCGGCGAGGAGGACCACCTCTGTATCGGTCTTATGGGCAGAGTCGGACGGCAGGGGATCGAGTCCCGTGAGCCGGTGTCCGAGGAGGAAATATTCCTTTGGACAAAGGGTCTCGTTGAGCAGCTTTTCAAGGCCAGACGGGTGCGCGAGTACGCGCTGCGGGGTGCGGGTCGTCCGTACTACGAGCCCGACGCCTGTCTGGAGGTCGAAATCGATGGCGCCGTTATTGGCGAAATGGGGCTTCTGAACGCCGGTGTTCGCGCCAAATGGCGCATGCACGAGCCTGTGGCTCTGTGCGAGCTGTCTCTTAATGCCTTGATCGGCAAGCAGTTACAGTCGGTGGCGTTGTCGCCGGTCCCTGCCTATCCATCGGTTTCACGCGATATCGCGATGGTGGTCGAAGAGGGCGTGCGACACGCGGACATTCTGGAAGTTATCCGGGAATCTGCGCCGCCGGAGTTGACACGGGTTTCGCTGTTTGATATATACCGTACCGAGAGCATGGGCATGCACAAGAGTGTTGCCTATTCTCTTGAGTATCGGTCCTTGGAGCGGACTTTGACCGACGAGGAAACAAACGGGTTTCACGACTTGATCAAGGACGCTTTGAGAGGTAGACTGAAAGCTGACATAAGGGAGGAGTGAATTCTCTCGATGGATTGAGACGGGAGAGCTTCTCACTGTAGCGCGGATAAGGTACGGGTGTGTTGATGCCCATGTTTGATTGGCTGTGTAGAATAACTCTGCTGGCAACCACGGTGTGGTTTGTGTGGTGGTCGTGCAGGTTTGTTGCTTCCGAAACGGCAAAGGGTATGGTTCGTCTGCCCGTGAGGCGGAACGGACCGCGTTTCGGAGGAGGATATCGGGATAGTTCTCTAACAAGCGGATACTCTTTTCTTGAACGAAAAGAAAACACCCTGCCTTGTTCGCTGACAGGCTCAAAATCTCCGAACCAGTAATTCCTGTTAGGGAGCTCGAATTCGGCGGTAGACGGCATGCCCCGCAAGGGGAGCCGAATACCGGCGGCTAGAGCACCCACCTCGCAAGCGAGGAACGGAGACCGTAGCCTTTACGACACAGGTGGGGTGTTTTTTTATGGACCTGTTTGAGCATAGGGCCGGCGAGGGCGGTCTTTCGCGGCTGCCCCTGGCGGCGCGGATGCGGCCACGCTCGATCGAGGAGCTGGTGGGACAGGACCATATCCTGGGCGAGGGGCGCCTGTTACGTCGTTCAATCGAGGCCGATCGCCTGGGGAGCATCATCCTCTATGGACCGCCGGGGTGCGGCAAGACATCCCTGGCAGAAGTCATTGCGACGGTCACCCAGCGCGTCTTCGAGCGCACCAGCGGCGTGCTGGCCAACGTGGCGGTCCTGCGGCAGTTTCTGACCGGGGCGCGGCACCGCCGCAACGAAGCCGGCAAGCAGACGATTCTGTTCATAGACGAGATCCACCGTTTCAACAAGTCGCAACAGGACGTGCTTCTGCCCTACGTCGAAGACGGCACGATTACCCTGGTCGGCGCGACTACTCACAATCCGCAGGTCTTCGTCAACAGTCCTCTTACCTCGCGCTCGCTGGTTTTCGAGCTGCAGCCGTTGTCGGAGGAAGCGATCGTGGCCCTGCTGCGTCGGGCCATGGAGGACGAACGGGGTCTGGCCGGCTTCACGGCGGAGGTGGATGACGAGGCCCTGCGCCACGTGGCGCGCGTTTGCGAGGGGGATGCCCGGCGCGCGCTGAACGCGTTGGAGACCGCCGTGCTTTCCACTGCTGCCGGTCCTGACGGCGAAGTTCACGTGACCAGTGAGGTCATGGCTGACTCGGTCCAGAAGAAGACCGTTCGCTACGACCGCGACGAAGACGGTCATTACGACACGATATCGGCCTTCATCAAGAGCGTGCGCGGTTCCGACCCGCATGCCGCCGTCTATTGGCTGGCGAAGATGCTCTACGCCGGCGAAGATCCCCGCTTTGTCGCCAGGCGGCTCGTGATTCTGGCCTCCGAAGACATCGGCAACGCCGACCCGCGCGGCTTGACGGTGGCCGTGGCCGCGATGCACGCGGCGGAGTTCGTCGGTATGCCGGAAGCGCGAATTATCCTTTCCCAGGCGACGACCTACCTGGCGACCGCACCCAAGAGCAATGCTTCCTATCTGGCGATCGACAAGGCCCTGAGCGACATCAAGCAAGGGCGTACGCTGGCGGTGCCCGAACACTTGAAGAATGTGAAAGTCCGGACGGCCAACGAAGATCGTTCGGAGCAGGAGTACGTGTATCCCCACGACTACGAGGGGCATTTCACCTCTCAGGAGTACGTACCGACGGAGACGGTCTACTACGCCCCCGACGGACAGGGGTACGAGGACATAATACGGAAGCGAATGGAACACTGGCGGCGGTGCCGAGGGGCATTGAAGTGACGAAGGAGTCGCTAAGGGAGGAGATCGGGATTGCGCGACGCGGGTTGGATCCGGCATGGGTCCGAGCGCGAAGCGCGGTGGTTGCGAATCGAGTGATTGGAATGCCCGAATTCGAGCGGGCCGGGACGGTTTTCTGCTATCTGTCGCTGCCGCGCGAGGTGGCGACGGATGCGATTGTCGCGGCCTGCCATGCCGGAGGCAAGCAGGTTTGCGTACCGGCGTTCGACGAGGGCGCATCCGGATACGCTCCGGCCGGGCTGGGGCGGCAGGACGGGCTTCGTGCGGGACACCTGGGTGTGATGGAACCGGTGGACGTGCGTTGGATTGATGGGGAGAAGATCGATCTGGCCGTTGTGCCGGGCGTGGCGTTTGACGCTGCCGGCCGGCGGTTGGGTCACGGAGGCGGATACTACGACAGGATTCTCGACCGGCTCGGGCGTGGTGGAGGGGGGGCTCTGTTTCGCGTCGGGCTGGCCTTTGAATTCCAGGTGTTCGAGAGCGTCCCGGCCGCTGAGCATGATGTGTGCATGGACGCGGTCGTGACGGAAAAACGGGTTATGAGACGCACCGGGGGCGAGTGCGATAAGAGGTAGGAGGGGCTATTATGAACATAGTGTTCGGGATAATTGGCGGCCTGGCTGTAGGCGGGGGGATCGGGTACGCCATTCGTCACATATTGGGCAAGGCGTCGGCGGAGACGGCGGAGCGCAGAGCCGAGGACAGGCTGAAGGACGCTGAGCGGGACGCGGCGGCGATCCGCAAGGAGATGGAGCTGCAGGCCAAGGCGGAGTTGCTGAAAGCGAAAGAGGAGTTCGAGAAGTCGACCGAGTCGCGTCGCAAGGAGCTTGCCGCACTTGAAGAGCGGATTGCGCAGCGCGAGACCAATTTGGACCGCAAGGTGTCGATGATCGACAAGAAGCAGGACACGCTGGACCGCCGCATCGAGGAGGTCGAGGCCGAGTCGAAAGAGCTGGCCGCGGGCCGCGCCCAGGTCGATAAGCTGGTTGTAGAGGAACGGGAGAAGCTGCAGCGGGTCGCGGGAATGACGCAGGATGAGGCGCGCCGCACGTTGCTGGAGCGGATGGAAAAAGAGGTCCACCACGAGATGGGGGGCTTGATCCGGCGTTTGCAGGAACAGGCCAAGGAGACGGCTGAACGCGAATCGCGCAAGATCGTCGCCCAGGCAATCCAGCGGTTCGGCGCATCGCATGCGAGTGAGATGATGACGAGCAGCGTGGCGTTGCCCGGTGACGACATGAAGGGGCGCATCATCGGCCGCGACGGCCGCAATATCCGGGCTCTCGAGGCTGCCACCGGGGTCAACATCCTGATTGACGACACGCCGGAGGCGGTCGTGATCTCCGGTTTCGATCCGATCCGTCGCGAAGTGGCGCGCCAGTCCCTGGAGCTGCTGGTGACGGACGGGCGCATCCATCCGGCCCGCATCGAGGAAGTTGTCGAGAAGGTTCGCGAGAACATGGACGAGACCGTTCGTCACGCCGGGGAGGAGGCGGCCTGCGAGGCCGGCGTACAGGGGATCGAGCCGGAGCTGTTGCGGACTCTGGGGCGGCTTAAGTTTCGCACGAGCTTCTCGCAGAACGTGCTGCAGCACTCGATCGAAGTCGCGCAGCTCATGGGGGTCATGGCCGCCGAGATGGGCATGGACGTAACGCTGGCCAAGCGCATCGGTCTCTTTCACGACATCGGCAAGGCGCTCGATCACGAGGTCGAAGGCGGGCACGCCATCATCGGCGCCGACGTGCTCAAGCGCCACCAGGAGTCGCAGGTGATGGTCAACGCCGTCGCGGCGCACCACGAGGAGGTTGCGTCGGAGAGCCTTTACGCCGTACTGGCGGCCGCGGCGGACGCGATATCGAGCTCGCGCGTTGGTGCGCGTTCGGAGACGACGGACATCTACGTCAAACGGTTGGAGAAGCTCGAGGGCCTCGCCAACGACTTCAACGGTGTGGACAAGAGTTACGCGATCCAGGCCGGACGCGAGGTGCGTGTGGTGGTCCAGCCAGACCAGGTTGACGACAACGGCGCGATGATCATGGCGCGTGACATCAGCAAGAAGATCGAGGAGGAGTTGCAGTACCCGGGGCAGATCCGAGTGATCGTTATCCGCGAGACCCGGTGTGTCGAGTACGCGAAGTAGTCACATGCTCAAGATCCTGATAGCGGGGGACATTGTCGGTTCTCCGGGTCGACGCGTGTTTTCGCGCGTTGTTACCCAGATGAAGTCGCGCGGCGAGATCGATCTTGCGATCGCGAATGCGGAAAACGCGGCCGGCGGGCGGGGGCTTACGGCCGCCATGGCCGCGGAGCTTTTCAGCGCAGGGGCGGACGCCCTGACTCTGGGCGATCACGCCTGGAACCAGAAGGAGATGCTGACCTACATCGAGCAGGAGCCCAGGGTTGTTCGGCCGGCCAACTTCGCTCCGGGCTGCCCCGGCAAGGGGTGGGTCACATTGGATACAACCTGGGGCAAAGTCACGGTTGCCGTCGTGGTCGGGCGCGTGTTCATGGGCAACGCGGACTGTCCCTTTCGCACGATGGACAAGCTCCTGCTGGGAGACGGACTCGGCAAGGTGGTCGTGGTGGACATTCACGCCGAGGCAACATCGGAGAAGGTCGTGATGGGGCGCTATCTGGATGGGCGCGTCAGTTGTGCCGTGGGCACGCATACGCACGTGCAGACCAGCGACGAAAGGGTTCTGCCGGGAGGTACTGCGTACATCACGGATCTCGGCATGACGGGGCCGAAGGACTCGGCCCTGGGGCGCGACCTGCAGTCGGTGACGCATATGTTCCTGACGGGGATGCCGTCCCAGTTCAAGGTGGCTCGGCAGGAGGTCGTGCTGGAAGGCGTGCTTGCTTCCGTGGATGAGACGACCGGCCGGGCGCGCGCGGTCAAGCGGTTGCGTATTGCGGAGTGATGTTCTCTGTGACCAGGACCGATACACGAAAGATCTACAAGGTTGCCGAACTGACGCGGCTGGTGAAGTCCGCGATCGAGCGCGGGGTGGGCAGCGTGTGGGTCGAGGGCGAGTTGTCCAACGTTCGTCGTCCGGTTTCCGGCCACTACTATTTCACGATCAAGGACGAGACCTCGCAGCTCAGTGCGGTATTGTTTCGCGGCAGCCAGCGGGGGTTGCGGTTCGAGCTCAAGGACGGCGTGCTCGTACGGGCGTTCGGCGATGTCACGGTCTACGAACGGGGCGGGAACTACCAGATCATCGTGCGCCAGCTCGAGGAAGGGGGCAAGGGGAGTCTGCAGGCGCGGTTTGAGGAGCTGAAGAAGAAGCTGGCGGAGGAGGGGTTGTTTGCCAAGGAGCGCAAGCGTCCGCTGCCGTTGCTGCCTCGCCGCGTGGGTGTTGTCACCTCGGCGACGGGCGCCGCGATTCGCGACATCCTGAATGTCATCTCGCGACGGTTCCCCAATCTGCACATCGTGTTGGCGCCTGCCAAGGTTCAGGGCGAGGGGGCCGCGGACGAGATTGCCGCGGGCATCGACCTGCTCAACGCGCACGGCGGGTTGGACGTGATGATCGTAGGGCGGGGCGGCGGCAGTATCGAGGACCTGTGGTGTTTCAACGAGGAAGCAGTCGCGCGCGCCCTGGCGCGCTCCGCCGTGCCCACGATATCCGCCGTGGGGCACGAGATCGACTACACGATCGGCGATTTCGTGGCTGACCTGCGCGCGCCGACGCCCTCGGCCGCCGCGGAGCTGGTTGTGGGATGCAAGGACGAGTTCGAGGAGCACTTGCGGGAGCTGGGGCAGTCGCTCGAGCGGAGTTTGCGGGATGTGCTCTTCAGGTATCGGTCGCGCGTGGAGCGGGCGGCGGGGAGCTACGTGTTTCGCGAGCCGCTGAACATCGTGCGCCAGTTCCAGCAACGGATGGATGCGGCATCGATGCGCATGACGCACGAAGTGGGCGCTGCGTTGCGCACGAGGCGGCAACGCATTCGCGAGGCCGGTATCAAGCTCGATCACGGATTGCGCGTGGCGGTCGGGACGGGGGCGCAGCACCTGGAGCAGATTGACCGGCGGATGCGGCACCGTGTCGAGCTGGAATTGGCGGCCGGACGACAGAGCGTGTTGCGTCTGGAACGCCAGCTGCGCGCACTGAGTCCGCTGGGCGTATTGGAGCGCGGTTACAGCCTGACGCGGCGGAAAGACGGCGGGATTGTGCGTCGCGCCGAGCAAGTAAGCGCGGGCGACCGCCTTGTGACGCAGGTCGCGGACGGCTCCTTTGCGTCCGTGGTCTGCGCCGGCGCCCCCTGCGACCTTGTGTCGCAGGAGCGGGAGATTGGGGAGAAGAGGCGCTCCCCTTCTCCCCAATCTCCCGCTCCTGCCGCACAAGGCGGCAGGGGGCGTAATTGACAGGAGGTGTTGGGATGGCGGAAGAGAAGAAACCGGGATTCGAGGATGCTCTGGCGAGATTGGAGGCGATTGTCGAGGAGATGGAGGGCGGGCAGCTCGACCTGGAGACGATGATAAAGCGCTTCGAGGAAGGGCAGGGCCTGCTCAAGTCCTGCTCGAAGACGCTGGCCGAGATGGAGAAGCGAGTCGAGATCCTGGTGAAGAAGGACGGCGAGGTGGTTGCCGAACCGTTTGGCGCTCCGGCAGAGGATACGCCGGCGTCGAGCGGTGGCGAGCCGGGGGAGTTGTTCTAGAGACGGGACTACAGGCATGTACGACCAGCAGCCACAGATGCGCCTTTCGTTTGGACGTTCGTTGGGACCGGTCACGAAGGCGTTGCTCATAGCCAACGTCGCCGTGTTCTGCGTCCAGGCGTTGCTGGATCGCGGTCCGCACGGTATCGGGAGCGGGATCCTTTCGTATGCCTTCGGGTTGAGCCGCCACGGTTTATCGCAGTTCATGATCTGGCAGCCGGTTACTTACCTCTTCCTGCACGGCGGTCTCTTCCACCTTCTGGGCAACATGCTGGGGGTGTTTTTCTTTGGCGGCGAGCTCGAGCATTCGCTCGGGTCGAGGCGCTTTCTGAGACTGTACTTCGTGACCGGAGTCCTGGCGGGAGTCGGTTGGCTGTTGTTTTCGGAGAGGTACTGCATCGGTGCTTCGGGTTCCGTCTGCGGCACCCTGGCGGCTTTCGCGGCCATGTTTCCCCACCGGCGAATCACGTTGCTGTTGTTCTTCGTCCTGCCGGTGACTGTGCGGGCGCGGGTGTTGGCGATCGGATATGCGGTGCTGACCGTCTACCTGATGATAGAAGCAGAGGGCACCATTGCCCACGCGGTGCACCTGGTGGGAGGCATTATCGGCTATGTGTGGGGATTGCGTTTGGTGCCGTCGCCGCACCGGCGACGTCGGCCGCCCCCTCCGGCCTGGGCGCAGGATCCCATGGAGAAGCACCGCCGCACGTTCGAGTACGTCCCCGAGCCGGAGGAGGAGTACGAAGAAGACGATCCCGAGCCTTCCGCCGAAGAGGTGAACGCGATCCTCGAGAAGATCCAGGAACGCGGCATCAAGTCCCTGACGCGACGGGAGCGTCGCATCCTGCAACGCGCGGCATCGGGTGGCGGGAAGAACCCCTTTTCGTAGAGCGTGCGTAGCGTGCGGCTCCGGGAGCCGCACCGCAGGGCGCAGGTGTGCCGTGCCGCGTCTCGTCTCCGGGCCTGGGCTGCGGGCGGCCACCACCAATCCTGGCTCCACCGGGACAAGCCCGGCGGGGGCCTTGCAACAATTAGCGGATGCTACCTAATCTTCCTACTTAATCTGCTCTTCCACGCGCCGAGAAAACCGCGCGAGCCCTTTTCGGACAGGGTCTGTCTACAGCGCCACGCTTTGCCCCGCGCCCGCGGTCCGGGCATTCTCCATCGCCGTATGGGCGGCGATGAGATCCTGGACGGCAACGCCAACGGATTTGAAGAGAGTGATCTCTTCGGGCGCCGCGCGTCCGGAGGCGTTCCCCAGAACCAACTCCCCGAGCTCGGCGTGGATGTGGTCCGCCGTGATAAGTCCGCTCTCGATCGGGATGATCAGGTCTCCCGTTTCGGAGAGGGCCGATTCGCGGTGGTCGACCACGAGCAGGCTGTTCGCAACCGTTTGTGCGGGGATTTCCTGGACATGAGGTTTGTAGGATCCCACGGCGTTGATGTGGACACCGGACTTGAGGTCGCCGTGATCGAAAACGGGCGACTCGGACACGGTTGCGGCGCAGATGACATCGGCGTCCCGTACGGCGTCGGCCGGCGATGCTGCCGGCTGGATGGCTATGCCGAGAAGCTCGGCCATCTCGGACGCAAAACACCGGGCGGCTTCCGTGGAGGGATCGTACACGTACGCGCGGGCGATGTCGCGTACGGCGCGGACGGCCGCGAGCTGCGTGCGGCCCTGCACGCCGGCGCCGAAGACGGCGGCGGTTGAGGCGTCGGGGCGTGCGAGGATGTCCGTGGCCAGCCCCGAGACCGCACCAGTGCGCAGGGCGGTCAGCGCGGCGGCATCCATCATGGCGACCGGTGAGCCGGTTGTAGCGTCGAACAGAGTGTAGATGCCCTGCAGAAGCGGCAGGCCTTTGCCGCGATTCTCCGGGAAGAGGGTGACGGTCTTGATGCCCATTACTCCCCGCGTCTGCAGGCTGCAGGGCATAAAGAGCGCCGTTCCCGGCGGTGTCTCGACGTCTATGTGCAACCGTTCGGGCATGACTGCTTCGCCGCGCGCCAGTGCGGCGAAGGCAGTGCGCATGGCCGCGACGGCGTCAGGCATTGGCAGGGCTGCGCGCAGGTCGTGAGATGAGAGGACCAGAATCTCGGGGGTGTTGGGCATCGCTGTCTCCGGTTTGTGGCGATTCAACTGCCGGATGTGTCGTAGAAGGAAGTGCCTGTCCTATGCTCTCACGCCGCGTCTCGCGACGAGGGAGCTACTCAATTTGCATTACGCGCAAGATTTCTCGGTTCAGTTCGGGCGTGCCGAACGGTTTGGCAAGACTTCCGCGGAAACCGTAGTCGCCGTAGTCGGTCAGAACAGGATCGCTGGAATACCCACTGGCGACAATTGCCCGTGCGTTGGGGTCCATTTCGAGCAGCTCCAGCACGGCCTCTTGTCCGCCCATGCCGGCGGTGACGGTCAAGTCCATGATGACAATGTCGAAAGGACTCCCGCCCTCCATGGCCTCGCCGTATGCTGTCACGGCGGCTCTACCGTCCGCGGCCGTCTCGACATGGTGACCGTGTTTCCTCAGCAATGATGCGGTCGTATTGCGGATGACTGCCTGGTCGTCCATCAAGAGGATGCGCAGGGGAGGGAGGGTTGCCGTTTCCGATTCCCGGGTTTCTTCGGGGGACGCCGGTTCCTCGTAGGCCGGGGCTATGGGAAGGAACATGGTGAAGGTGGCGCCGGCGTTCGGCGTGGATTCAAGCGTCAAGTGTCCATCATGCCTGGTGACAATGTCGCGTGCGACTGCCAGCCCCAAACCGCTTTCGCCTTGCTCGGCGGAAAGGTGCGGATCGAGTGCCTTGTCCAGCGTTTCGCCTGGAATCCCCGCGCCCTCGTCCCTGAGGCTTATTCGGACGTACTTGCCGGAAAGGCCGGTCGGCACGTCGGTGTCCGCACCGCTCACGTTTGCTCCACTGACATGGAGGACGCCTCCGTCCGGCATGGCCTGCATGCCGTTGACGGTGAGGTTCCCCAGCAGTTGATTGATCTGCCCCTCGTCTGCTTTGACGGGGCAGAGGTCCGCCGGAAGATCGAATTCCGGCTGGACATTGCTGCCGCTCAGGTTGAGAGCCACCGTCTTGCGTACCAGTTCGCCCAGGTCCACCGTCGTCATGACGGGATCGCCGCCGGAGGCTGAACTCAGCAGTTGCCCGGTAAGGCGTCGCGCGTTCTCCAGTGCGCCGTGTGCTTCTCCCAGGAGAACGCGCGCTTCGCTGTCTGCCGGAATCTCCGACTCGGCCATTTCGATATTGCAGAACACTCCCATGAGGAGATTGTTGAACTCGTGGGCAATATCTCCAGCGATATTGCCTAGGTTTTCGATTGCCTGCAACCGCAGCCGCTCTTCCCGCAGTCGGCTTAGCTCCTCGCGCAGCCTTTGCAGCTCCCGGATCAGGTCGGCCTTGGTCCGCTGTTCGTCGTTCATGCTGAATCCGCCTTCGTCTTTGATCGCCTCGCGGCTAACCAAACGATACGCCGATACCGCATCTGCGTCAAGTGCTCCATTTAGCCCCCGTTCTGAGCGGGTGCATCTGCGATTTGTTGCACTTGCTTTGGGCCACCGCCGGTTCACTGACCTGGATACGTCGGTGGCCTCGAAAAAGGGGCTCGTCCGCAAAATCTGTGGGTACGTTGTGGTCTTCTCCAGTACTCAGGACCGACGAAGCTGGTCGTTTAGGTGTAACCAAGTAAGTGTGAGCTTAAGTGTGCGATGAAGTGTGGGACTAAGTCCAGATTCACATCGACCAGTGGCTTTATCTACCCACAGATTCTGCGGAAGACCCAGAAGAAAGCGCTTCAACCCTGATCCGTCAACCTGTAGGGTGCTGTAAATCAATCACAGGAGGAGTGACCCATGAGAAGAGCACATGTACTGACCGCCCTCGCAGTCCTTTGTTTCGCAACCGCAAACCTCTCTGCGAAAGAGATGCCTCTGGTTCACGAGGATGACTTCGAGAGTGCCGAGGCGCTTGCGGGCTGGTTACCGACCCAGGCGGACCGCTGGCAGATTACGGACACGAAGTCCGACCGGGGCAAGGCGCTGCATCTGCTCGGCGCGAGCAGGAACTACAGACCGCCGTTTCGCAGCCCGCTCAGCATTACACTCCTCAAGGGCAAGGTCCTGGGGGACTTCGTCCTGACCGCGAAGGTCAAGACACTGCAGACGGCCCGCGGACACCGCGACATGTGCATCTTCTTCGGCTGGCAGAACCCGGCCAACTTCCACTATGTGCACCTGGGGGAGAAGCCCGACCGCAATTCCAGCCAGATATTCATCGTGAAGGAGGCGCCCCGCACGGCCATTACCAAGACCAACACCGGCGGGATTCCCTGGAAAAACGACACGTGGCACGATGTCAAGTTGGTCCGCAAAGTAGGGGACGGGACCATCGAGGTGTACTTCGACGACATGGAAAAGCCGTGCAAGACGGCCGTCGACACGACCTTCAAATGGGGCATGATCGGCCTGGGTTCTTTCGACGACCTCGGCATGTGGGACGACGTGAAGATCGATGGCGTAGTCGTCGAAGGCCGGTCCCCGGTTTTCCCGGAGCCCGGTCGCAAGGGGGCGAAGGGTAAGAAGTCGAAGAAGTGATCCGGTGCGATGCGGGGAGCGAGCATGAGCGGCCGGCCC
>CAZKRK010000072.1:0-25175 GCA_964555035.1 uncultured Victivallales bacterium | reverse complement strand
CTGCGCACCGAACATGGGCGTATCCGAGCCGTCAATCGGCTCGTCATTCCCGTCCCGGCCGGGCGCCGCGCCGATGCGGTCGAGGTCTTCAGCGCTCCCGGGCTGCGTCCGCCCCCCCGCCGAGCCCCCTCCCGGCACGCTGCCGCTCCCGCTCCCCGACGACTGGCGCGGCATGCCCTGCATGGGTGCGGCGCCGGCCATTCCCTGCCCCTGCCCTTGCCCGGCCCCCGGCGTCATGCAGGCCCCGCCGGCAGGCGTCGCGGCGAACATGCCCCGCGGATTGGCACACGTGGGACTGTTCGTGCACATCGACATGTTCGTGCTCCATTGGAAGTTGGTACACATGGACAGCAGTCCGGTCACCTGCTGCCAGGTCATGCTGTTCGTCATCGGCGGCAACGCGGCGCCGGCAGGGAAGTTGGACGGAAAGGCCGAGCCGGGCGGCATCTGCAGGGACGGCATCTGCGCGTAGCGGTTGCTCATCGAGTTGGCGGCAAACGCACCGTTGCCCATCCTGCCGTCGGCCGTCTTCCCCATCGTTTCGCCGTCGGCCGCCGTGCCATCGGAACCGTCACGCCAGCCCTCCAGCGCTTTCTCCGACGTCAAGTCCGAAGCTCTCTCCCCGGCGTCCTTGCCTTCAGCCCCTGCATCGGCAAAGGCTTCGCTCTGCTGAGCGTGAGCGGCATTGCCGGCCGGGTTTTCGGCGAATTCGCCCGGAGACGAGCCCTGCTCGGATTGCGCCGAGGCGCCGGCGTCGGGAACCGTCAGCGTGGCTATGTCGGAGAAAGCCGACATCCTCTGTTCGGAGCCGTCCATAGCTTCGACCCGGAAAGCCAGCCTGTCTCCCTGCCGTCCCTCCAGGACCGAACGCGGCACCTCGGCCTGGAGACTTACGCTGCCATCCTCGTTCCTCGTGACCTCCATGCCGATCCGCAGATCGAGCCCCTGGAAGTCAGTGCAGTGCAGCACCGCATCCGAAATTCCGTCCACGTCGTCCGCCACCCCGCGGACCGTCATCGTTTGGGGAATCTCGCCCAAGGCCGAACGATCGGCCGGATCGAGCAGCGCAACACTCGGGGCATCGTTGCGCACACACTCAATTCCGTAGGCCGGGGACACGCGCGTCTCGAGCCGCGGATGCTGCCAGTACAGATGAAGTTCGTCGTTGCGCGTGACAGTCACGCTGGCAAAGAAAATGCCCTCATCCACTCCCGCGTGCAACGGGATGTCACCGTGATGTTCGCTACCGAATCCGAATTCCGTTACCGGGCAGTTGTCGCGGCGTATGCGAAACACAATCTGTTCCCCCGTGGCTACCCTTAGCGGGAAGGCATCCGGCAATACGATGCGAACGGCGCCGGTGTCGGCGCGGCAGACGGCGGCGGATTCGACGCGCAAAGCCTGCGCCGGATAGACATTGAAGTGGGCGGGGCGGAAGCGCTGATCGTTCGCGGATACCTGCAGAGAGAAACGTTGCGCCTGGGCCGGGCACCGTGCCCGGTAATGGCGCCGCCCGACGCGCTTCAACTCAACCAGAGTCCGCTGTTTGCCGGTCGACACGAGAACCTTGCCGTTCCGCATGAGCGGGCGGCTGAACCGGACTTCGATATCGAAGGGATGATCTGCCGGGACCCAGCGTGGTGACGGCTCGACCCATCGCATCGATACCGGCAGCGGCCAGATGGGGCCCAACGCGCCTCGTGCGTACTGAGCAGCGGCGCGGATGGGTGAGATGCCCCGCCACAGGGCAACTGCGAACAGCAGCACGGAAAGCCCGGCCGCCGCATACGCAACTACACCCAATCGGTCAGGGGCGTACACTTTGCGTCCGCACGGCAGCGCGCCGTCCAGTCTCTCCTGCGCCACGGCATGTGCCAGCGCAACGTTCGGTCCTACCAGGTTGTCGGACAGCCACACGTCCAGGTCTTTGCCCTGTTCCGGGAATTGGCGCAGCATGCTCTGCTTCGCCAGACGGGATATCTGCCTCGGTCTCAGCACAAAGCTACCCGCACCCGCGCATGCACCTGCAATCAACAACAGGGAGGTCATACAGAATACCCCGAGTCTGTCGCTCCCAATTGGAAATCCGAGAAGACAATCGTAGATCAGCGCCGCACCCCACACGAGAAGCACCGTGAGCAGTGCGCACAACACGACTCGACGCCACCGCAACTGACGCCGCAGCGAGGCATAGTACCGCACCGCGAGCGCATCCGCAGGACCCCGTTCCTCTTGCTTCTTATACGCCGACATCAAATGGATTCTCGTTTCTCGCCGTACGGGTTACAAGAGCAAAGCTCACTTCGAGTGCCATCCTCATATGACCCGTCGCTCCACAAACCACTCCCCGGCAAGCAAGCCAAGCAGCAACAGCGCGATTATTCGCTCGAGACGAGTGTTGCGCATGCTTCTTGAGCGAGGCGTCGCCGCGCGGTCGTGCAGTTGCCGCAACGCGCCGTCCAATACCCTGTCGGCTTCAGCGCTCGCGGCAAAACGGTCCGGCAGCCCCGAAATCAGCTCATCAAGCGTTTCCGGGTTCAAGTCCGTGTCGGCGAGCTCCGGCGGGCACTCCACCGGAAGTAGAGGCTTCCGATACGATGTCAAGGACTCGCCGTTGACGGACGCAAAGGCCTGCACCCACAGCACGTCGGCGGTCAGCTCTCCCCGGGTGCTGCCCCACCACGACCCTCCTTCTCGCGACAGCTCGACCACGCCTTGTTCCCCGCCCCTCTCAATACGCAGTTCCACCCGCTCCAGACCGTTCGTCGCCACATGCGCCGCCGGTGTTGCCTGGATCGGCACACCGCCGTAGGGACGGGCCTGCCCGATGTCGAGCTTCAGCGCGTGTGTGCCGTACGCGGTCCCGCGTGCAGTCCGAAGCACGGCATCAACGATACCGGCGTAGCCACGGCGGCCCTGCGCACCGTAGGCGATGTCCCACTTCCAGGCAGCGACACACAGGAGGACCATCGAAACGGACGAACCGCGAGACCGGGCCATCAGCAAGGGATGAACGTGCTGTCCACGCCTGGCGGCGACCAGCGTCTTGGCGCCCTCGATGGGCGCAACCGGTTGCACATGAACCACGGGAAGCCGCTCGCGCCACATCGCATCGTCGTCCTGTCCCGGGACATCCAGCCGAGCCGGCGCGCCGTGCCGCGCGGCCAGGTTGCCGACGTCGCCGGCTCCCTTGATCGGCAACCCGCGCACGCCCTCCCTGCACCACGCGTCCAGGTGGCGCCCCGCCAGGAAGAGGGTGTTGCATCGACCGCTGCACAGATCCGCCCGCACCTCTTCCGGAAGATGCTCGGGGCTCACGTTCGCCACAACCGTAAGAACGAACGCCTCCGGCCTTACGTCCGCCAGCTTCTTGTCTCCGGCAGCCGTGACACGCACTTCGTCTTCACACGCCTCGCGCAGATGACGGATCAGGTGGGCACTTTCACGACTCGGCCGCCCCGTGATGAGCCACACCCCTTCCGGCCGGCAGTTCTGAAAGACCGCATATTGCGCGTTGTTCCTTTCGGTGATCTCGTCGGGCGAAGCCCGCATATGCACTGCGCAGGCGTGCCAGCCTTTCTCCAGCGTGGGGACTTTGAACCGCACCGCGCACGAACGCGGTGGATCGATTTCGCGTTCGGCGACTACCTTGCCGTCAATTCTGAACTCGGCTACCATTGCCTTGCGAGGACGACCTTTCACCGTGACTTCCGCGCTCACGTACCGGGGATAGTCCTTTTCGCATGCGAGCTCCTTCACGGCGTAGTCCGGGAAAACGACATCCGGGTCGCCGGCCAGCACACCATGGATAGTCACGCCGCGCTGCTCCAGTGCGTCAAGCATGACGCCCACGCCGTCATCACCGCAACACGCGCCGTCGGACACAACGACAACGGCATCTGCCGGACGCTCTCCCACCACGCGCAGCAAGGCATCGTGCAGGCGACTCGCGGACGCGTCCAACCTGCCGGCATCCCCATCGCCGACAACGTTCTTACCGAACAGAAAACGTTCCGCTTTCACGTGAGCAAGCTCTCCACGTCCGGCGCGTCCGGTCAGTCGTTCCCACACGCCATCGGCAATCTCGGCCCGGACAGCTTCTTCAGTCCCGGGAAACTCCATGCTGGCGGAAGCGTCTTGCAGGAATAGGAGGTGCGCCGTGTCTCGCAATTCGCCTTCCTCGTCGACCCATCCCCTACCCCAGAAAACCACCCACAGCAGCACAGCCGCCGTGATCAAGACCGTGCAGCGCAGACCTGCCATCAGAAACGCCGCCCACTTCCTGCCGCGTCCCAGCGTCAGATACCAAGTCGCAGTGGCAAAAAGACCTGCGATCAGAAGCGCCGAGACCACGATCACGATCTGCCAATGCGTCTTTTCAACTGTGGCCAGGAATTCCATGCGAGTTCGTCATTCGAGGAAAAGCGTCGCACCCTCTACAAACATCAACAGCAAGAGCAGCGCAGCGAAAAGCGGAGAGAGATCATACGTCTTCTCGGACGATTCGGTCAGGGTTTCCCGTTCCCCCACCCGGATTTCCGCAAAACTCTCGATGTCGATGGCTTCATGCCCTTCAATCCATCGCGTGGCAGCGTTGGTGAACGCGTTCTCCCACCTTTCCCGCGAAAAGGGCTGCCCCGGCTCCGGACGCGCGACATTCGCGACCCTGACGATGTTGGTGCCGGTTTGCGTCAACCGATAGAACCCCGCTTGAGATACAACCAGTCGTCCCGCTCCGCGTTCTGCCGGCGCCGGCGACGCTTCGGTCCCGTCGGGACCGGCAACTGCCCCGCCGGCAATATCGCAGCCGAACCACTCGGTCGCATCGACGCGTGTACCCACCAGAACGGATCCTTGCATCCCTTTCTGCTCGCGTCCCGCTCCCAGGAGCTCGGAAAACAGGAGCGGGAATACGGGATGGAACACCACGCTGTCCTCGCTCCGCGTCAGGGGAAACCCGAGCGCCCACATGGCGCTCTCCGAGGTGAACTGCGCAAAAGCCACCAGCGTATCGCCACCGGAAGTGCGCACGCACGCGCCGGCTCCTTCCGGCAGAACCATGCCGCGCACCCTCGGGAAGGCGACCTCGCGAAGTCCCGCCTCGACCGTTCCCGAGAGCACTCCCGCAAACGCCGCCGGAAACTCGAACGCCGTTCCGGACGGCAGGTTTCGCATCGTTCCCCAGCGCGGGACGAAGGGTGACGCATGCGCAACCCCGGATGCACGTCCCTCCGTGGGCAGACAGACCAGACGCACCCCTCTCTTCACCTGTCGTTCCAGCCACGCCCCGTAGTCAGGCGCAATCACCGCCGTGCCGATGATGACCACCACCGCGGCGTCCGGCGGCACCGCGGTTCCGCGGCCTGACGCGAGGTGATGAGTGATCCGCAGCCGCGGTCGGACCGCGGCCAGAAGTGTCGCCGCAAGGGCCGCCGTAGTCCGGGCCCGTTCACCCGACTCACGCAGAACAACGGCCTGCGTCGACGGCCGCTCGTCATCCCGCGGTTCTACGAAGTAGCTGTGCCACGGGTGTTGTCCGTTGCCGCCGTCCACAAGGCTGACAAACCAACCGTCCTCATTGTCGCCGGCCGGCTGCCTGATCGTGAGACGGCGCTGCACGGCGTCGTAGCGCGAAAGGGTGTGACCGTTCCTGAAACCGCCGGTCGCGCGAGCCGATTCGACGAGAAGCTCTTTTCCCTCCAGCGCTTCGGGATCGCCGTACAGCGTGCAGCGCCACTCATCCAGTCCGCTCCCGGGCACAACGTCGCGGACGTAGGCGGGAGTAACCCGGTCCGTGGTGTCATAGAACTGCAGCGTGGCCGGGCAGTCAAAGCGCGGCAGTCGTCTCAGCTCGTCCCAGAGCAGCGAGTCCCGCGCGGCCATGACCAGCAACGCTCCACTCTTGCCGTCGAGACGCGACCCGAGATTGACGAGCCCCCTGTCCGCGCGTCCGGCGACTGGAGATGCCCGCAACCCATCGACCAGGGCACAGGCCTCCTCCGGCGTCAGCAACGCTGTCGGACATGGACAGGTCGTTGTTGCAATCGAAACCCGGACGTTCGCCGGCAGCGTGCGCAGGCAGGCGGAAAGCCGCTCGCGGCACGTCGCGAGGCGGGTCTCCGCGCCCGGTCCATGCAGCGCCAGGGGACTGTCGTCCAGAAGCACCCCCAACACGTGGCGATCGGCATTCGGATCGTCGAGCAAGGGCAGCGGCAACACCCGACGCGTCTTCAGGAACGGCTGGGCGACCAGCACCACGAGCGCCGCCAACGCACAAAGCCGCGCAATCAGGAGGGCGACGCTGTCCACCCGCAGACGTCTTTTCTGAATTGACGTTGCGAAGAGACGCAGTGATGGCACGACGTGCACCAGGCGTCTACGTCGCGTCAGATGCAGGTACAGCGGCCATGCCATACAGAGCAGGCCGAGAAGCAGTCCCCCTGACAACACCCCCATCATCTGCGAAGCTCCCTTTCCCGCAGCAGCGCGTGGATCACCTCGACGTAGTTCATTCCCGTATGCACGGGCATGTAGAGCACGTTGGACGCAGCGCAACGCTTGCGCCAGCGCTCGCGAAAGTCCCTGACGCCCGCGCGGTGCCGGCGCGCCAGCGCGCGCCGGTTGATGGGGACGATCTCCCCGGTCTCGACATCCTCCAGATACGTGGCGTCACGGGAGAACGGCAATGCGACCTCCGCTTCGTCCAACACATGGAAGAGGATGATCTCGTCGCCTGTTGCCGCCAGGCGCACCAGCGCCCGCGCGGCCCGTTGCTCGTCCTCTTCCAGATCGGCGCAAACCATGAGGAGTCCGCGATGGCGTCGCATGGCCGTAAGCTGTTCCACCAGAAAAGGGAACAGCTCCGCGGAGCCCGGCTCCAGGCTCGACAGCACGGCGCACATGTGTTCGAGCTGCGTGCGACTGGCGCGGGGCGGGAGCGCGTGCAGCGTCTGCGCGTCGTGAATCACCAACCCCACCGGGTCGCGTTGACGCATCAGGATGCCCGCCAGCGCGGCCAACAGATTGGCGCTGTACTCCAGTTTCGAAATCCGGTCTTCCCAACGCCAGGCCATCGAACGGCTGGCGTCCAGAACCATCAGCGCTTCCTGCGTGGTCTCGGCCTCGAAACACTTGACGAATAGCCGGTCCGTACGCGCATAGAGCCGCCAATCCAGGAAGCGCAGATCGTCGTTGGGCGTGTAGGGGCGGAAGTCGTTGAACTCGGTGCTGAACCCACGCCGCGGACTGCGGTGCAGCCCTTGGTAGACCCCGAACGAGACCTCCCGCGCAATCAGATCGATGCGCCCGAGCTGGTGCACGATGTGCGGATCGAACCGTGAGCTGTCAAAGTGAGTATTCATTCGGTGAACGCGTAGTGCAGGATGTTGGCAACCAGCGGCGAAGCCGATTCAAGCGCGTAGCACGGCGCCTCGTCTTCCATGTCCCCTTCAAATGCACAGCAAAAATCGACCGGACTATAGACGACGATCCAGCGACCGTCGCGCTTGATCCCGTGCAGCGGCGCCCAGCGCCGGCCAAAGCGCTCGCGGTAGGCCGCGGTGCCGGCCGCCGGGCGCGTGCGGAGCGGGAACGGCCGCTGCAGGATGGCATCCCCCTCGGGAATCCGCGCCAGCTCGTCGTTGGGAAGCACCTGCTTCATAAGCAGGCGGAACCCGGCATCGAAATCCGGCGTGCCGCAACAGGCGCTCGCCATCAGTGACCCGCCGTTCTGCAGGTAGCGGCGCAGATTGATGCACTCCGAGTCCTTCAGGTTCGGCGCCTCGTGACCGGTCACGAAGAGCATGGCGGCATGGAACATGTCCGCACTGAGAGGATGCACGTTGAGCTCACCGTCAAACACCGGCAGGGACGGGTGCGACTTGCACAACGAGGCCAGCCGCCCATGGAAACCCGGATCGGTGAGCCAATCGCCGCGGTGTTTCAAACGCCCGAAAGCGTGCTCAAAGGCCTGCCCCGCCCGAGCCACGCGAAAGTCAACGTCGGTCTCGTTGATCAGGGGATCGATTTGAGCCAGGCGCGGCGTGTCGAGACGGCGCGTGGCATCGCGTATGCCCAGAACCCACGCCAGGATGTTCACCGCGATCCGGCGCGCCAGGGGTTGCTCAGCCTCTGTGCCCTTGTCGCCGTTCAGCGCGCACGAGATGTCGCGACTCAACAACAGAACGCGCTCCTTGCGGCAGGTGTTCCCCTTGAGCTCGTAGACGCACAATTGCCGCGGCGTAAGCGCATGCACGGAGTGAGTGATGGGATGGTTGCGGTTGACAGGGACAAAACGCATGCGACGATTCGGATAGAGGCGCGTTTCCATCACGCGCTTGAACGATTCCAGGAACTGTTTGCTCCCGCAGCAGGCCTCACCGACCAGTGTGCCGCGGTTCTGCAGGTATGTTCGCACAAAAGTCAGATCCGCTTCAGAGGCCTTGAAGCGCTTGTGGCCGTTGACGAAAATCATGCTCGCCTTGGCAGCGGGGTTGCCTGCCTCGCCCAGCCTGGCCGGCACCCAGTCGAGCTTGCGCTTCAACTCGCGCCCCGTCTCCATGACCCAGTTCTTGACGTCGGCGTGATCGTTGTTCCAATCCCCGTCCCACTGCCACTTTGCCACGGCAATCGGTGCAAAACCCTTTGCCAGGAACAGCAGCGCGAAGCACTTGTCCGAAATGCCGCCAGGCATGTCGCGGCCGACAACGTGGTCCGCTCCCATCCGGTACCAGTCGATCCCGCCAATGGTTTTCAGGTCCAGAAAAATGCCGACTCGTTCCAGGGCATACAGCGCGTAATAACTGTCCCAACCGCCACCCCAACCGCTCTCGTCGCCGCGCATCGACCTGGTGATGGAATTCAGGCCCGAAGACAAGGCCTTGTTGACCTTGTACTCGCCACACCGCTCACCCACCTGTTCCAATTCCCATCCCAACAACGACAGACTGGCCACACCCGCGCACGACATGGAGAGCATCTCGCCACTGTCCGATCCCCGGTATCCCCATCCTCCGCTCCCGCGAGTCTGTGCGCCGACAAACCAGCGAACCGACCGCTTCCGCGTGAAGTCGGGCATCGCGATGCCGCAGCGTTCACCCGCGGCCAGCCCGAGAATCGCAAACTGCGTGTTCGAATTGTCGAACGACCCCCTTCTGCGCCCATATCCCCACGTGCCGTTGACATTCTGCGCTGCAAGCAGAAAACGCGCAGCCCGCTGCATGCGCTTCTTGAATGCCGCGGGATCGACCTGTTCCAGGGCGCACAGCACAAGCCCTTCGCTGTAGACCTTGCTGTCCGTATGGCGGTCAATGAACGCTGTCGCGCGCCGAATCGCATCCCCGTCAGCGGGAACCTGCGCGTGCCTCAGTGCGAGGACGGCCAGCGCGGTAATGCCGACCGGATAGCCGCCGTACTCCCACGAACCGTCCCCGTTCTGCGCCGAGAGCACGGCTGTCCGCAGCTCGGCGATGCGCTCCTGCACGTCGCTATCGTTGACGTGTTCAGCCGCGTTGAGTGGGGCCGGGAACCACCACGCCGCACAAAGGAGAACCGCGAAGCACGCTGACCCGAGCCTCGAACACCGTGATGTCACGTCACACATCCCACACATCCCACATCTCACATCCACTTGGCATGCTTGATCAGGCGACTGACGTGTTCCTCGGGGCTGATGCCGCTGACGCGCGCGCGATAGTTGAAGCCGATGCGGTGCTTGAGCACCGGCAGGGCGACTTCCAGCACATCATCCTGCGACACTCCCGGGCGGCCGTCCATTGCGGCGTAGGCCTTGGCCGCACGGATGATCGACTGCCCCGCGCGCGGCCCGGCGCCCCAGTCAACCATCTCCCGCAGCGACGCATCCGCGTTGCTTGAGGCGGGCCGCGTGCTGCGCACAAGATCGGCCACAACATACGCCAGCTCTTCGCTGATGCAGATGTCGTCCACGATGCTCTGGAAGCGCAGGATCTTCTCATAGCTCAAGACGGTCTCGACTTTGGGAATCCGTCCCTGCGTGGTTTCGATCAGGATCGACGCTTCGTCGTCACGACAGGGATAGTCGAGATCGATGCTTAGCATGAACCGGTCAAGTTGCGCTTCGGGAAGCGGGTATGTCCCCTCCTGTTCGATGGGGTTTTGGGACGCGATCACGCAGAACGGCGCCGGCAAGCCATACGTCTTGCTGGCGACCGTAACCTGCCGTTCCTGCATGGCCTCGAGCAGGGCCGACTGCGTCTTCGGCGGCGTACGGTTGATCTCGTCCGCCAGCAGAAGCTGCGAGAAGACCGGCCCCTGCACGAATTCGAAACGCCGTTTCCCGTCATCGCCCTCCTGCATGACGTGGCTGCCGATGACGTCCATGGGCATCAGATCGGGGGTAAACTGGATACGATTGAATTTCAGTCCCAGGACTTCCGAGAAGGTCGTTACCATGTAGGTCTTGGCCAGGCCGGGCACGCCGATCATCAGGCAGTGGCTTTTCGCCAGAATCGTGGCCCATACCAGCCGGACCGTACGTTCCTGCCCCAGGATGCGTTTGCCGACTTCCTTGACGACGGACTCCGTCCCCTCACGGACCTCCTCCAGCTCGGCGTGCAGCATCTCCCTGCTTGCGGGCGCCTCGTCAGGCCGTCTCCTCAGGCGCATCTGAGTGCTGACTTTGCGTTTCGTTTCGGGCAGCGAGATCTCAATGGCCCAGCTCCCGATCCGAACCATGTCCTCATGTTCCAGAACGTGACTGTGAAGGATACGCCCGTTGACCATCGTGCCCGTCGTGGAGTCGAGATCCTCGATGGTCGTCTTTCCTTCCGCCACCGTCAGCTTGGCATGCCGCCGCGACACATTCGGATCGTCCGGCGCAAACATGATTTCGCATTCCGGGCTGCGCCCCATGATGTAGATGCCCGGCCCGATCAGCTCCTTGACCGTGTTCCCCCGCTGGTCGGTGAAGTGCAGCGTCACTTCATAAGTTTCCGGTGATGTCACAGTCCCTCCTCCGTTGCAACGTCCCCCATAGTACCGCGTGTCGGATAGTCGTGAAGTAGATTACATAATTCGTGGCGCAAAACGAGGCTCTTTTGGCGTCAATCGCTTGTCGGGGCGCATCTGCGATCTGTTGCACTTGCAGATGCGCCCCCCAGGATTCCCTCTCTTTTCTCCTTGGTACCGCCGATAATTGACGTAGAATCCAAGGAAATCAGCGGGATAGCAGGAACGGAAACACAGGGCAGCCCTGCAAACCGATGGCGGAAGCCGGACTGAGGGAGCCATGACAGGAGGGAAGAGCTCATGCTGAAGCGCTTGAACATATGTGTCTTGCTCATCGCGGGCGGCGGCGCCGGCATCGGGATGGTGACGGCGGGCACGAACACGCTCGAACTCACGGCTGAACTTGTCGACAGCACACGCCTGATCGGAAGGCCGGCGATAGAGGAATTCCGTCTGCAGAGCGCGCTGGGGGAACTCACGATGCCCCTCCAACTGGTGAGGGGTATTACGTTTGACAGCGCGAACAACACGGCGTCAGCTACCATGACCAACGGAGACCGTCTCAGCGGCGTAGCGATGACTGTGTCAATCCCTCTCGACACACTTATCGGCAGGGTCGAGCTGCCCTGCCGGCACCTCTCCCACGTGAGTGTCCGGTCGCGACAGCGGGGCGCACTGCCGGAAGGAGGAAACTGAGATGGAGTCCGGGAATGACCGCCAACCGGGACAACGCCGCGCCGCCGTTTGAATCGGAGGAGTGGAACCCCTTCATCGTCTGCCGGGAGGGTAGCCGCATCTGGTTCGGCTTCACGTGGCAGAGAGACGCCGCCTTCCTGTGCTTCATGTTCGCATGCGCCTTCGCGTTCGGCAGCGCCGGTGTCTTCCTCGAAAGAGAGGGCCTGCGCGCCAACCTGAGGACTCCAACGACATGCGTCGGGGGAACGGCCGTGTTCGTTGTGGCTGTGCTGGTCGCCCTGCTTGGAGTCAAGCTTCTTAGAGGCACGAATCGCATCGCTTTGCTGGATGCGGCGAACGGTCTCTTCTCCGCGATCGATCGGAAGACCGGGAGAACCTGCAAGCCGTTTCCCTGCCGGGAGCTCTACATCAACCTGGCGCAGAACATTTCCGGTGACGCGGAGACAAGAACCTACGGGCGGATCACAATCGTGGGTCCGGAAGAAGCGGGTGGCGGGAAGACCCAGGTCGAGGCAACAATCATCCATCGCCTCACCCTCGAAGGCATCTCCAAAGCCGTGCGCGAGCTGGAAATGGCGGCGACGTGGAAAGGCGTCATCGGTGACGAATTCCTGGTCAACCGGTGCCGCGCGGGGTGACTCACGACGTTCTCCTGGAGAAACATGATGCGCAGTTCGTTCAACTTGTGCGCGCCCGGTTGGCCCGGGACAATGCCGTGATCGCGCCGCACAGCCCGGTTGACATGCCTCATATAGTATAGTACATTGAGGAAGTAGGATGAAAAACTACAGGAAAGCGAAGAAGACAATCGACGTCTCCGTGGGAGAGTCGGTGAGGATAATGCGCGAGTTGCAGGAACTGAGCCAGACAGAGCTTGCCGCTCTCACAGGCATTCCTCAGGCGACCATCTCCGGTATCGAGAATGATAGAATCAATATCGGAGTCGAGAGAGCAAAAGTCCTAGCACGAGCACTGAAGTGCCACCCGGCCGTGCTCGTGTTCCCTGGGTGGGAACTCGAGAAGACAGCCGCAGCCTAACCACCGGATTGAGCATGCGTCGTTACACGCCGATGCTCTTCCGGAACGTTCGATCCTGATTGAAACCCAACTCATCAGGTGAGATACTGACTGTGCTCAAATGAAAGGAGCGGTGCCATGCCAGAGATTTGCAGGTTTCTCGGGATAGTGATAGCGATGTTGTATGATGATCATCGGCCTCCGCATTTCCATGCCGAGTACGGCGAGTACAAGATCTCGGTGGACATCAATACAGGCGTGGTTGATGGTCGTTTTCCACCCCGAGCACTACGAGCCGTGCTGGAATGGTACGGCTTGAACAAGGATCTTCTTCTGGAGGACTGGCAGCTTGCGGAGAACCATGAGTCTTTGAAGAAGATTCCCCCCTTGGAGTAGACTATGCTTGAAGTTACTGAAGCAAGATATGTCTCTGGCTACACCTTATGGTTGTCGTTCAACGACGGGACAGAGGGTAATGTCGATCTTGATGATTCTCTGTGGGGGCCGGTGTTCGAACCCCTCAGAAATGCAGATGCTTTCCGGCAGGTGTCGATCTCACCCATTCTGCACACCATCGCTTGGCCCAATGATGCAGATTTTGCGCCAGAACACTTGAAGAACAAGCTGATCGAACAAAAGCATGCACTACAAACTGGAGAGCGCGAACGCGCTCCAGTTTGAGTCTGATGCTTGACGTTCGGCGGATGACAGAAACACGGGAATGTACCATACTCTACGGTGAAGGGAGATACGATATGCCGGTCATAGCACGATTCTATGGGATTCTGATCAAGATGTACTTCCGGGAACACGGCGTTCCGCATTTTCATGCGGTATATGCCGAGTTCAATGGCGTATTCGACGTCACCACTTTGGAAATGATCGAGGGAGACCTCCCTTCACGGGCACAACGCCTCGTGCGCGACTGGGCAGACCAGTACAAAGGCGAACTTCGGCGGATGTGGGAGACTCAAGATTACAAGAAGCTCCCTGGTTTGGAGTAAAACATGACGGCACCCACGACATACCCGAAGATCCAGAACGTCAAGCCGAGGTCGGGCAAGACTTTGCTGGTCACATTCGATAATGGAGACCGGAGAGTGTACGACTGCACCCCGCTCCTACAGAGCGAAGCCTTCCAACCCCTACGGGACGATGCCATTTTCCGATGCGCCCATGCAGACTCCCACGGCTACGGCGTCATTTGGACTGATGATATAGATCTGGCCGAGTCCGAGATCTGGATCAACGGACGGATCGTCGAACCAGAGGATACTCTCGACAAACAATAGCCGCGCCGCGGCCATTGTTTGCGAGTGATCCCGATCGGTATGGGAGTGTGTGAGGAGGAGAATGGTCAAGCACTTCAGAGAACTCAGGGTTTGTCGGGAGGCATTCGAGGCCGCGATGCGCATCTTTGAATGCTCAAAGCGGCCAAGACTGAATCCCCTGCTGTTCATGGGGATTATTGGGATGTTCACTATCGGCGCGAACTTCGCCATGCAGCTCTACCGCGGCTTCTATGGAAACCAGGATATCTGGTGGACGGCCAAGACCATGCGACTGGGGATTGAGGACTCTGAGGGCAGTTTCGAGCTATTCATAGGTGGCAAGCTTCTGCAGAAGCACCTCGCTGATGGGAGCCTCTTTGCCGTGGATAGTAACGGGGAACAACATCGCGTTGTTGCCAAAGACCTGGCGGTTCGGTTGAACAACTGGCACAAGGTAAGGTGTTCCATTCTCGCAAATGGGATCGTAAGTGGGATTGCTTTCGGTGTAGTAGTGACGGTGTTAGTGGTGGGAGTAGTTCAAGTTTGTGGTCGCAAGCGTCTTCCCGGCAAACCGGATACAGGCGAGGCTTGACCGAAACCGCGTCGTACGCGATCAGGGCACGTACTCTCTCCCCTATTGCGCGCTCGCCGCCAGGCGTCTCTGTTTCTCCGTCTGGCGGGCGTACCACTGCGTCTCCTTCGGCGACCAGCAGTTGGCTTCGGTGTAGTCGCCGCAGAAGGGCACGGCCAGGTCGATCCAGCAGGCGAGCTTGTCGAGCTCCTCGCGCGTCAGAGCCACGTCGTTGTGCCCCTTCTTGAGCATGGCGAGCAGCGGACTCCCGGCAGCTCCGAAGGAATACGGTTTGAGCATCTCCGGACCGGACTGCGGCGATATCCAATTGAGCAGCCGGTGGGACTTCGCGTAGTAGAGGTTCTGCTGGCTGCCGCGTCTCTTCTCGGCGCGCAGCAGCGCGAGATATGACTCCGTCCAGTTTCGGCCGCTC
This sequence comes from uncultured Victivallales bacterium, assembly GCA_964555035.1. Taxonomy (GTDB): domain Bacteria; phylum Verrucomicrobiota; class Kiritimatiellia; order UBA8416; family CAYOBW01; genus CAZKRK01. The sequence goes on along the minus strand of CAZKRK010000072.1, from coordinate 10,201 downwards.
CTGGATTCGGTGACGGGACTGGATCGCAGGCTGAAGGACGTCGTCCTGTCGGGCGCTTTGTACCCGGGGCGCCAGGCTTCCCCCTTGTGGCATCGTATGCATTTCGCGTCGAGGATTGGCTGTACCTCTTTCAGAAAACTGAATCCGCGCGACGCGCCGTAGAAGGGTTCGAGTTCCTGTGGGCCGGCTTTCATGGCCAGGGAGCGCGGACGCGAGCTCACGAACGCCGCGTTCTTGTCTTCGTGACACCCGGCGCAGGAGAAGGACTCGCCCGGTTGAAGGGTGGACCAGCTGCGCATGGATTGGACCGCATATCCGTCGGCATCCAGTGCCTGGAAGTAGACCGGCGTTCGCGCCGGAACCCTGAAGAAGGCCGAGCCGTCAGCGTGTACAATCGCGTCGCCAAGCACTCTCTTGACATCCCATGCGCCTGAGATGCTGACCGGCGTGCAAACGCGGGCATTGCCGGCCACGCCCCTGTTCCGGCTCGTCCCGACCGCGGCCGGGCGAAACTCGAGCGCGACGACGCGCAGACGTTTGATCGCGCCGCGGGGCACCCCTTCCAATCCTCCTCCGAGGTAGACATCATCAACGTAGAATCTCCCGTGCTCGTCGTCGCGTTTGACACTCCCGGTCGTACTGATGGGGCGCGCCCGCGTGGCCAGCGGCAGCGGGTGGCGACAGGAGTCCGCGAGATCCCAGGCCAGCAGTTCGCGTTGGCCGTCACGGTTCATCCAGTAGATGGCGAAGTGGCGGCTCTTCCTTTTGGCGAACATCGAGAAGCCTACCAGGTACTCGTCGCGACTGAGCGGATACGGGTATTGGAAGAGGACGCCGCCCTGTTGAGCTCTGTCGACACGTTCGTACGTCGCTTCACGCTCGGGCGCCAGGAAACGCACGCCCCGCCCCTCCTCGCGCCCCCGTGACACGTCGACGAGAGCGAGGGCGCCGCATGGCGGCGTGTGATGGCCGGTGGCAATCGCCAGAAGCTGCTCCGTCCCGGGAATCGAACGCGCCTGGATCAGTGATGTCGGGAACCAGGAGTTGTTGCCGTAAGCCGCCATCTGGTGCGTGCCGTCGGCATTCATGGTGAACAGCCCCTGCGGATAGATCTGTCCGCGGTCGTTGTAATCCCAGCGCGTGTAGACGATACGCCCGTCGGCGAGGACGGCAGGAAACTGGGTCGACACCTGGTCGTAGGTCAGACGTCTGATGTCGCCACCCTGGAGGTTGCAGGTGTAGAGGTTGACGACATCGATGCTCTCGTTGCAGTCGACGACGTTCACGCAACGTGTCGAGTGATAGAGAACGCGCCCGTTGGGCAGGTAGCGCGCCTGGATGTCGGCAACGCCTTTCTCCGCCGTGACCTGGCGCTGGAAACGCGTCGCCACAGTCATCTCGTAGACGTGGAAGTCGTCTGCCTGGTTCTTCTTCCACGAGAAGAGGATGCATCGGCCGTCGTACGACACGTCGAGGTCCCGAATCATTCCCTCCGGAGCGTCCAGCAGCGTTTCAACCCTGCCGTATCCGTCTCCTACGAACCGGAAGAGCATAATGGAAGCCCCGGCCTTGAAAGGCTTGCCGTTGAACGGGCCGTCGCTCAGGGACATGTTGAGTCGAGGTGCGTTGCCAAATTCCGTGTTCTTGAGAAAAACGATCGCGGGTGCAGCAACCATGGCGTTGGCCAGCCGCAGGCGACGCCGCTCGGCACAGGCGCGCAGGTAGTTCGCATCCGCAGCGGCCCGACCATCCTGTTCCAGCCAGTCGGTCTTGATCGGGCCGGGGACCTCTGCCGCTCCGCCGGCAGCAGAACAGGCCGGGCACAGCCCGAGAAGCAGGATGGCAGTCGCAACGGCCTTCGATAGCGTGAGCGTCGTCTCTTCTTTCATGTCTGCCTCTCACTCATCCGAGAGCCTCTCTCCGTGTCTGCGTGACTCCGTGGTGAAAATGCCCCAACGCAGGCACGGACGGATCAAGATGCGTTTGCCTGTTTCCCAAGAGGATGACAGAGGCTGACGAAGATGGCAATGCACGCGCATGTCAAAGTGATGCTACTTGCCTCTGTCCCGGGTTTTCCCATGACGGCACGCCCCGTGCGCGGCGTTTATCGAGTTTCCGTCGTCATGAAGACGGCGAGTTTCTCCCGCAAAGCAACGCAGGCACCCGTGCGACCATGCTCCCAGGAAGGGTAGGCATGGGTATTGCTCACAGTTTTTGGGGTACTGGGAACCACAACAGCGACCGATCCACGCCTGCCTACGCCTGTAGAGCGCTCCTTCGCAAATGGCGGTGTTCCGGCAACAACGGCTGACGGGTTAAACCAGCAACAACAACCACCCGGCAAGGCCGACAGACGGGTCACATCGGTATTCACGACATCGAGCGCGGGAATGATTGTTCTGCGGAAAAGATGGAGAGGGAGATACGCGTGTACGAGTAGGTGTACGAGTACGGGTGGAACGGGACTGGTCCGAAGGCCCGTACTCGTACACGTACTCTTACACGCCAATCTCTCGAGAAGTGAACGGGATGGCAACCGGACAGGCCGAGGGACAGAGAAGGACTCGCAGAACCAAGCGCTGGAGAATATCGCCGCTGGCGCGCCGAATTCTCAGCGCCGACGTTCCACTGAAACGGTCATGGGAATCGCCGCCTGCTTGAGCCGTATGAACGGAAACTGTCACGTACGGTTTGGGTGACCGGGACCCGAGAGGGTCCCTGGTCTATCCGGGCCAGAAGAACAGAGATCGAGTTGCCCTGTGTGCGTGCGTTTGATAGGACGCGGCGGTTCTGGCTTTCCACCACACTTCGTATCGACCCTTCTTGCGGTGTCAGCGTACCGGATTGGATGCCGGCTTGGGCCACGGTTGTCCTCCTGGTATTGGCAGCTCCGGGGTGGCTGGGAATGTTCCTCGTCGACTGGGTGAATGGTCAGGTTTTGCCGGACATGCCCGTTGCCCTCGTTTCTCAGTTCCTCATGTACTTCGGTCTCGGGCATCTTGTGGCTCTGGCCATCCGTAAGATCGGCAGCAGGCAGATGCGCCCGCAGGAGAGATGACAGAAGAACCGCGGCTTGACTTGTGCCGGCGGCCTTACTAGGATGTAAGGAGATTCGGCAAAGTAAGGAGGCTGCGCATGGTTACAGCGACTTTGACAAGCAAAGGGCAGCTTACGATTCCCAAGGCGGTACGGGAATCTCTTCATCTTCACACCGGCGACCGTGTCGCGTTCATTGTCCATGGTGATTCCGAGGCCGTGCTGAAACCGGTGACGAAATCCGTTGATGAAGTGTATGGACGACTTCACAGCCCCGGGCAGCCACGCAGGAGCGTAGAGGAGATGAAGGCGGCCGTGTTGGAACGAATGAGGGAGCGGAAGCGATGACTGCGATCGACACCAATATCATTGTGCGCTTCCTCGTCCGTGATGACGAGAAGCAGGCCGAGACGGCCCGTCAGCGCCTGAAGCGGGCGGAAACGCGACGCGAACGCCTCAAGATCCCACTACTCGTCGTCATTGAGACAATCTGGGTTCTGGAGAGCGCCTACGACAAGACCAGGTCCGAGATACTGGATTCCATTCGGGATATGCGACAGATGCCCGTGTTCGATTTCGAAGCGGACAGCGTTGTCGAAGGCCTCCTGAATGACGGACCGAAGTACAGAGCGGATCTGGCCGACATCATGATCGCCCACGCGGGCAAAGCCATTGGTTGCGATGCGGGCATCACGTTTGACAAGGGCGCGGCCAAGCTGCCTTTCTTCGATCTGCTGAAATGACCAGACACAACCATTGCTTCCTGGCGACGTCTGGAAGCCGCGCCTGAAGCATACGTTGGGTGCACAAGTGGAGTAACACCCAAAGGAGATTAGAATACGCGAATGACAAGCAGGTTGCTTCTCACTTGTATGGCAATTCCTTGCGTCGTCAGCCTGGCCGGCTGCGCGGCACCGTCCTCGCGACGGGTCGCAGGATACCCGGCAAGCATGGACCTGGTTGACGAGTATACACTTGCGGGCCCGGGACACCTGGTCCGGGATTATCCGCCCCTGGATCCTGACGGGAACATCAACGTGGTGGTGGAGATCCCGACGGGAACGAATGCCAAGTGGGAGACGGACAAGACCAGCGGAGAACTCAAATGGGAGTTCAAGGGAGGAAGACCAAGGATTGTCTCGTATCTCGCCTATCCGGGAAACTACGGGATGATTCCCCGGACCCTGTTGCCAAAGGACTTGGGAGGAGACGGCGATCCTCTTGACGTGCTTGTGCTGGGACCCGCGGTTCCAAGAGGTAGCGTTGTCAAGGCGCGTGCAATTGGCGTTCTGAAGATGCTGGATGATGGCGAACGGGATGACAAGGTAGTTGCCGTCTTGCTCGATTCGGATATGGGCCAAGCCAGGTCCGTCGAAGAACTGAAACGGAGATTCAACGGTGCTGCGCAGATCATAGAGATATGGTTTTCCAACTACAAGGGCCCTGGGAAGATGGAATCCAGGGGATTCGCAAGTGTTGCCGAAGCTCAGGAAGTCATCAAGGCAGCAATCGAAGCATACGAGAAAGAGGCCGAACAGGACTTAGCGGAGTAGATAGAGGGTGTCCGAAAAGGGTCGGCGGTCGATTTTGCTCTGAAACGCCAGAAAAATGGGGACGCCGGAAGATTGGGGAGGGAGCGAGAAATGCGTAGACTAGCTTGCTGGATCGCGATCGGCTGCGCGGGAGGTTGCGCTGTCCTGGGCGCTCATGCCGGCGAGGTCATATTGAGAGTCAGGGCGATCAATCCGTTGCCGGAGCCACAACCGTGTGAAATTCGGCTCAAGCTTCCGGCGAAGATATCTACTAACGACGTTCTCGATGCCAACGGGCTCATCCTTGCGTGGGACGGCACGAATTCCACGTGCCTTCTGCACAGGAACATCGAGCTTGAGTCCAAGGGAGTCAGGACCTTTCGGATCAGGCTCAGGGACGTGTGGGCAGTGCCTGACAACGAGCTCCCCTTCCGACCCAACATCCTCGACCTGTTCCTGGCTTTGCCCGAGGATGATTCGGGTTACAAAGCCGCCAGGGCCTGGTGGGATGACTACCGGCGGAAGACCGGGGATGCAGACCGGAACCAGGCACCGGGAACGGCGCAGGAGCGCTATTCTACGGACTTCACCGCCGACGCAACTCCTCCAGCCGTGACGGGGGGCGCAGACGGCTGCTGGTGCGTTGCTCAACCTCGGTGACGGAGACGTTGCGGATGGAAAGCTCGCCTTTCAGGTTGCCAAACGAGAAGCGGAGCATGCTGCGGCAGGGCAGGTCACTCGACTTCACTTCGATCTCATTCGGCCTGCTCAGCGCTTTCCCGTTTCTGAGCCTGTTGTTCTCATTCAGGTCGCACGTGTCCCTGTACCATTTCCGGTCGGTGTCGTGTTTGCCCTCGAACTCCACCTCCACGGTATCCCACTCATCCCCGACCGGCAGCGCGCTTGCCGCGTAGTGAAGGGAAGGGCGAACGTCCGTGCGACGGTCTCCGCGGTCCCCGATGGTGACACGGTAGCCGCCCTCGGCCGGTCCCTTGATCTCGTAGGACAGCTTGTACTTCACCCCAGGCTTTACTATGCCGCCCCTCCGGGGCTTGGTTGTCCCGCGTCCCCACCCCTCCTGGGGTTCCGCTACGCTTCACCCCAGGCTTTACTATGCCGCCCCTCCGGGGCTCCTCAGTCCCTGCAAGCCGAGGGAACGGAGAGAGGCGCAGGTGTTTTCCACACTTTGCTTGCGGCCTGCGCTTCCGATAGCGTAGCATCCAGATCCGAAGCACGGAATAGCGTGTCCGTGAAAATCAAGAAGGAGTCCGGACTGAAAAACTAACCGCCGCGAAGGCAAGACCGGTCTGGTAGTGCTTGCAGCGTCGTAGGACCTCTTATGTCCCCACCAGCCTTTATCGACCTTTTTGCCTGTGACGCGGAATGCGGATGTGCCGCCAAGGTGCCGGCCGACCGGTTGCGCGACATCCTCGGCAGCCTCGACCTTCCCCTCAGCCCGGATCTCATCGTAGGGCCCGAAACGTTGGACGACGCCGGGGTCTATCGGGTCTCCGATGATCTATGCCTCGTGCAGACGGTCGATTTCTTCCCTCCCGCGGCACGTGACCCCTACGTGTACGGCCGGATTGCCGCGGCCAATTCCCTCAGCGATATATACGCCATGGGCGGTACCCCTCTCACCGCGCTGGCGATCGTCTGTTTCCCCGCCACGACCATGCCGCTTGAAGTCCTGCGGGAGATCACGCGCGGAACGGCCGACAAGCTCCGTGAGGCGGGCGCCGTCCTGGCCGGCGGACACTCCATCGTCGACGATCAGCCGAAATACGGTCTGGCCGTGACCGGCTCGATTCATCCGGACCGGATCATGGACAACGCCCATGCCCAGCCCGGCGACGTCCTTGTGCTGACCAAGCCGCTTGGCACGGGACTCACGATCATGGCCGTGAAGGCCGGCATGGCGAGCGACGAACAGGAGCAGGCGGCAAATCGGTCCATGGCCGAGCTCAATGCCGGCGCCGCGCTTCTGGCGCGGGAGCACGCCGCGCACGCCTGCACCGATGTTACCGGGTTCGGCTTTCTCGGGCACGCCATGCAGCTCGGCCGGGCAAGCGGGGTTTCGCTCGAAATCCACATTGACGCGATCCCCCGCCTCGACGGCGCTGTCGAGTTTGCCGCCACGGGACTGCTGTCGGCCGCCGCCTACTCCAACAGGAGATACGTCGGCGACAGCGTCTGTTTTGCGCCGGACGTTTCACTGGCGGAACAGGACCTGCTTTTCGATCCGCAGACCTCCGGGGGGCTCCTCATCTGTTGTCCTGCCGAAGAGGCCGCGAAACTGGTCGCGACGATGGAGGAGAAACACCCCGGCGCCTGCGCCGTGGTGGGGTGTGTGAAGAAGACAGAAGGTGAGGAGAGTCGCATCGCGGTGCAACGCCGGTGCAGTGTATCCCAGTGTAGAACCACGGATCGATTGACGAGGAGCATTTGATGGCAAAGCTCAAGAATTTCTTCGGCGGGCGGTGGGGAGTTGTCCTTGCTGGAGCCGTTGTAGGCGTAATTGCGCCCTTGCTGCAGAAACTCGGGAACCCTGGAAACATGGGGGTGTGCGTCGCCTGTTTCGAAAGAGATATCGCGGGTGCATTGGGGCTTCACCGCGCCGCGGTCGTGCAAGCGGTACGTCCCGAACTCATCGGGTTCGTGCTGGGCGCGCTGCTTGCCGCCGTGATCTTCAGGGAGTTCCGGCCACGGGCGGGCTCCGCGCCCGTCGTGCGGTTCGTACTCGGCGCTTTTGGTATGGTCGGCGCTCTCGTCTTTCTGGGGTGCCCGTGGCGGGCCCTGCTGCGTCTTTCCGCCGGCGACGGCAATGCCGTCCTCGGGCTGGCTGGTCTCACCGCGGGTATATGGATCGGGACGCTTTTCTTCCGCAAGGGATACAGCCTTGGGCGGAGTCATTCCACGTGTGTCTCGGTTGGTTTGATCCTTCCCGCCATGGTTATCGGTCTGCTCGTTCTTCGGATTATATGTCCTCCGCCTTCAGCGGACGCGGCCGGGGAGGCCTTGGCTGCCGGCCTGAAGTCGGTCCGGAGCGGCGTGTTATTCTACAGTATCGCCGGTCCCGGCAAGATGTGTGCGCCGCTGGTTGCGTCGTTGGGCGCGGGGTTGCTCATCGGTTTCCTGGCGCAGCGGTCACGCTTTTGCACCATGGGCGCCATCCGCGACCTGATCCTCTTTCGCCATCCGCATCTCTTCTGGGGCGTCCTGGCCCTGGTCGTTGCGGCAGCGGTCAGCAACGTCGTCCTCGGCCAGTTCCATCCGGGATTCAAGGGACAGCCGGCGGCTCACGGTCTGCACGTCTGGAACTTCGCCGGCATGATGTTGGCCGGTCTCGCCTTTGCACTGGCCGGCGGATGCCCCGGGCGTCAGCTCTTCATGTGCGGGGAGGGGGACGGTGACGCGGCTGTGTTCGTGATGGGGATGATCGCCGGAGCGGCGTTTGCCCACAACTTCGGGTTGGCCAGCTCGCCGAAGGGCCTGGGGCCTCATGGCGCGGCTGCCGTCGTGCTCGGCATGGTCGTCTGCCTGGCGATCGGGTTTACGATGAGAGACACGGGAGAAGTAACGTGAGCGATGTTGTGGATGCAAGAGGCTATTCGTGTCCGCAGCCGGTGCTGATGACGCTGGACCGCATTCGGCGAGGGCCGGCGACGGAGCTCGTGGTGTTGGTCGATGCGGAGGTGTCGATGGAGAACGTGAGCCGTGCCGCTGCCAGCAAGGGTTGGAAGGTAGCAGAGGTCCGAGAGGAGGGCCTCGGCTACCGGCTGGATTTGCGGGAGGGCAATGAAGCCTGACACGCCCAACGCACTGGTCTACCTTGATGCGGCCGCCACCTCCCGCGGGAAGCCGGAAGCGGTCTACGAAGCCATGGATTGTTTCATGCGCCGGGTCGGGGCCAGCCCGGGGCGTTCGGTCCACGGTCCCGGCATCCAGGCCGGACGCGTGGTGAACGAGACGAGGGACGGCGTCGCCGCATTGCTGGGAGTTACGGACTCGGCGCGTATCGTCTTCACCCTGAACTGTACGGAAGCGCTTAACCTGGCCATCCGAGGAACGCTCGCTACCGGCGCGCACGTGGTTACCACGAGCATGGAGCACAACTCGGTCATGCGTCCGCTCAACGCCCTGCAAACGGAACGCGACATCGTGATTACGCGCGTACGGGCGGACGGGTGTGGGGTTGTCGACCCCGACGACGTGGCGGCGGCAATCCAGCCGGACACAGCGCTCATCGTCATGACGCACGCGTCGAATGTGTGTGGCGCCATCCAGCCGGTCGAGGCCTGCGCGCGTATTGCCCGGGAACACGGCATCCCCATCCTCGTCGACGCCGCCCAGTCGGCGGGGTGTGTCCCTATCGATCTCGAAGCGACGCCGGTCGACCTGTTGGCGTTCAGCGGTCACAAGGGGCTGATGGGACCCCAGGGCACGGGTGGCCTCTATGTCGGGAAGGGGCTGGACGTGCTTCCCCTCAAACAGGGAGGCACGGGGAGTTCATCGAGCAAGGAGACGCAGCCCGATTTCCTGCCGGACAGGTACGAGAGCGGCACGCCGAATACGCCCGGCCTGGCCGGCCTTGGCGCCGCCGTGGAGTTCGTGCGTGGCGCGGGCGTAGAGCGCATTCGGGAGAAGACGATGCGGATGGGGCAGGCCATCGTGGACGGCATGGCGGCCCTGGAGGGGGTCAGCCTGTACGGGCCTCGCGATATGCGTCGCAATGCGGGCGTCTTCTCATTCAGGATCCACGGCAAAGACCCGGCGGACGTCGCGGCCAGTCTCGAAAGCCGCCATCGCGTGTTGACGAGAGTCGGTCTGCAGTGCGCGCCGTCAGCGCACAAGACGCTTGGCACGTTCCCATGCGGAACGGTCCGTGCGAGTATCGGGTATTTCACGACGGAAGCAGAGATCGCGGTGTTCCTGAAGGCGCTGGAGGAGACCGTGCACGGGTAGAAGCGCGCGGAAAGCGGGACCATGACTACCGACTGCCACGCAGACAAAGACGCCATCGTCGTATTTCCTTCGACGCACGTCGCGCTGAGGGCCGAGAAACTCGCTCGCGCGGATGGCATTTCCGTCAGGATGGCGCCCGTGCCGCGCGATGTCTCCGCCGACTGCAACATGGGCATGCGGGTTGCCCGCGAGGACGTCGCCCGGCTTCAGGCTCTCTTCGACGACGAGGGCGTCGTCTGTGAGATCGTGGTGCGGTCGAGCGAGTGAGTAGCGTCGGCGACGACGTGGCGCGCTGGGCTTCCGAGGCAACTCACCCTCCCCTACTCTCACCCCTAATCTCGCCCTAGTACCAATTTCGGATACTCCTCGGTATCAACTCGACCCGATGGAGCCGGCGGTCCTCCGCCGGAAAAGGGGGCGTCGCCGAGGCCCGTCGGTCCAACTGCAAATCTGCCCTGTCATCCCGAGCGCAGCGGAGCGGAGTCGAGGGATCTCGGGAATTGGCAACCACGCCGGACGTGCTTGGCAGTTCTTGAGATCCCTCGACTCCGCTCCGCTGCGCTCGGGATGACAGGTCGTCTGCTTTGTCCGTTCAGGGCGTTGTCATGGGCCTGCCCCTCACCCGCCTCCGCTGCGCTGCGGCGACCTCTCCCCCAAGGGGAGAGGTG
>CAZKRK010000071.1:0-25459 GCA_964555035.1 uncultured Victivallales bacterium | reverse complement strand
ACCGCGCAGAAACGCTTGAGGACACCCGCTACCGTCAAGTCAAGTGGAGCCTCGGCATGCGCCGCGTAGGTATGGCCCCCTTTCTGGGCATTCCCATGCCGCGCGGCGAAGAGAGGGAACGCGGCGGGTATTTCCTCAAGATGATCGCTCCCCATAACGAGTTCATCCAGATTTGGATGTGGTACGGGTTTCTGGGGATGGCTGCGCATGCATGGCTTCTCCTTTGCCTCATTCGGCGCAACATTCAGTACCGCACGGGCACGGCATGGCTGCTGTTCTACCTCGCCGTTGTCCTCCGAATGCTCTTCGACGCCGCCTTCAAGAGCTATCTCTTTTCGGCCGTATTCTTCGCTTTCGCCGGCCTCAACTGGCAGATGATGGACAGGCAGGCACACTTTGCCGCCGCCCGGGCTGCTGCCGGGCAGCCCCCACACCCGAGACCCATGGGAACCGCACGCTGATGCCGCGCGCTCTCATGCTGCTCAAGACAAGCGGCCTGGCATACGACGACCGGGTGCGCAAGGAGTGCAAGAGCCTGATGGCACTCGGCATCGAGCCGGTCGTGGCCGTACTGGAAGCGTCAAACCGGCGCTCGACTGGACGCACCTCTTACGGCGTACGCTATCATGCCGTGCGCCTGGCGTCGCGCGGGCTCTTCCGTTCCGCTGCCGGGCTGGCGTTCAAGACCGCCGAACTGTGGTTCCGGTTCTTCCCCCTGATCCTCCTGGAGAAGCCCGACATACTGTGGATTCACGACATCGAGATGACCGGACTGGTCCCCCTCGCGTGGCTCTTCCGCAAAGCAGGCCGCCTCAAGCGCATCGTCTGGGACCAACATGAATTGCCCAGGGACTCGCTTCTGGAGAGTCCGCGATGGCGCGCTACCTTCTGCAAATGGATACCGCGTTGCGATGCCGTCGTCTCAGCCAACAGCGAACGGATCGATCTGCTCACATCGAAGCTGGGTGAGACCTGTACACATCATGCCCATGTCCTGCGGAACTACCCTGACGAGGGGTTTTGTGATCTCCCTCCGGGCAGACTGCCGGACGACGTTGCGGACTGGCTGAATGGAGCGCCCTACCTGGTGAGCCAGGGGGGCGCCGATCCCGGACGCAAGCTCCACGAGTGTATCGAAGCCTTGCGCGAGCTTGACGGATCGGTCAAGCTCATCATGCTCGGGCGCTTCACGGACGAAGACAAGTCGCGCCTGAGGGAGCGATGGGGACCATGGGTGGATGGGCTCGTGCACTTCACCGGCATGGTGCCGCAGATGAAAACGGTCGACTATGTCGATGGCGCGCTGGCAAGTGTCGTGTGCTACGATCGGTCCACGCTCAATTGCTGGCTCTGCGCACCAAACCGCCTGTACCAGGCCGTGGCACGGGGCGTTCCGGTACTTGTCGGGTGCAACCCCCCACTGAAGGAGTTCATACGACAAACGGGGGCCGGGATTGTCATGAATAGTGACGGGAGTGACGTGGCGGACTTTGTCGAAAGCATCCGTACGTTGCTGTCGGATCGGCAGGCATTCGTGAACAAGGCACACGCGGCACGGCGCCAATACCTCTGGGAGATGCAACAGGACACGGTTGCCATTGTGGCGGGTGTGACGGCGTCTACCTGTCGGTAGTCGCACGAGCACGACTCTGAGGAAACTGCTGGAGAAACTGAAATGAAGAGCCTATTGCTGTTGATAACATACGGTTGGCCCTCAGCAACGAGCGGGTGCGGCATTGCTGTGAAAAGCAGTATGAAGCAGTACCTGAGGCACTATGACAGAGTCCATCTGGCGGCAATCATAGACAGCAAACTCGAGTGTGCCGAGGAATGGGAAAGCTGCAACCTCGGATGGACACATGTCCCCGCCAGCAGGCCGAAGAGATGGTTGCGATTCCTTCTGAGCCTTTTCTCGCCGCATCCGGCCGTTTCTTTTCAGTACAGGAGGAGGCAAGTAAGGCGCAGGATCATCGACATCATTGAAGGCTATCAGAAGGACAATTACCTTGTCAGTGTAGCATTTGAAGGGGTTGCCCCATCCTGCCTTATTGAGACGATCGAGCGCTTTGACAAGACCATCCCTACGTGTGTCCGCTCACACGATGTGATTGGCGAGGCCTTCAGCTACTTCCGAGAAGAGGGCAACTACCTTCGGAGATTGGCCTGGCGCATCGAAACGAAGAAGATCGTGAGGTTGGAAAAGAGAGCCCTCATGAGCGCAAGCAGGTTCTGGACGATAACCAGGGAAGATGCGGACAGGTACAGGAAGCTGTACAGGCACGATACTGACGGAGTCTTCAGGGTCTCCGTAGATGCGACCCGATATGAGACAGTAGAAGGCGGCGACATCGACACAGTGCTGTCGCTGGGCTCTGCCGATCTGTTGAAAGGTGACGGACTCCGGAAGTTCATGGGAAACTGCTGGATGCCCGTCCATGAAGCGCGTGGCGATTGCAGGTTGGTCATCGGCGGCAGGAACACGGAGCCCTTCACCGACGAGGGCATCGGCGTTCATGGCCTGGGGTTTGTGGACTCGGAGTGTGAGTTCCTTGGCAAGGGGTGCGTATTCGTGAATCCCCAGGTCAAGGGAAGCGGCATCCAGTTGAAGTCTGTTGTGGCAATGCTGTCCGGAAAGGCACTCATCTCGACAACCCTTGGACTGGAAGGCATACCGGGAGAGCACGGCAAGCACTTCTTCCGCGCGAATGACTGGAAGGAGTTGCAGGAGCACCTCTTGTTGCTGATGAACGACAGGGAACTGGCGGTTGAGGTCGGCAAGAATGGAAGGGCGCTCTGCGCGGAACACTTCAGCAGTGAGGCGCTGGACCGTGAGGTCGATCCCTTGCTTGCCGATTTCGGCGTGTACGACGGTGAACGGGCGGCGGGGAGATCCAGGTGAACCGGCTGGAATCGGCGATCTATGGGGTGCTCAAGCGCAACCCGCGATTGAAGCTCTGGGTTCGCAATTGCTACCAAGCCCTGTTCGACGTCGTGCCGGTGCCGGCACAGAAGAGCGCCTATCCCATCGTCGCCCGTGAGGGCTACTTCTTCGGTTTTCACGACCACACACCCTTTTCGCCCGACAATACGAAGTTGATCGGCTGCGGGTACGATTGCGGCGTGCCCCTGCGCATGCCGCTGCGGGACGACGTTCTCACCGTGGGCTTCTTTGACGGCGACCACCTGACCGACTGGCACGCGCTGGCGCAAACCCACGCCTGGAACTGGCACCAGGGCTGCAAGGCGCAGTGGCTCGGGACGACCGACGCCATTGTCTACAATGACCGGGAAGACGGCACGGCCGTTGCCCGGATTGCCCCCGTAGACGGCAGCCCCGCCCGTACCGTTCCGCGGGCTGTCGGTTCAGTCAGCGCGGATGGAAAGTGGGGTGTCTCCTACGGCTTTGCCCGGGTCGAGCACTACATGCCGGGCTACGGTTACCTCAACCTGGACGACGACGTCGAATTGGGCAACCAACGTCCCGAAAACGACGGGATGTACGCTGTAGACATGCAGACGGGCCAGGTACGCTTCCTGTTCTCCGTAGCACACGTGGCCGCGCTCATCCCCGACGAGCCCACCATGCAGGACTGCTTCCACTTCTTCAGCCACACGGTCTTCAGCCCGGACGGCAACCGCTTCGCCTTCCTGCATCGCTGGATCCGGGGCGATCGCAGCAAACGCTGGTCGCGACTTGTAACGTCCGACATCGAGGGCAGGGACATTCATGTCTTCCAACACCGCGAGATGGCGTCTCACCTGGCGTGGCGCAACGCGGATGAGCTCCTGGTCTATTGCCGTACCGCGGAGGGCGACGATGGCTACGTGCTGTTCGACGACCGCGATCCTGATGCCTGGGAACGAGTGGGCGCCGGAGCGTTCAACTCGGACGGACACCCTTCCTTCGCTCCGGGCGGTGACTGGTTTGTGACCGATACCTACCCCGACCGCTTCCGCGTGCAGACGCTGAATCTCTTTCACATGGACACGCGGACGCGATACGAGATTGCCCGGGTGAAGACCTATAGGAAGTTCGCATCGCTGCGCGCGGACCGGCACTGGTCGTGCGACCTGCATCCGCGCATGGACCGGCTGGGACGGTACGCGTGTTTCGACGCCACTCATACGGGTATGCGCGCCCTCTGCACGGTTGATCTCGGTGCGGCGCTGGACTCTCCGGCGGACGTAGAGGCTCTCCGCCGCAGTACGGTGCGGACCAAAGACGCGTGAGATGGACTACCAAAGCCCGGATCCAGCGTATGCTGGCCCGCACGCCGGGAGGAAAGCAGCTCTACTACCTGGGACAGCGCCTTGGCGGGCAGCTTCGCGGCTTCTCCGTCCATGACAAGGTCAAGGCGGCCATTCATCACCTGGAGCTGCTGGCTTCCGCTGATCAATCCGTATCGAGGCGGCGTCTGTTTGAACTCGGTACTGGTTGGGTGCCGGTACTGCCTCTCGTCTTCTGGGCCTGTGGGCATGAAAGCTGCCTAACCTACGATCGTTCACGGTTGCTACGACAAGACCTGCTTCTGACGGCTGCCCGGCAACTCGTGGACTTGGCGCGGCAAAGCAATCCCACGCCAGCAGGATCTCCTCTCACGAAGCTTGGGCTCGATACCGTGCGAATTGCGGCCCTGTCAGACCTGCTGGCAGCAGGCGCCACAGCCGAGTCTCTTCTGAAAACGGCACGAATACGCTACCATGCCCCTGAGGATGCACGAGAGACGGGGCTCCCCACGGGGTCCGTGGACATCCTCTTCTCGAACTTGGTGCTTCAGCACGTATCCGCGGAGTTGTTACCGGGACTGATGGCCGAAGCGCAGAGGGTGCTGCGCCCCAACGGCTACATGCTGCACTTGATCGACCTGAGTGACATGTACTCGCATGGCGACGTCACCATCCCTCCCGTACATTTCCTGCGCTATTCCAAGGAGGCTTACGCAAGATACAACACCTGCTTCTGTCACCAGAACCGATGGCGGGCTTCGTCGTACAGAAATCTGATCGGCGAGAGCGGCTTCGAAATCGTTGAGTGGCAGGCACACGTATCCCCGGAGTCGCTGGCCGCACTTTCCGATCTTCCGCTCCACGACGACTACCGCCACCTGACCCCGGAGGATGTCTGCACGACCTCGGTTCACGTTCTGGCGAAGAAAGCCTGAACAGCAGTCGCCTTGACTACATGTTTTGATCCGTGCGCACATGAGGAAGTCTCCCCAAAAAAAACCATCGTCGACTGCCGTCGAGTGGCCCGAGGGCAAAGACTTTGCCTTTACCGTATTTGACGACACCGACTGCGGTAAACTGCACAGAATCATTCCGATCTACGAACTGCTGCACGACTGCGGTTTGCGTACGACAAAGTCCGTCTGGCCGTTCGACGATCCGGAAGGCCCACGTTGGGCAGGCCCTTCCTGTGAAGACTCCGAGCATCTGGAGTGGCTGCGGCAACTGCGCGATGAAGGGTTTGAAATCGGCTATCACGGGGCGTCTTTCGGCAACAACCCACGGGACCGAATCGCAGCGGCTCTGGCTCGTTTCGAAGAGCTTTTCGGCAGCGAGGGTATCGTGTACGCAAACCACTTCGGGAACAGGGAAGCCATGTACTATCACGACGCCAGAGTGTCGGGCACGGCACGCTGGGCGTACGGCATCACGACTCGGTTCAGAACATGGCGGCGTTCTAACGGCCACGTGGAATCCACCCCCTACTTCTGGGGAGATATGTGCAAAGCCAAAGTCCGCTATGCCCGCAGTTTCGTGTACAACAACATCAACGTTCTCCGCAAATGCCCGTTCATGCCTTACTACGACCCGCAACGCCCCTTTGTAAACGCGTGGTTTGCTTCCAGCGAAGGACGCGACGCCGATGCCTTCTGCAAACTGCTGTCACCGGCGAATCAAGACCGGCTCCAGCGCGAGCGAGGGGCATGCATCGTGTACACGCACTTCGCCTACGAGTTCGTTCGTGACGGCAAGGTCCGAGACGATGTCCGTTCGCTTGTCGAGCAGTTGTCGGCGCGCAACGGCTGGTTCGTCCCGGTGGGTACGCTTCTCGATCACATGAAGAAGGCACAGGGCGGGGTGCACCGCCTGTTGCCGCGAGAGCGAAGACGCCTGGAGTGGGCCTGGTTGCGGAGCAAGATGCTCTCGGGCAGTGCGTGATACGATGAACATCCTCTACATTGTGCAGCACTTCTCGGGCCCGCATAGTTCAAGCGGCTCGCGCCCGTACGAGAATGGGCGCCTGCTGGTGGAGAGAGGGCATGACGTTACGCTGCTGTGCGGCCACACCGAAGGCGCGGCGGATGCGGACATCGAACTTGCGCGCGAAGCCGGCATCGTCATCCATCGGGCACCGGTTCGCTACGGACACCGGATGTCCTATTCCCGCCGGCTGTTGGCTTTCCACGCCTACATGCGCTGGGCGGTCCGTACGGGCAAAGCCTGCCGGAATCCCGACGTCGTCTTTGCAAGCTCCACTCCCCTGACGGTTGGCGAGATCGGTCGAAAAGTGGCCGCACACCATCGTGTGCCCCTGATGTTCGAAGTGCGAGACGTCTGGCCCGAGGTCCCCATCGCTCTGGGGGCGCTGCGGAACTTGGTTCTGCGCTGGATGGCCTTTCGCATGGCCCGGCGCGTGTACGCGGCCTCAAGCCACATCGTGGCGCTGTCGCCGGACATGAAGCGCATGATCGAGCGCCACGGGGTACCCCCCGAGAAGATCTCCGTCATTCCGAACTGCAGCGACAATGCCCTGTTCGGCAGCCGTGAGGAGCGTACGCAGACACGCAGACGCTACGGTTGGGACGGGGAGTTTGTATGCATCCATCCCGGTGCGATGGGGCTCGTGAATGGCCTGGATTATCTTCTGGATGTTGCGAAGTGCCTGGATGCACGCGATGCCGGAGACATCCTGGTCGCTCTCGTAGGGCGGGGCAGGCTGCGCGACCATCTTGCCGCACGCATCCGGCAAGAGGGCATTCGCTCAGCCATCCTTTACGATCCCATTGCCAAGAAAGACATGCCGGGGCTGTTGGCCGGCGCCGACGTGGGTCTCATGTCCGTCGCGGACCGCCCCCACCTGGCCGCCAACTCCGCCAACAAGTTCTTCGACTTCCTGGCGGCCGGTCTGCCCGTTGTACTCAACTACGGTGGATGGAAGGCCGACGTTTTGCGTGACAGCGGTGCGGGTGTGAGCTGCAGCCCGCAGCAACCGGCCGAGTTCGCCGAGGTCCTCGTACGGCTGGCTGAGAATTCGGGCGAGTGTGAGCGGATGGGTCGCGCGGCTCGACAGTTGGCCGAAACTCACTACGACCGCGGCCTGCTTGTCGGGCAGCTCGAAAATGTGCTTCTGTCCACGGTCTGAACCATGTCTATGTATCGTTTGTACGGCAAACGCGCCCTTGATATCGTGTGCGGCAGCGTAGCCTGCGTCGTGTTCGCGCCGGTCTACCTGGTGCTCGCCGCGATGGTTCGCGGCCTGCACGGCTCCCCCGTGCTCTTCCGTCAACAGCGCGCCGGACTGGAGGGACGCCCGTTCGAGCTGCTCAAGCTGCGCAGCATGACCAACGCACGCGACGCGAACGGCGCGTTGCTTCCCGATGATCGGAGGCTCACACGCCTGGGACACTTCTTGCGGAAGACGAGCTTGGACGAACTACCGCAACTCGTGAACGTCCTGCGGGGAGAGATGAGCCTCGTAGGCCCCCGTCCGTTGCTGCTGCAATATGTCAGCCGCTACACGCCACGGCATCGTCGGAGATTGGAGATCAAACCCGGAATCACCGGCTGGGCACAGGTGCGCGGCAGGCAGGACCTGCCTTTCAGCAAACGCTTCGAACTGGACGTGTGGTATGTCGAGAATCTGAGTTTTCTTCTCGACGTCAGAATCCTGGTCCTCACGACGCTGCAGGTCTTTCGCGCCAGGGGTGTCCACACCACGCAAAACGTCAGCGATGTCGATGACCTGGGACTGTGGCGCAACAACGGCGAAGTTTCGGATACAACCGCAAGACAAACTGAAAACAACAAGGAGACGCGTCCATGATTGAAGGCAAGTCTGTCGTTTTGAGGGCTGTCGAAGAGTCCGACCTCCCGAATCTGGTGACGTGGCTGAACGATCCGACGATCTCACACTTCGTGGTGGGGTGGAGTTTCCCGGTCTCGCTGGCACAGCAAAAGCAGTGGTTTGAGCGTTCCCTAGGCGACACCCGGACACAACGCTTCATGGTGGACACGAAAGAGGGAGAGACCATCGGCGTTACGGGGCTGTGGGATATCGACTGGCAGAGCCGGCACGCGCTGACCGCGGTCAAGCTGGGCACCGAGAGCGTGCGCGGCAAGGGCTACGGTAGAGACGCGATCATGACGCTCATGGCCTATGCGTTCCACGACGTTGGTCTGAACCGGCTCTGGACCGACATTCTCCAGTTCAACCGTGGATCCTACCGTGCATACGTCGAGAAATGCGGTTGGCAGGTCGAAGGTGTCCTGCGTGAACAGGTTTATCGGGACGGGCAGCATTATGACCTCCTTCGCGTTGCCATCCTGAAGCATGAATTCGAGGCTCTGCCGGACGCCGGGGACTACCAGCGTGAAGCGGAAGCGGATCACATTGACGTGGCGCCGGGGAACTGGGCCTGTCGCACGTCGACTGAGGGAGAGTAGCTCCCCGCAGACCGGATATCACGCGACACCAACGGGAGAGCAGTAGCGGATGGCAACGAAAGAGGCAATCAGAGCCAATAGGGAGATCGGCTCGTTCTTCGCCAGGCTGAAGTCTCCGCCACGGGTCGCCGGCGCGCGCGACAGTTTCTCCTACCTTGGGGAGGTCGAATGGCTGGCGACGGGACGGATGGTGCTCCAGGCCCTCTGCTGCCGGCCGGCGCATGGGCCACGCCGAATCCATGTACCCGCCTACTTCTGTCCGGACGTGCTGCGATCCCTCCGCAATACGTGTCCCGTGGCGGTCTATATGGATTCTCCCCTTCTTCCGCACCCGGAGTGGGAGACGCTTCACGCACTGGCGGGTGATCTGGTGCTCGCCGTCGACTACTTCGGGCTACGGACCTTTGACATCTGGCGCAATTGGCAGCAGTCGCACCCGGACGTGCTGCTTGTCCAGGACCACACCCACAGTCCAATGCCGAAGCTGGCGGCTATTCAGGAGGCGGACTACGCGTTCGCGTCCGTTCGCAAGTCGCTTCCCGTATTTGATGGTGCCTGGGTCGTGTCGCCAAAGGGCCATCGACTGCCTGCCATAGGCACTCCCCTACCGGAGTCTCTGCACGGTAGATTCACGCGCGCGTCACAACTGAAGCACGCCTACCTGCGGGGAGAGAATCCGGACAAGGACGCATTCCTGGCGATCTTCAGGGAAGCCGAGCACGACCTCGAGCAGCAACCCCTCGCGGGTGTCAGCACCAAAAGCGCGGATGACCTTCGCCAACTCGATGTCCCGGGACTGCTTGAGCGACGTCATGAGAACGCACGCCGTATGATTGAGGATCTGCGGGGCCACCCGCCGAAGACGTTCTCTGTTTTGCCGCCTCAGGGACGTCATCCATGGAACCCGATACTGCGTTTCCCAAACCAGGCACATCGCGATTCCGTCCGCCGTGGCCTCATCGACCGGGGCATCTTCGCCCCCATTCACTGGCCAATTGAGCTGCACGATATGCCGCCGGCATATCGTGCAGCGGACGAAACCGCCAAGTGCCTTCTCACCCTACCGGTCGACTATCGCTGTACACGAGCCGATCTCTCTCGGATTCGGCATGTGCTGGACGAGCTGGACCGCCATGATTGACATTCTCCGAGCAGACGACCCGCGCTGGCACGAAACACTCCGCAAGGCGAGAACGTCCGACGTCTATCTCACGCCGGAATACTCGGCCCCGTTCGATCTGGTCACCGAGGGAGAGTCCGAAGCTATCGTCTATGAGGATAACGGCGAGGTCTTTCTCCTTCCGTATCGCAGGCGGACCATACCCGTGCCCGGCTTCGAAGAGCTAAGCGACACGACAAGCGAATACGGGTACGGAGGGCCGGTCAGCAGTACCGACGATATCGAGTTTCTTCGCCATGCCTACAGCGGCGTCGACACGGTCGCCCGGGAACAGAAGATCGTGACGGAGTTCTGCCGATATCACTCGCTTCTCGGCAATCACAGGATCGGACAGATTGGGCGAGACCCTGTCTACGTCGGCGAAACTGTCTGCGTTGACACAAGCATCCCCTTCGACGATATCCTGGCAAATGCCTCGAAAAACGCTCGACGAGACTACCGACGGGGATTACGGATGGGCGTTTCCGTTCGGGTGGGTTCATCCGACCGGGATGTCGAACAGTTTGTTGAAGTCTACACCAGGTCCATGAGACACGCACAGGCCTCGGCGTTCTATTTTCTCCCAAAGGGCTTCTTCTGTCGTACGTTCCAGAAACTGCCGTCACAGAGCATCCTCCTGATGGCCGAGTTCGAAGGCCGCGTTCTCAGCGCCGCCATGTTCCTCTACGACCGTGCAGCGCTCCACTACCACTTCAGCGGCACGGACAGGGAGGATCCTGCCTCCAGCAAGACTTGCGCGGCAGTCGTGGTTCTGTTCGAAGCCCTACGCTTCGCGCAGGAACATGGCATCGGTTGCGTACACCTTGGTGGCGGCGTTGGTTCTCAGGCGGACGCCCTCTTCCGCTTCAAAGCGAGGTTCTCAGACCTTCGCCGGCAGTTCTACGTGTCCAAGCATGTGTTCCAACCGAAACTGTATGCGGAGATCTGCGAAGCGGCAGGCGTTGACCCCGCGATGGACTACTTCCCGGCGTACCGCAGTACGTCCCCCTGAGGCTTTGCAGCAGGTCGAATGGAGTTCTTTCTCAAGAAACTTGTCGCGCCGCTCTTCAACCCGCTGACCCTCGCGGCGATCTGCGCATTGATCGCATTGCTGCACAGACGGCGGCCACGTCTTTGGATCGCCCTGTGCCTGCTCGTCCTGCTGCTGTTCGGGTATCCGAAACTGCCGAGTGTTCTGCGTCGCACGCTGGTATCGCGGTATCCGCTTACAACGACCGTGACGCCCGGCGTGACGAACATTGTCGTCCTCGGGGGGGGAGGCTTCACCATGCGGGACGCCCCCATCGATAGCCGCCTGCATTCGGCGTACCTGCATCGGATCGTCGGAGGAGTCCGCCTGCATCGCGAAATCCCCAACAGCCGCATCTTCATGCTGGTGGGACGACCGGAAGATCCCGAAGAAGTGCGCCGCGCATTGGACGAGCTGGCCACACTTCTGGGGGTGGAAGCCGAGACTCTCGTCCCCGTGCTCGGCGGGCGCGACACACGCGCGGAAGCACGGCTGATGCGGGACATCCTCGGAACGAACCGTTTCTACGTCGCCACCTCCGAGCTGCACATGCCGCGCGCGATCATGCTGTTCAAGCAAGCCGGCCTGGACCCGATCCCCGCCCCCATGGACACGTTCGGACGCGGTGACGCGGAGAGACCTTTCACCCCCGACCTGATGTACCCCAAGGCGGAAACGATCGCGATGACGGATGAGGTGATTCACGAGTATCTGGGCATCGCGTGGGGATGGGGGAGGGGAAAGCTGAAACGCTGAAAGGCTGAAAAGCTGAGATGCTGAAATGGGGAGAGAGCTGGGGGAAAACGCTGAAATGCCTTGGGGAAGAAGCTGAAACGCTGAAACGCTGAAATGGGGAGGGGAGAGATGTTCAATGCCCAATTCTCAGTGTTCAATGTTCAAGTGACAATTCTGCTGTCAATCATTCTGCTGTACCCGCGCGGAGCCCAACGGGAGGGACTGCCCGCGGATGACGCTGATGGGCGCAGATGAGACAACACATCCGCGTTCATCTGCGTGCAGAATGATTGACAGCAGAATGAGCTTCGGTCGAGATGAACGGTCTCTGAAGGAGACACACGTCCCCCTCTCTTTATCAGCTTTTCAGCCTTTCAGCATTTTCCCCAAGGCTTCTCAGAGCTTCCGCGGTAGGCGCGTTTCTTCGATATGACTGACCAGGAACTGGCGTTCATTCTGTCCGAAGGGGAAGGGCTTTTTCTGGAGTTCAAGGAGCGGCCGGATCGCTCAATTGCACGGGAACTCACGGCATTCGCCAACGCTTCCGGGGGGAAGCTGCTTCTGGGGGTCACGGACGATGCACGTGTTGTCGGGATTCAGATCGACAACCGCCTCAAATCGCAAATCCAAGACGCGGCCCGCAATTGCGACCCGCCGATCCCCGTCGAGTTGGTTGCGATGGGGAACGTGCTCGTCGTTGACATAGCTGAGAGCCCGGACAAGCCGCACGCCTGCTCCGACGGCTTCTTCATGCGCATGGGTCCAAATCGCAGAAGCTCAACCGGGATGGGGTGTTCGCGATGGGCCTTCGCTCGGGGAGGTTGCGCTTCGACGAACAGGTATGCGAGCAATTCGATCTGAGCCGGGATGTGGATCCGCCGAAGGTTCGTGCCTACCTCGATGCGGCCGGATTGAAGACCGATCTCCCGATCGATGAGGTGTTGGCCAATCTCGAGGTGCTCCGAGAACGGCAAGGCGACCATTCTGGACCGCAAGGTCTTCAGCGAAGGCATCGCAGGCAACATCAGGGAGTGCGTCAACTACGTTCTCCAGCACATCGATGTGCGCTACGACATCACGTCGCTGGAACGAACGGAAGTGCCGCAATACCCTGAGCCGGCTTTGCGTGAAGCGGTGGTGAATGCGGTCATGCATCGAGATTACTCCGACGTGTCGGGTGATGTCATGGTCGAGATCTTCCGGGATCGGATTATGGTCTCCAACCCCGGCGGTCTCGTTCCGTGGCTCCGCGCCGAAGACTTCGGCAAGTACAGTCGCACGCGGAATCGAGTGATCGCCTCGCTCCTGATGCGGACACCTTATGCCGAGAAAATGGGTACCGGGGTTCTCCGAATCAATCAAGCACTCGCCGAAGCGGGTTTGCAGCCCGCCGAGTTCAGCTTTGACGAGTACAGCTTTTCGGTCACTTTTCACGGGAGTCAGGCGACGACAAATACTGCGGAGAGGAGTTCACCGAAAAGTCCACCGAAAAGTCCACCGAAAACGTCCGAGCGCATCGTAGTGCTCATGAAGGGGAACCCGCACATCTCCACCGCAGATATCGCCGCAGAGCTTGGAATCAGCAAGCGCGCCGTGATCAAGCACACGAATCGACTGCAGGAAGCGGGCAGAATACGCCATGTGGGCCCGGCAAAGGGGGGACACTGGGAAGTGGGGGGAAAATGCTGAAAAGCTGAAAGGCTGAAAAGCTGAAAAGGGGAGGGGGAAATGTTCAATGCTCAAGTGAACCTCGTCATTCTGCTGTCAATCATTCTGCTATGGCATGCAAAGCTCGACGGGAGCGACTGCCCGCGGATGACGCTGATGGGCGCAGATGAGGAGAAGGGTTGAAGCTGGCGTGCTTTCAGTGGGCCGGATTTGCAATCCGGCCGGGAGAAAGTTGAGCATGTTGTCGAGAACGAACGGACCAAGGTCGGGCTACTCTCCTGGCATGCTCCACGTTCTCTCGGCCGGATTGCAAATCCGGCCCACTGAAGACTGCAGACGCAGATCGACACCGATGCAGTACTCTCCATCCGCGTTTATCTGCGTAATCTGCGGGCAAACGCTTCCTCTCCATTTCAGCATTTCAGCTTTTCAGCATTTTCCCCCATAGGCATTTCATGAAGAAGCAACGCATATACCTGTCCCCGCCGCATATGTGCGGGATTGAAGAAGGGCTGGTGCGGGAGGCGTTCCTGAGCAACTTCATCGCTCCGCTGGGGCCGATGGTGGATGCTTTTGAGCGAGAGTTCTCGGAGTACACCGGCATCCCCCACTGCGTGGCGCTGTCCAGCGGAACGGCGGCCATGCACCTGGCGCTGAAGAACCTGCTTCAGCACGGTGCGGAACGCGCAATGCGGAGTGCGGGGAGTGAACGCCCACTGGTGTTGGCATCCTCGCTGACGTTTATCGGAAGCGTGTCGCCGGCAACGTTCGAAGACTGCGACATCACCTTCATCGACTGCGATCGGGAGACGTGGAATATGGACCCGGTGCTCCTCGCCGAGGAGCTCGAGCGGTGCGAGCGGAACGACCGCCTGCCGCTCGCCGTCATTCCCACGGACCTCTACGGCCAGTGCTGCGACCTCCCCCGGATCGCGAGAATCTGTGAGCAGTACGACGTGCCCGTGATCTGCGATTCGGCCGAGGCAGTAGGTGCGAGGTATTGGGAAAATGCTGAAAGGCTGAAAGGGGAAAACGCTGAAACGCTGAAAGCTGAAAAGCTGAAAGCTGAAAAGCTGAAATGGGAGGCGACCGCAGGCGTCGACACATCACACCCGCCACCCGACACGCGCCACGCCGGCTACGGGGCCTGGGCGGCGGTGTATTCGTTTAACGGGAACAAGATCATTACGACTTCGGGCGGGGGGATGCTGGCGTCGCACGACAGGCGGCTGATCGATCATGCGCGCAAACTGGCCACGCAGGCGCGCGAACCGTTTCCGCATTATGAGCACGAAGAAATCGGTCACAACTATCGCATGGGCAATGTCGTGGCCGCGATCGGCCGCGGACAGCTGCAGGTGATCGCTGAACGCGTGCGCCGGAAGCGTGAAATCTGTGAGATGTACCGGGATCTACTCGGAGAACGGCCGGGAATCGAGTTCATGCCGGAAGCCGATCACGGCCGGTCCAACCGCTGGTTGACGGTGGTCCTGATTGACTCCGATGCGTTCGGAGTGACACCGAAAGACATACGTCTGGAACTCGAGGAACACAACATCGAGGCCCGCCCGGTCTGGAAACCCATGCACCTGCAACCGGTCTTTGCAAAACCGAAGCAACCGGGGCCGGCATACCGCGTGGTTGGCGGCAAAGTGTCCGAAGACCTGTTTGCACGCGGCCTGTGCCTGCCATCCGGCACGGCACTCACCGACAGCGACATTGAGGAGATCGCGACGATCGTCTTGGGGAAAAAGCTGAAAAACTGAAACGCTGAAATGCTGAAAGGCTGAAAGGCGGAAAGGGTGAAAAGCGCGACAGTATAGCAATGAGGAGTTTCTTTCGCCGTATGGGGCCGGATTAGCAGTCCGGCCTGTGTTCTTTTCGTCGGGGTCGAAGAGCCCCCGAGCCTGACCAGGGCCATTGCGGCGAACCTAGAAACGGCAGTGACCGGTAGTCGGTGATCGGTAATCGGTGGCAACCAACGACTTGGCGCGAAGCGAAGCGCGCGGGAATGGGTGCGGCGAGTGAACACCGGAAGTCCTTATGCCACACAGATTACAGATCACGGATTACCGGTAACTGCTCCTTTCAGGGTGAAAGAGGGTGCGTCTCTGATTCTGCTGCACTTGCAGAGTGCCCAGTGATAGATGACGGAGCCAGCAATTCTCATTATGGCCACGCTCCTGCCGCACAAGGCGGCAGGGGCGTGGCCATAATGAGAATTGCTGTGACGGAGCCCGATCACGTTGACTCTTGCGGACGCGAACGGTAGCATCGCGATTGACGTAGTGGATAATGGGAGGAGGTCTGATGAAAGCGACAGGTGCTGTGACAAGACGTGTATATCCGGTTCCGATTGCCGCCGCGGCCTTGTGCCTGGTGGCGGCTTCCCCGGCTCAGGAGCCGGCCCTGTTCAGCGACAAGGCGGAACGAACGGCCTTCGCGTTGGAAGCCGCGACGCGCGCCCAGGCGGCGAAGCTCGAGGCTGTCGAGTGGGCCCGGGTGCGGGGGCTGCCCGTGCGCCATGACGATGGGATGCGCCTGATCGAGCTGATGGCGATCCGTGAGGGCAGGCCGTACTACTATATTACGCACAACGTCAACGCCGCGATTTCCACGGCGGCCGACCAGGTTCGCAACACGGCGCCGTACAACCTGAACGGCGGTGGGTGGACCGTGGGGGTATGGGACGGCGGTGCCGTTCTGTCCACACACCAGGAGTTCGGCAGCCGCGTCACGGTCCAGGACGGGTCGTCAGCCCACTACCATGCCACGCACGTCGGCGGCACCATCGCGGCCGCCGGTGTCGACGCTTCCGCGTTGGGCATGGCCCCCAGCGTCGACGTCTCGTCGTATAGATGGGACTACGATATCGCCGAGATGGCCTCGGCGGCGTCCTCCTATCCAGGGGAGTCCGGGAAGATCCCGGTGTCCAACCACTCCTACGGCAGCATCTCGGGTTGGACCTGGACGGACTGGGCCACGGAGCCGAGCTACGCATGGCACTGGTCACGCTACGCGACGTGGGGGCAGGATGAGGACGGCTTCGGCCAGTACAACAGCGATGCGAAAGATTGGGACCAGATCGTCTACTATTCACCCTACTACCTGCCCTTCAAGTCGGCCGGCAACGACCGTAACGACGATCCTGCAAACGGCGACACCGTGTACTACTCGACGGACGGTGGCTCGAGTTGGAACAGTAAGACCTACGATGATTCGACGGACACGCTCGGAGACGGCGTCTACGAGAGCGGCTACGACACCGTTGCCACCCACGGCGTGGCGAAGAACATCGTCACCGTCGGCGCCGTGAATGACGCCGTCTCGGGCGGCTCGCGCTCAACGGCGAACGCCACCATGTCGAGTTTCAGCGGTTGGGGGCCGGCTGACGACGGGCGGATCAAGCCGGACGTGGTGGCCAACGGGGTGAGCCTCTACTCGACGTACACGCCGGACAACGACTCGTACGACTGGTCAAGCGGCACCAGCATGTCAACGCCCAACGCATGCGGTTCGGCCGTGCTGCTGGCAGAGTACTTCGACGACCTGTTCCCTGGGCACGCCATGCGCGCGAGCACGCTCAAGGGGCTGATCATTCACACCGCGGACGATCTGGACAGCAGCGTGCATTCGTCCTACGACACGGGCCCCGACTACGCCAGCGGGTGGGGACTGATGGACACCGAGGCTGCCGCCGATCACATCAAGGCGTACTACGACAGCCCGGCAAACCAGAAGGTCGTTGAAGGACTCCTGACCACGGCGAATGCGACCGACTCGTATACGTTCACCTGGAACGGAGCGGACCCGATCCGCGTGACCGTGTGCTGGACCGACCCCCCGGGCACGGCCAGCACGGCGCATGACGACACCACGTCCAAGCTCGTCAACGACCTCGACCTCGTCGTCACCGGTCCGGGGGGGAGCCCGACGTACAGCCCCTATGTCCTGGATCGAACGAACCCCTCCGATCCCGCCACCACCGGCGAGAACGACGTGGACAATGTGGAGCAGGTCTACATCTCGTCACCGGCAGCGGGCAGCTACACGGTGACGGTAGACCACGACGGAGACCTTACCGGGGAAGAACAGTGGTATTCGCTGTTCATCGACGGCGGCCCGGCAACCGTGTCGGGCGCCGCGCCGAGCGTGACCGCCACCTCGCCGCCCTTTGGCACAAACGAGGTCTGGATCGCCGTCTCCGGGTCCGGCTTCCAGCTTGGCGCCAACGTTAAGCTCACAAAGAGCGGCGAATCGGACATCGAGGGCGAAGCCGAACAAGTGAGCCCCGAAACGATCGTCGTCCTGTTTGACCTTACGGGCGCCGCACTCGGCGAATGGAACGTGGTCGTGACCAACCCGGACACCCAGTCCGACACGCTGGCGTCCTCGTTCTTTGTGGGCACGCGCACATACTACGAGGAGAGTTTCGAATCCGGGCTCGGGAGCTGGTCACAGTCAACCGGCGACGATCTCGACTGGACGCGCGCCAACTACAGCACGGCATCCGGCGACACGGGCCCAACCTCGGCCCACGACGGATCCTGGTACCTCTACATCGAAGCATCCGGAGAAGGCACGGGCTACCCGTACAAAACCGCCGGACTGGAGGCCACGTTCGATTTCTCGGACGTGGGCGATCCCGTCCTGTCGTTCTACTACCACATGTGCGGGGCGAACATGGGCGTACTCCGTGTCGACGTGAGTACCAACGGCGGTTCATCGTGGGCCGAAGGGATCTGGACGTTGGTTGGCGAGCAGCACGAAAACGAAAGCGACCCCTGGAGCCAGGCCAAGGTCAATCTCTCGGCCTACGGTGGCGAGAGCTCGGTCAAGATCAGGTTCTGGGGAGAGACGGGTTCGTTCTGGAACAGCGACATGGCTTTTGACGCCGTCACGGTCATGGATGAACCTCAACCAACGTTCGCCGTCATCACCGACGTCGAGGCCGAGATCGATGATGCCGAAAAAGTGGCCGTGGTGTGGCGGACCGAGAGCGAGGTCGGCACGGTCGGGTTCCAGGTGCTGCGCCAGGGCGATGCAGGCGTTGGGTGGACGCAGGTGGGACGCTCGTTCCTGCCGGGGCTGATCTGTTCGCCGCAGGGCGGAACGTACCGGCTGGTCGACCCGACCGCGGCGCCGGGCAAATCGCACACGTACCGAATTGTCGAGATCGAGGCAAGCGGCAAACGAAACCGGTACGGGCCGTATCGGGTGACACCGCGGGGAAAACGGCAGGCCGCAATGTTCCAGGTTACTTCGGCTGCATCGCCACCATCCTCTCCCCGAGGCAGCGTGTCTCCCAGGGCGGAATACACGCGTGTACCACGTCCGCTTCGGCGTCACAGTCCCGACGCCGTCATGCCAGGAAGACAGGAACGTGACCGTATCCGCGCGGGAGCAAAGCGAGAAGCGCGCGTCAGCGCCCTGAAGCTCTTCACCGAGGGTACCGGTGCATACTACCTGTCGGCGGCCCAACTGGCTTCCAGTGCGGGGATGCATGAGAGGCTGGCCCGCATCTTGATCGGCGGACGGTGGGTGCAGCTCACGTGCGGAGGACGGCAGACGGCCTACGCTCCCGCGAAGGGCGGTGCGGGATTGTATTTCTTCGGAGAAGACATCGACAGTCTGTACTCAGATCTGAACGTCTACCGTCTGGCTCGCGGCAAGGGAAAGCGGATGGGCAAACGCTGGAGCCGCCGGCCCAGGCCTGCTCCCGATGGGGCGACGTTCGTGGACATGGTGGACGTGGAACAGGATGTGATGCCGCTAAACGGAGCGTACCTGGAACCGGAGGAGGATTTCTGGACGTGGGACTTCCTGGTGGCCGGCTATCCCGGAATGGACCGAAAGAGCTTCCCGGCGGAGCTCCACGGCGTGGCCCCGGGGGATGCCGACGCCGGACTTGGCATCCGTTTGCGCGGCGCCTCCAGCTCCGGAATCGACGGCGAACACCACGTGAGAATTGTCTTGAATGGAATCGAAATGGGCGAAGGCGCCTGGACAGGCACGGCGGCCCACGATCTGGAGTTCGTCTGTAGCCAGACGATTCTGCGGGAGGGCACGAACGAGGTGGAAGTGATCGCCATCCAGGACGAGGGGATCCCCCACAGCGTGGTGCTGCTGGATGGTTTCGACATTACCTATAGCCGGCTCTACGAAGCGGTTGACGGGGAACTGCTCGTAAGGGGAGACGGGAATCGCGTGGTCACGGTGCGCGGGTTCGAGCAGCGCCGGATCCACGTGCTGGACGTCACGGACCCCCGGATGCCGAAGGTCGTCACGGGGACTCGGGTCAGCCGTGTGAGTGAAGGCTATGGCGTGAGTTTCGTTCCGGCTTCGCCCGAGGCCGAGTACTATGTTTGGGAGGCCGGCGCCACCCGCGGGCCGGAGGTGACGGTCGATAGCCCGTCGAGGCTCAAATCGAGATCGAACGCTGCAGACTACCTGGTCGTCAGCGACGCGAACATGCAAACCGCGGCCGAAGAGCTTGCGGAACATCGGCGGGGCCTGGGAATGCGCGCTGCGGTCGTGGACGTGCAGGACATTTACGACGAGTTCTCGCACGGGCTGGCCACGCCACATGCCATTCGGTCGTTTCTGAGCTACGCGCACAGACGCTGGAAGGAAGAGCCCATGTACGTGGTGCTTGCCGGCGATGGAACGTACGACTACAAGAACATCCAGGGATGCAGCGACAACATCATCCCTGCCAAGCGCATATGGACGCCCGAAGGCCTCTTCGTCTCCGACAACTGGTACGCGGACTTCAATGAGGACGGCATGCCGGAGATCGCTATCGGGCGCCTCCCGGCCCGGACTGTCGAAGAACTGCGGACGATGGTCGCGAAGACGATCGCCTACGAGGCAGCACCGGAGGGCGAGTGGTGCCGACGGGCGCTTCTGGCGGCGGACGATCCCGACGACGGTGGCGAATTCACGTTCGACAGCGAGTTGCTGTCGGAGCTTCTGCCGGAGGGTTGCACGGTCGAACGGGCATATCTGGAGGAGTTCGAACCTGGGCAGGCGCGCGAAGTGATTGTGGAAGGACTCAATGCCGGCTGCGGTCTGTTCCAGTATGCCGGACACGCCAGCCTGTCCAGTCTGGCTGTGGAGAGGATCTTCGGATCGGGCGACGTGGGGACGTTGGCCAACGGCAGCCGGTTGCCGGTCATGACCGCGGCGACATGTATGCTGGGCATGTTCGGCGTGCCCGGGTATACCAGCCTCTCGGAACACCTTCTCAGGCACGCGGACGGAGGGGTCGTAGCGGTCTGGGCGCCCTCGGGCTCCGCATACAACTCCGCTTCGTGTTCGCTGCTCGGCGAGTTCCTGCGTACGCGTTACGGTGCCGGAGAGGCAGAAGTCGGCCCCGCGGTCATCGGCGCCTTTGAGCGGTTTCACAAGAGCGGGGAGGGCATGGAGCAGGCCGGCACGTTCATTCTGCTCGGGGACCCGGCGACGGTGATGAAAGGGCCGAACGGGAAATGACCACTCCCCACCAGAAACGTTAACCTGGACACCTGGAAACGAGCAATGTCGACAACAGATGTCAAGTACGTCAAACCCGGGCCGGTCGTAACGCGGGAAATCGCGGGAGAGACTTTGTTGGTCCCAGTTCAAGGAAACCTGGCAGAGCGCCAACAGGTGTTTGCCCTGGATCCCGTGGCCGCACTCATTTGGAGCCGCCTCGATACGCCCTGCAATGAAAGCGACCTGGTGAACACGGTCCTCGACGGCTTCGACGTCGACCAGGCCACGGCAAGCAGGGACGTGCACGAGTTCGTCGAGGAGCTGCGCGAGGCCGGGTTGGTCGAGATCGCCGGGGAAGAAACGGCGGATTGAGCGTCCCTGGAGGTGCGCGCATACAACCTGTGAACACGTCTTCGTTAGAGCAGCAGAGCACTGAGGAGTTCCTCGCGGCCTTTCGCCTGGCGGCCGTGGACGCTCACGTGCCGCTGCGGGTGCAACTCGAGTTGACCCGTCGCTGCAATCTGAACTGCGTCCACTGCTACACCGGTCCGGCCGCCAACAGTCAGAGACAGGAGGAAATGCCGCTCCATGTGCTGCTGGAAATTGTGGACGAACTGATCGGCCTGGGGTGCCTTGAGCTGAGTTTCACGGGAGGGGAACCGCTTCTGAGACGCGATTTCGCCGACGTGTACCGGCATGCACGACAGAGCGGACTCCTGACACGCGTCTACACAAACGCCACGTTGCTGGACGACGAAGTACTCGCGCTGCTGAAAGAGTACCCCCCCATGTGCGTCGACGTCTCGGTGTACGGGGCAACGGCGCACACGTACGAACGGGTCACGCGGCGCCCCGGCTCCTTTGAGGCTGCCATGCGGGCTGTGCGACGGTTGGCCGAAAGCGGTGTCCCGCTGAGCCTGAAGACCATTCTGACAAATCTCAACGCCCACGAATCGGAAGCCATGGAACGACTCGCCGCAAGGCTCGATGTCCGCTTTCGGCACGATACCGCGCTCTTCCCGCGGCTTGACGGCGACCGGGCGCCCCTCGACTTCAGGCTTTCCCCCGAAGAAGCCGTACGCAAAGACTTTGCCGGGGCCGGCCGGAAACAGGATTGGGTCCGCCTCTGCGACCGTGCCGCGTCACGGCCCGAGGACAGCCGTCTCTACTTCTGTGGTGCGGGACGCTCCGCGTGCCATATCACTGCATACGGCATCGTGCAGCCATGTCTCATGGCAGCAGCGATCGGACACGATGCCCGCGCGCAAGGGCTTGCGGAAGCGTGGCGCGGGGTACACACTGAAGTGGAAAAGAGGAGCGTCGAACGAAAAGGCCCATGCGGCCGGTGCGACAAACGGCATCTCTGCCTCAACTGCCCCGGCTACGCGTGGATGGAAATGGGAGACGAGGGGGGAGTCGTTCCCTACCTGTGCGCCACGGCGCACCTGCGGCACGGACAACTCCACGGAGACAAATGCAAGGGTGCAGCATGAAACCGAACGACAGCAAGCGCTATGACCGCGTCAAAAAACGGCCATACAGGAAACCCCGTCTGAGAACGATTGAGCTGTCTACGGAACAGGTCCTGGGCAGCGGCTGCTTTACGGAGTCGACTTCCGCTGTGGCACAGACCACATGCGGATTCTCAGACTGCTCAATGTAGCATACGGAATCGACCGATGGCGGAAGCGCCGGACGCCCACGGCCAGAGTCAGAGTTCCTTCTCGGAAACCGCGGTGACACCTGAACGGCGCTCGCTTAATGCCAATCTCGGGGACAACGCACGCACCGCCCCAAATCCGGCTCGCCGAAGGCGAGCAACATCACAGCCCGGCGAGGATCGCCGGGGACAACGTTCGCACCACCCCAAACCCGGCTCCCTGAAGGGGAGCCACATCTGAACGCGGCGAGGGCGTTGCTCCCCTTCAGGGAGCCTGGGTGGTTGGGTGTCTGACCGGTCCCCAGGGTTTCACCCTCATTATGCGTCACATCTCTAGCACTCGAACGCTGAGCTGAGACCATTGCTTCGGCATGTTGTTGATTCTCGGGGCTTCCGCAAGACCTGTTGATGGATTTGACCTCTTGTGGACACCTGAACCGACCATTCCCAAGGATCCGTGGAA
This sequence comes from uncultured Victivallales bacterium, assembly GCA_964555035.1. Classification (GTDB taxonomy): domain Bacteria; phylum Verrucomicrobiota; class Kiritimatiellia; order UBA8416; family CAYOBW01; genus CAZKRK01. Next base: position 2,598 of record CAZKRK010000071.1, on the reverse strand, counting down.
GCAGGTCGGTTAACTCCTTGCTCTCAACACTTCAGCCCACACTTACTTGGTTACGCTTGAGCCACCTGCTTAGTCGGTCATTTGGCGTTTCGACGAAGCGGGTCGTTCAAGCGTAACCAAGTAAGGGTGGCGTTTAAGAGTGGGCTTAAGTGTGCGATTAAGGGGAGGGGGAGATTAGGGCGAAAGAATAGGGCAAAAGATTAAGGTTTCGGCTCTTCGTCCCTGATCTTTCGCCCTAATCTTTCGCCCTAATCTCTGGACGACCATGTGGGTGGGCATGGAGGAAAACGGGGGAGAATGTCGAAACATGGCCAACCCTTTCGGAAAAGAGAATTGGACAAGAAAGAGCGCTGTCAGCTTTGACAGTACGGCCTTCGGCCCTGGGGCGCAAAAGATGTGACGTATAGCGAGGGTTTCACCCTGGGCTGTGATGTCGCTCGCCTTTGGCGAGCCCTCTTCTCCCTCTCCTTTTCAGTTTTCAGCAAGAAGAGACTGTGAACCCCACCGCGGACGAGAACACGAACACGGCAGAGCACTCCCTCGAAATCGCGGGAATCCGCCTGAGACTATCCACTCCAGGACCGCTTCGGCTCCCTGAATTGGAGGCGCCACACCATGCTTTCGCCTCGGCCGTCGGCGAGACGAGTGTTTCCGGCGTCCAGATCGAACTTCGAACAGAGGATCTGACGCGGTTCAACGAGGCACGAACGCTCTTTCAACTCAACCCGCGTTGCCGCGTACGGGACGACGGGGACGGACGCCTGCTGCTGCGCATGCCGGACAGCGATACACTGCCGGCGCTCTGGGTATTTCGCTTCGACCGGCATGCTACGCGCGCCACGCTGTTCATCGACCGGGGACGCGTGACTCCGGGAAACCCGAAAAGCCTGGAGCTGAATCCGCTGGGCAGCATGTGGGTGGAGATTCTGGCGATGGTCCACCTTGCCGCGCGGGACGGCCTGCTGCTTCACGGCACGGGTGTCGAGCACAACGGTTCGGGATGGATATTCGCGGGACCTTCCGGGTCCGGCAAGAGCACACTGGCATCGCTCGTCTGCAAACGCGACGGCATGCAGATCCTTAGTGACGAGCGGTTGGCCGTGCGAAAGGTGGACGGCGAGTGGTTCCTCTTCGGCACACCCTGGTGCAGCTCGGCCGGCGCGGCACTCCCCCGGAGGGCGCCCCTTCGAGGGATCTTCTTCCTCAGGCACGGACGTAGCGTCGCGGCCACACCGCTCTCCCCTTCAACCGCCGTCGACCGTTTTCTGCCCGTAGCCGCTGTCCCCTGGCGGGACACGACCCTCCTCCCAGACGTTATCGACGTATGCGACCGGTTTGTGAAGGACATTCCGGGATTCGATTTGTGCTTCCCGCCCGACGACCGCGTCGTCGACTACATCGCGAGCCTTGGTACAGCCCCCCGTGCAACTTGAGACCAGTCTCCTGCTGGAATGTGTTCGCCGTTTCTTTGGCCACGGGGACGAACGCGCAATGGCGCAGCTGGTTTCAGGTGCCGACTGGGGTCTTTTCACGCGGCTTGCCAGGCGGCACAAACTCACACCTATCGTGTCGGAGGTGCTTTCGCGAAATGAATGCGGAGTGCCGCCGGAGGTGGTCCGTGACTTCGGAGCGAGACACGCCGTTGTTGCGGCGTACAACGAGCTCATGGCACGCGAGCTTGTCAAGGTGCTCTCTCTGCTTGACGAACACCGCATCACGGCTGTCTCCTGGAAGGGGCCGTCACTTGCCGCACTGGCGTATGGGAAACTGACACTGCGGCAGTTTCACGATCTGGACCTCCTTCTTGATCGCGACAGCATGCCGCGCGCCGACAAGGTGCTGCAGTCGCGAGGATACCGCCGGCGATCCCCCAGCGACGTGAACGGAGATAGTTTCGCGGCTCGCGCGGGCCACGACTTCAGCTACGACATTCACGCGACGCGATGCGTACTGGAAATCGGGTCGCGGGTCGCCCGCGAACCGTTGCTCTTCGGTCCATCATTCGACCGCTTGCGCGACAGTGTCGTCCACGTGCATCTGGCAGGGCGGCGAGTGCCTACGCTCAGACCGGAACCGCTGCTGATTTGCCTGTGTGCACATGGGGCCAAACACATGTGGTCGAGGCTGCAGTGGGTCTGCGACATCGCGTCCCTGATGCGGTCCCCTGACGGCTTGTGTGACGGGACCGCGCTTGCGGCCACGGCGGCCGCCTACCGTGCCAGGCGAGTGACCTTGCTCGGCATGACACTCGCGGAGACGGTGACGGGTGTCCCTGTTCCAGACGAATTCGCGTCTACCAAAGCCGAACGCGAGGCCGTCGCGGCACTTGTCCGGCAGTGCCGCCCAAGTCTGTTTGCCAGGAGTCCTTACCCCACCCCGCCCCTGAAAGCGGCCCGGTTCCGCTGGCGGGCGCACGACCGGTCGTACGACGCCATACGGTACGCCGCTCTTCTCCTGTTCCGCCCTACCGCCGCCGAATGGGAAGCTCTGCCCCTGCCACGGTGGGCGCGTTTCCTGTACTACGCGATTCGTCCCCTGAGACTGGCGGTGAATACGCTGTTGACCATCGCGCGGAGCCGCAGTCGCAACACCCGGGAT
>CAZKRK010000070.1:0-25463 GCA_964555035.1 uncultured Victivallales bacterium | reverse complement strand
TCTGTTTCCGTCTGTGCTCGATTCTTGCTCGTAACGGCGGAGGACCGCCGTCTCCGGGTTGAATTGGCGGGCGTTTCGCGAACGTAGACCCTTTTCGGATGGGGTCTAACGAGACACCGGTACGGGAACGAGAGAAATGGGCATTACGCATGTTACCGCGGCAGTGCGCTGTCTCGCCGGCGAAAGCGAGGCGTTCGAAGGAGAATTCCTGGTCGATACGGGCGCCATAGACTGCCTGGTTCCCGCCGACAAGCTGAGGGAGGCAGGAATCGCCAGCGAACACAGAAAAGTGTACGAGCTCGCGAACGGCGAACCCGTGGAATACGACATGGGGTTCGCCCGCCTCTCTTTTATGGGGGAAGAGACGGTTGTCCAGGTGATATTCGGTCCTGAGGGTGCCGAACCGATCTTGGGCGTCGTTGCACTGGAGAACGTCGGCATTGTCGTCGACCCCGTGTCCCAGCGCCTCAAGCGACTGCACGCTTCGCCGCTGAAGTGAGCCTCACGGCACGAGCATTCCGATCTCGATCAGGCGACGCGTGAGGCGGAGCAGTGTCTGGCGAACGGGGGGGGGGGCGCCGCTGCCCTCAGAAACCAGTGCCTCGATGGCCTCGGACAAAGGTGTGCGGCCGTTGCACCGGGCCAGGAACGACATCATCTGCATGTCGATGCGTCCGGAAAAGGTGAGGCCCCGGGTCTGCTTAATCAGACTGGAAAGCATGCCCCATTGCCCGTCGCTTGCATGCAGCGTGTGTTCGACGGCGTGCTCCGCGCACAGCCGCGGGCAACACCGCAGGAGCGAGTCGTCGTCAGGGTGGGCCTGCACGAAGGTCCGGCCGGCAAGAATACGCTCGATCTGTTTTCCACAGGGACCGACGTGTTTGCCGCCGTCGATTCTCTCTGCCGCTATCCACGTGGAACGCCCCGCAGGCTTGCGCAAAACCACGGCGCCGGCACTGATTCGTTCGATGCCAAGCTGATCGTAGTACGCCATCCATTCGGCGAGGAGCTCTTCGAAATGCGCGGGGGAGTGCTGCTCGCTGGAACGCAGCCACTCGATCGCGTATTTCAGGGGCTCGTCGCTGTCGAGACACAGAATCAGCGCGTCACAACCCGTGTTGGCGACCCACTGCCACGGCCGCTCACGCCAGTCGTCTTCACTCGTGTGCCACCAGTTCAGCAGGAGGCAGGCGCAACCGCCGTCGTTGAGATGCTGCGCCGCGTCGTGGACGACGCGTTCGCACACCTGGTCACCCGGTAAACCGCCGTCACGAAACTCGTAGCCCTGGCTGGGAGAGATGACGAAAGGCGGGTTGGAGACGATGAGGTCGAAAGAGTCGGCTTCGACCGGTTCGAAAAACGAGCCTTCGCGCCACTCGATGCGGTCGATACCGTTGAGCGCCGCGGTTGCTCTCGCAAAAGTCAGCGCGCGACGGCTGATATCAGTGCCGACCACATGCCGGCAGTGCCCGGCGGCCAGCAGGGCCTGCACACCGCCGCCCGTACCGAGGTCGAGGGCGCAGTCGACCTCCCGCCGAATCGTGAGCGCCGCAAGCGTCAGCGATGCCCCTCCCACACCCATCACAAAATCGGAGGGACAGAGGCGGCCCGTCAGCTCCGGTCCGAAGTCGCCAAAGACGTACCCGTCCTGGAACGGCATGAGCCGGGCGGTGGCCTGCAGGTTGCCGTCCTCGCGCTGCAGCAACCCCATGCCGCGGAGACTCGCAACCACACCGGAAGAAATGGCGCCGCACACTTCTTCCGACGCAACAGGACACCCGAGAGCAAGCAGCCGGCCCAGGACCATGGCCGGCTCGCGTCCGCGCGCGCGCCACCGAGCCACGGCAGCGTCGAATGTGTCAGTGCATCTCTCGGAACCGGTTATGCGAAGAATCGTCTCGACAGTGTACCCCGCGTCGCGCAAGGCATCCCGCACGAACTCGAGGTCGGGGGTGTCGTCAAGTTGAAGCGGGCAGTCGCGCGAATCTGGGAGGGCCGCGCTCATACTAGGCGTCATCCGCCGTGGCTTCCGCGGTCTGCTGCAACGCGAAACCGAGCTTGCCCAGGGCTTCGCCAAACTCTTTCGCGGCGAAGATCTGCCACTCGCCCGAATCGTTGCTTTCGAGTACGACCGCGGAGAGCGATTCGAACCATTCATCGACTTCCTGAGGACGCGTGTAGGTCAACATGGCCGAAAAGACACTGGGAATGTAGCACGCCATCGCTGAATCGCGTTCCGAAGGCTCCTTATTCCTGGCGGGGTAACGCACGAGTCCCCTGAGCGCGTCGACAAGACCGCCTTTGTCCGCTTCCGAACAGGCAATCACGATCCCGTCGTTGCCCCAGTCCGTCTTCAGTATGGGACCGAACTCCTTGGTGTCGTCTGGAGCGAGAATAATCGGAGAAGTCAGCGGAAGCGCCTCTGCTTTCAGCCAGAAGAAGAGGTACACCGGCGCATCCACGTCGGATGGTTGGGCCAACCCGAGTTTCACCGCATCGACGATGGCGCACACCGTAAACGACTCGGAGAGCCGCTTCACCAGGTCCCAGGGCGAAATCCCCGGTTCGACCGGCTCATAGCGCCACAGTCCCGATTGGCATTCCTCACAATGGACAGCGGCTTCTCGGGCGGCAAGCGGGGCCGGCGCCGGTTTTGGCGCCCGGATCGCCGCGTCCGCACGCAACGGCACGGGGGCGGGCGCCGGCTCCGGCGGTTCGGCCGCCCCGGTGTCGGCGGCGAGATCTCCTTCGCCGTAACGCAACAGGAACTCGCTCGCGCCGGCCGCGATAGTGCAGCCGTCGGCGGCTTCCACTTTGCCCGTCAGGCGTTCCTTGTCCATGAAAGTGCCCGACTCCGTCCGCATGTCGCTGACGCGGCAGGTCTGCGAAACGAACTCAACCATGAAATGCACGTTGGCAAGCTGCTGGTCCTGGTCGAGAACAAGTCGTGCCGGCGGCGCGCTACCGACCAGGATACTGCGACCGTGCTGGATCTCCGCCTGCTGCCCAGCATGCGGACCGGATATCACGTGGAGAATCGCTCTCATGGGTTATCCCTCTTTGGCCACCGCCCGCAGATAATGGCCGTAGTGGCTCTTTTTGAGTTCTCTTGCCAGGCTGAGAAGCTGTTCGGCTGTGATGAACCCCATGCGGTAGGCAACTTCCTCAATGCTGCCGATCTTGAGGCCCTGGCGGTTCTCGATGCTCGCCACGAAATTCGTGGCGTCAAGAAGACTCTGCGGCGTGCCCGTGTCCAGCCAGGCCATACCCCGTCCCAGGAGCCCGACATGCAGCTGCCGTTTCGCGAGGTAGACCTTGTTGACGTCGGTTATCTCCAGTTCGCCCCGTCCGGAAGGGGCCAGTTTACGGCAAATGCCGACAACACGATTGTCATAGCAGTAGAGACCGGGCACGGCATAGTTGCTCTTGGGCTTCTTCGGTTTCTCCTCGATGCCGATGACCCTGCCCTTCTCATCGAACTCGACAACGCCGTAGCGCTCGGGATCCTGAACGGGATAGCCGAAAACGGTGCCCCCCTGGCGTCGTTTCAGGGCGTTGCGCAAAAAGTCCATCCTGCCGTAGAAGAGGTTGTCGCCCAGGATCAGGCAGACAGGCGACTTGCCGATGAAATCGGCCCCGATTACGAAGGCCTCGGCAATGCCGCGCGGTTCGGCTTGCTCTGCGTACGAGAACGACACGCCCAGTTTCTTCCCGTCCCCGAGCAGCGCCTCGAAACGCGGCAAGTCATGCGGCGTAGAGACGATCAGGATGTCGCGGATACCACCCAGCATAAGGGTGGAAACCGGGTAGTAGATCATCGGCTTGTCGTAGACGGGCAGAAGTTGTTTGCTGGCCACAAGCGTTATGGGGTGCAGACGCGTGCCTGCGCCACCGGCAAGGACAATGCCCTTCCATTCAGGGGTGCCGCTGTCTTTCATCGTTCAATTCCTCCAGACACCTGGTCACGTTCAGGTCACTCAGTCGAGGATCTCCAGAAACTCTCGATCGACTTCTACCATTACGGCCTGCCCGATCAGGTCGACATTCAGCCTCACCTTGGTGATGCCTTTGAGGGTGTATACCCGGCCCTCGATACCCATGAATGGACCGCTGGTGATCTGCACGAGCGTTCCACGTTTGAGCGCTTTGCACGAGCTCAGCGTTTCATCCACCTCGAGCGCTTTGCGAACCTGCTCCAGCTCGTAGAGCAATGTCTCTTCGTCATCGGGCACCATGATGCGTACGATGTTGTTGGTCTTGAGCAGGGACACCCTTCCCGCCTGGTCAAACGCGACGAAGACGTATCCTGGAAAGACCGGCTTACTCACGGTAACTCGCCGACGCTGATAGATCTTCGTCTCCGTGCGCAACGGCAGGTAGTGGTCAAGCTTGAGCAGTCGACAGTGCTCTGCCATCTTCTTCTCGCAGCGGGGACGGACGTAGAGAACGTGCCACTTCATAAGACTGGAGTGTAACGCAAGGGACGCACCTACCGCAACTCAAGGATATCATACACATACAGCTTCCGGTCGCCGCGCAGATATAGGCGGCCGCCGCAGACGACCGGATGAGCCAGGTAGTGGTTGGCGGGCTTCTTGGGAAGGTTGAACTGACTGACAATGTCGAATCCGTGCGAGGTAATCTCCAGGAGCGACACGGTGCCGCGGTGGTTCATGCAGTAGATCATCCCTTCCGCGGTCGTCATGCCGACCTTGCCCAGGGACTTGTCCATCTTGATCGTCTCGCCCGTCATAAAATCGACGCAGTAGACATGTTTGCCGCCCATACGGCACCCGCAGCCGTACAGCTTGCCGTCGATCAGCAGCGTGCCGCCGTGACAGTTGTCCAGGTCCTTGCGGTGCCAGACCGTCGTGGCCGACTTCGAGGGGAGATCGATCTTCATCAGGGAACCGCCGCTCGAGTGACCACAGGCGACAAAGACATGGCCCTTGTGGTAGAGCGGCGTCAACGCGTTCTGCGGCGAACGCGGAACGAAGGGCGCGGACCACACGAGCTTGCCCGTGGCTACCTCGACGCCGACGACGGAGCGCTGCGTCATAGTCAGCATCTGGCGAATCCCTCCGTGCGTTACGATGACGGGAGAGCAGTATGCGGCGATGTCTTCGATCTCGGTGTTGATCCAGATCGTCTTGCCCGTACGCTTGTCGAGGGCCACGATGCGTCCGCGTGCCCCCCCCGGCATGCACAGCAGCATGTTGCCGTCGATCAGAACATTCTCGGCGAGCGCCCAGATCCCGTAGCGCGCGTCGAACTCCTCTTTGAGGTCGAGTGCCCACACCGGTTTTCCCGTTCGGGCTTCTATCGACGCCAGTCGCCCGAGGGGACTCATCTGGTACAGCTTGCCCTCGTCGTAGGTGGGGATGGTGCGCGAGCCCGGACAGGCACGCGTCCACGGTTTGCCGTTGGGAGTCTCCCACAACAGGCGCCCATCCATGTCCAGGGCCATGACCTTCTCCGCGTCGGGAAAATCGCCGATCGTGAAGATCATGCCATCGGCAATGGACACGCCGGAGTAACCACGGCCACACCGGTCGTAGGTCCAGAGCAACGGAGGCCCCCCTTCGGGCCAACGTTTCAGGAGTCCCTTTTCGGAGGACATGTTGAGGCGGTCCGCGCCGTGAAACGCGGGCCAGGAGGCCTGGGTGGCGGCAGCGTCCGCGGCCGCCGCCATCCGGCAGCCAAGCGCGCCGGCGGCGCATGCCGCGACGATAACAGTGTGCATCGCGATTGTTTTCATGCGCCTCTCTGTCTCACAAGTCGGCGGTTCTCGTCAAGCCGTTGCGTTTCCCCCGAGGGGAGAGGTGGGGGGTGTGCGCTCCCACGGGGCTGTATCAAGAGGTCAGAAGTTCCGTTGCGCTCCGACCGGTCCACGGCACTCCGTTCGCTCCGCTCACTGCGAGCCTAACTACAAACCCAACGCACGCGCCCTGCTCGTAGTGAGCCACGCAGCCCGAGACGCAACGCGGATCGGCGCGGAGTGGCGTGGACCGGTTGGAGCACGCTACGCGCCGACACTCGCAAGCGGCCCATGGCCTTTTGATGCAGCCCCGTCGGTCCGACGCAGAAGGACCGGATGAGGGGGCAGGATTCGCGGCGCCCGTACGGTTACGCCCCCAGCCGCTTCGCCACTTCCTGTTCGGCTTCCAGCCAGTAGCCGATCGGGGCCTTGGCGAAACCATCCTTCTCGGCCTGGAAGTACGCCGCGTCCTGGATCATCTTGTAGAAGTCCTCAGGTGTCACCTGTACGCCGGCCGCCCTTTTGGCCGCGGCTCTTTTCCTGGGCGCCTTCTTCGCGGCGGCCTTCTTGGCGGGGGCTTTCTTCTTGGCCGGGGCGGCCTTCTTGCTCACAGCCTTCTTGGCAGTCGCTTTCTTGGTCGCGGCCTTTCTCGCAGCAGTCTTCCTGGTTGCAGCTTTCTTCGTAGTCGCTCTTTTCGCGGGCATGACTGTCGATCTCCATCAGTTTCGCTTGTTTTCGTACGTCTCCACCCGCCACTTGAGTGGCGAAAAAGCGGGTAACGTAAACGAACGTGCAATGGAATTCAACTAGGCATGTGTGAATTCTGAGTGAATGCCGGACGGGGCGGACCGATCCAGGTGGGGGCACTGTCGAAAAAGGCGTTGACGACGTCTTCGTATTGCTCGACGTGTTGAACCCGACGGATCTTACGGAGGACGCGTTTCTTCTCTTCGAAAGAACAGGCGAGATAGGACCAGAGCTCTTTCATCCGCCCCAGGACAGGGACAGGGCCGAAGAGTTCTGACTTGTACGCGGCGAGCAGTTCGTCGTGGAACGAGCGCAGGCGCGGCAGGAAGGTGACGCGCGTGTCCTTGGCGGCGATGACGGTTTCCGCCAGGGCCGGATCGGCAATGATTCCGCGCCCGAGCATCCAGCGCGTCATGGAGGGGAAACGCTCGCGGAGCTCCGCAAACGTCTGAAGGCTGACGATGTCACCGCTGTATTCGACCGGATGGCGCGTCGCCGCCAGACAGCGTTCGAACGCATCCAGGTCGACCGCGCCGGCATACATCTGTCGCGCCGTCCGTGGGTGAATGGTCACGCTGCGCAGGGGATAGTCGTCGAGGACGCGAAGCACTTCGAGTGCCTCATCAGGATTGTCCACGCCCAGCCTGATTTTGGCTGACAGGGCGCCCGGCAAGCTGGGGACGGTCTGGTCGAGGACTTCACGGATCTCATCGGGATGGGCCAGGAGACCGGCACCACGCCTTTTCTTCACAATGTTGGGCTGCGGGCAACCCAGGTTCCAGTTGATTTCGTCGTAGCCCAAATCGTGGACGCCGCGGGCCACAGCCGCGAAACTCTCGGCTGCGCGTCCGAGGTACTGGGGGACGAGGGGCAGTGGGCCTTCTCTCTCCGGGACGATGTCCTTCAGCTTCTTGGGGCTGACCTTGCTGCCCCCGCCGAGAGAGATGAAGGGTGCGACCGCACCGTCGAGTCCGCTGAAGTGCGCGGCAAACACCCGACGGAACGTGGCCGTCGTGATGCCCTGCAATGGCGCCAGCCTCAGAGTGGGAGTGTGTTGTTTTGTCGGTCCTCGCCCGTACAATGAAATTCTCCTGTTTTCTCAAGAATGGGATTCCGTCTTCCATTTCGAGCGTAGTCTGCCACCCAACCACGCGTTCACGAGAACCAGAATGAGGACGATGGCGCAGACGGCGTGTCCCCATTGGGGGAGCACCGGATGCGGATGCATCTGGACGGCTGTTCCCGCTGCAACCAGAAGTCGGTCCAGGGCGAAACCGCACAAGATGGCCGACACGGCTACGGTCAGAAGGTAAAGCAGAGCAGTACGCCCGCCGAGCGCCCGCCAGATTGTGACGATGGCGGCCGCGTTCGTGGCCGGACCGGTCATGAGAAAGACCAGGGCCGCACCGGGGGACAGGCCTTTGGCGATCAGCGCGGCGGCGATCGGCACGGACGCCGTGGCGCACACATACACAGGAATGCCCGCCATCATCATGACCAGCATTGAACCGACACCGGGCGCAAGGGAGTTCTCGATCCAGCTATCCGGTACAAGGGCCGCAATCAGGGCAGCGACCACGATCCCGGCCGCCATGGCGCCGCCGATATCCCTGGGCAGTGAGACAAACGCGTGGGTGAATCCACGCCGCCAACGGGCCGTTTGCCGAAGGCCGCCGGTAGCGCAACAGGCGTCTTCGCACTTCGGGGGGCCGGACTCACTGTCCTTTTCGGCGAAAAGGCCGACCAGCGTACCGCCGAGGAGCCCCGTGAGCAGGGCAGCGACGGGACGAAAGACAGCGAATACCGGCCCCAGCAGGCTGTAGGTAACCATGACGCTATCCGCACCTGTCTGCGGCGTGGAAAGCAGTCCCGAGACGGCAAACCCCAAGAGAAGGTACGGCGCCATTTCCGACAGCGTCCGCCAGATCTCAAGAGCAATTCTCATTGTTGTTTGCATTGCAGCGATTTGACGAAGCCCTATTCATGCCGTTCCGACATTGTTGACGACATATCTCGGTAAGTCCCTCTCATTTGCGAAGTTATAACCAACCTCTTTCTACATGCCAATTATCAAGATTGTTCAACTCCGCATCGCATATGAGGCATTGATGCAGAGGCAACGTCACAAAATCGTGAGTTTTATTGGGTCGCCATTAGAATGTAACGATCTTTCCTCAAACGGGTTACGCAGAACAGACCGTCTGAGAAGCGGGCTTGCTTCTCGTGTCGCGCCCGGGATGTGAGACATAGTCAGTAGTGATGCAGCAAAACCACCGTTGACTGCAATAACAAGTAATGAACAGTTATCAACAAGTTGTTCACAGGCTGCAATTGCCCTGTAGCAGGGACGAGCAGAGAGCTCGCGCCATGCACGAAGCCTCGGCACAATTGGGGCTATACCCTTCCAGAAATGTGTGGCATGATACGTGCTGAGTTTCTTCACTGCATAGGAGGGACCAACTAGAACGGACAACACAACCATGAGACACAACTACGCAGTCATTATGGCATTTGTGCTGGGGGTTTCGTACGGGGCCTCAGGAGAAGAGCCGATCGAGCTTCGCGACAGGGGTCGTGTGAGACAGTTTGCGGTCGCCCTGGACGAAGTTTTCGTACCGGTTTCAGCCGACGGGAAACAGTCTGCCGTTCGTCAGGTTGCGCGCCGCATATCGCGGGCGCAGATCTGTGCCCTGGCGGCCGACGAGTTCCGGAAGGGTGAGACCTGCGACCTGGTTCTCTACGAAGCCGGCCGCGAGCGGTCCGCCGCCTCCAGACGGATTCTCACCTCGCGCATGTCTGTCGAGGTAGCTCCCGGCACGGATATTGCGCGGCTTTGTGCCGACGCGGACGTGGAACTGCTTTCTTCGCCGCCCTACGCCGAGAACACGCATATCGTGGCCTGTCGTCATGCCGGGGAGACTCTTGACAAAGTCGTCGCACTCACGCGGCTGCCGGGTGTGCGCGGCGCCTCGCCCCTGTTGAAACGCAAGTTTGAAAAACGCTTGATTCCGAACGATCCCAAGTTCTCCGACCTGTGGCATCTGCGCAATACCGGCCAGACCGGCGGCACGGCGGGGGTCGACATCAACGTCGAGTCCGTCTGGGACAATTTCACGGGTAGCAACGTGCTCATTGGAATTGTGGACGACAGTCTGAAGGTGAACCACCCTGACCTCGCCGCAAACTGCAACACGGAGATCGACTGGGACTGGAACGGGAACGACGACGATCCCAGCCCGGACAGCTCCTACGATTCTCACGGCACGCCCTGCGGCGGGCTTGCCGCCGCCAAGGGCAACAACGGTGTCGGCGTGTGCGGCGCCGCGTTCGATGCCACGCTCGTCGGTATGCGCCTGATCGCGGACTACGTTGACGATGCGACCGAGGCGGAGGCGTTGGCCCATTCCAACAGTCTTATCCACATCAAGAGCAACAGCTGGGGGCCCAACGACGACGGGATGACGCTGGAAGCTCCCGGTTCGCTCGCAATGGACGCCCTCCGGGACGGTACCGAAAACGGACGGGGAGGTCTGGGAACGATCTATATGTGGGCCGGCGGCAACGGGCGGGGCAGTGACGATATGGCCAACAAGGACGGATACGCGAATTCGATCCACACGATTTCCGTCACAGCGGTCGGCAACCAGGGCGGCTGGTCGTACTTCTCCGAGAGAGGCTGCAGTCACGTGGTGACCGCCCCTTCCAACGGAGACACGCTCGGGCTGACGACAACCGATTGGGACGGGAACTACAGGAGTGACTTCGGCGGGACGTCCGGCGCGACTCCCATCGCCGCGGGAGCGGTGGCCCTCATGCTTCAGGCAAACCCCGGTCTTGGATGGCGTGACGTGCAGGAGCTCCTGATCCGGACCGCGACCAAGATCGACCCAACGGACACCGACTGGGCCGACAATAGCGCCGGTTACCATTTCAGCCACAAGTACGGAGCCGGACTGTTGAATGCGGCGAACGCCGTCGCCATGGCCCAGACGTGGACCAACCTGCCGCCCCGGCAGAGCGTTGCCGTTGCGGACACCGGGCTCACGCTTGCCATTCCCGACAACGACAGCGTTGGTATCGACCGCTTGCTGACGGTGACGGAGGGGAACGCGCTGCGTGTCGAGCACGTCACTGTCAAGGTTGACATCGACCACACCAGCCGCGGGCAGCTCGAGGTGTTGCTGACATCCCCGGCCGGGACTGTCAGTCGCCTGATAGAGAAGCACGGCGACACCAGCAGCGACTACGACAACTGGACGTTCACCAGCCTTCACCACTGGGGGGAGTACGCGGTCGGCACCTGGACTGTAACAGTCAAAGACAGCGCATCAGGCACAACCGGCACGTTGCGCGGGTTGACCCTTACGGTGTATGGTTCGCAGACTGCTGCCCCGACGGAGCGGCCGGTGATTACGAGTGCCCTGACGGTGGACGGCACGGTGGGGGACTATTTCTTCTATCGCATCACGGCCTCCAACTACCCGACCGCGTTTGACGCCTCGCCCCTGCCGTCCGGGCTGAGCGTGCAGACGCTGAACGGCGTCATCAGCGGCGTGCCGACGACTGCCGGAACGAACGAAGTCACGATCGGCGCCGCGAACGCGATAGGAACGAACACGGCCACGCTGACTCTGACCGTCCTGCCGGAGCCGCCCAAACCTCCGGTGATCACCAGCCCCCTCAGTGTCCAAGCAGTCGTCAATGAGACGTTTGCCTACCAGATCGAGGCGACCGAGAACCCGACGAATTTCAACGCCACGGGTCTGCCGCCGGGACTGTTCGTCGACACCGAGTCGGGCCTGATCAGCGGCACTCCGACGGTCACCGGCACGAATCAAGTGCTTATCAGCGCGACGAACGACGACGGCACGGACAGCGATACGTTGACGATCGCGGTCTACACGTCGCACGGCACACCTTTCAACCTGGCGCTTGACAACGGCGCCTTGCTCTTTGCGACCGGCGGGGATGCCGACTGGAGCGTGATAACGAACTACACCCATGACGGCCATGATGCGCTCCGCAGCGGTGCAATCGGGCACGGACAGGAGACGTATCTCGAGACAACCATCACCGGCCCGTGCGTAATAGAGTTCTGGTGGGCAACTTCAAGCGAGGACGGCTTCGACAAGCTCTCCTTTTCGGTGAACGGAGCGGTCAAAGGCGCCGTTTCGGGAGAGCTGGATTGGCGACCGGTTTCCATTCAGATCCCGGCCGGCACGAACGTAGCGCGCTGGACCTACAGCAAGGACAGCAACGACGACACAGACCCCCATGACGATACCGTCTACCTGGACCAAGTGACACTGATTCCCGGAGCGCTGCTGGCGCTGGCGGATGCGCTGGACCATACGGCTCACACTTGGACCGACGAGGGAAGCGCGAAGTGGTTTGCGCAGAGAGTCGAGACGCATGACGCGGTCGACGCCGCCGTCAGCGGTTGGATCGCGAATGGCCAGAAGACCGGTTTCCAAACGACGGTCGACGGCCCGGGTCAGCTTTCGTTCTACTGGAAGGTCTCTTGCGAAGAGGACCCGTATCCACCCATAGAGTTGTATGACTATCTGGCCTTCACGATCGACGGCGCCACCCAGGCCGTGATCGCCGGCGAAGTCGACTGGGAGCAGCGCTCGTTCAGCGTGCCCACCGGTACGTCCCATGTCCTTTCCTGGACGTATTCCAAGGACGTTTCCTACAGCGAGGGTTCTGACAGCGCGTGGGTCGACCGCGTCATCTATGTGCCGGACGGGACCGCGGACGGGTACCAGACCTGGGCGGCGCAGGTCTTCACACCGGCCGAGCTGGCCAACCAGGCAATCGCGGGAACCGGTGCGGATCCCGACGGGGACGGCTACGACAACCTGCTGGAGTACGCATTGGACATGGCGCCGCTCGGATCCGGCACCAACAACGCTCCCCTTGCAAGGATCGAAGGCGCCGAGTTCGCCTATCGCTACCGGCACGACACCGGCAAAACCAACCTCACGTACTCCCTGGAACGAACCGCCGGACTCCTGCCTGCAGCCTGGCAGAGCGCGGCAACAACGGTTGTCTCCACGGAAGGCCCCGTTGAACTGCGCGAACACCGCCACGCGACGACGAATCACGCTGTCATTCGCCTCAAAGTGACGGAAACGGGCGAATAGTGGGATTCTCACCGGCTGAGATGTTCACTCCAGTCTCACCGCGGCACGATAGCAGGACCGCGAATCCAACCGGTTGGTGTGACCAACGGTCTGGCCGTGCCCCACAATGCCCGTACATCCGGGCACGGGCAGCCAGGTACGCTCGAGAAGGTCCGAACGATACTGAAGGTCGTAGATGCGCTGCAACCCCTCGTAACCGGGACCCTCGGCAGACAGTGCCTTGAACCGCACCACTGGAACGCCGTTGCCGAGCTCGAGATCCACGGCGAAAAAGCTCGCCGCGTTGGTAGGATCGGTACCGGCCACGTACTCGTCACGATTGCTCATCAGGTCGCCGTCATCACGTGCCCCGGGCGACGCGCCAACCCCTCCCAGGTGAAGATCCTCCCAGGCATCCGCCAGGCCGTCACCGTCGGTATCGGACGGCAACGCTGCAAACCGGGCAAAAGCCGCCGCACGCGCGACCGTGTCGTGCTCGGCTTCCAGCCAGTCGGCCGAACGCGCAACCGCAGAGAGGCGAACCTCGTCGATGGCCCCGTCGAAATGCATCGTCCGCCCGGTTTCGCCATTCAGGGCGCCGATCAGAAGAGCGCGGGCGGGAACATAGTCGGCATGCGACGGGGAGAAGACGAGACAGTCGCCGTTGAATGCCGACACGGCCCGCCCCCGGTCAAGCACAAGTGCCAGGTGTTGCCAGGAAACGATCGTGCCCATGGGTTCCCGGTAGGACTCGGCGCCGACATTGAACGACCACAGCGCGAATCGTCCCTGGCTGTGGCTCGATATGCCGAGCTCGCGCCCATCCTCCGCCGTCCCCCCGACCGTGCCGTTGTGCTGACCGTTCGGCTTCGCCCACACGCTGATCGTGAGCTGGTCCATATTGCCGCCGAGCCAGTAAGCACCGATGCCGGGATCGACGTACGCGGCCGAACCGTCAAACGCCAATCCGCCGCCCGCGACGCCGTCAACCGCGACGGCACCGTGGTTCACGGCATCGATTTGCTCTGCCGCCGAGTCGGTCAACGTGTCGTTGAAATGCCACACCCCTTTGAACCCATCCGACCACACGCTCCCGTCTGAAGTGTAAGGCGCCGGCACCGCAATCGAGGCATTGCCCCAGTACGCGCGAATCGCCGTGTCGGCTGTCAGCGCAGGTACGCGCACCCACACGGTCGAGACGCCGTTCGTGTCCCAGTCTTCGATTTCATAGAACAGGGGTGCGAGGCGGCCCGGAATCGAGAACCGCAAATCCCTCCCGTCGGGAAACGCGAACCCTTCGTACGAAAACCCGCCGATGCCGGGGGAGAGCTGCACGAGGGCCGGGAAATTCGTCAGCGTCTCCTCACCCCCGTATCCGCTGAACGCGATCTTCATACGGTGGGGCCATTCCGAATAGCCGCGGGCGTCAAACCGGCCCGAGCCGCCGGACCAGCGGACCCCGCCGGACCGGAAGCCGTGCCAGCGATAGTAGTGCGGACTGCCAGGCAGCAGGCCGCGGACGGTGGCGGAAACGACGATCGGCTGCGATGTCCCCGCGGCCGTTACGCGGCCGAAGTGATTGGCGTGTGCCCACGCACTGCTGTTGGTCCCCCCGTCCCGCGGTCCCCAGTACAGGGTAGCATCCACATAGTCGCACCCGCCGAAACTCCCCCACAACTCGGCCGTGTAGTCGGTGATGTTCGAAACGCCGAGATCCTGGACGCTGAGCGGGCCGACCGCGGAGACCAACGAGACTGCGGACGTGCTCGTGCCCGCGTCGTCCGTGAGCCGCGCAGTAAACGTGAACGACGTCTGGCTCGTACCTGATGCGTACACACTCTCGTACGGCGCGCTTTCATCCGCGGCGATGAGGGTATTCCCCTCGAAGAACTCGACAAGGTGCACGCTCCCGCTCACCTGCGACGGGTCGATCTCGGCGTGCATGACGGTGGAGAACGGCAGCAGAAACTGGCGTCCGTATTCCGGCGCGGTCAGCGTGATTTTGCCAAAGCCGAGACCAGGAGAAGGAGCGTCCGGCACGGTCCAGTTCCGAGGATCGTTGCCCGCACCGTGCCCGGGCAGGCGCTGAAAAGGCTTGCCCGTGCCGCGTGCACCGGACGGCCAGGGCCACATCGCGAAGTAGATGACTTCGTCCACGATCACCCGGGAGACACCGTCACCCGGCATGTCCGGCGCCTGCGGTTTCTCGATTGCCAACCGCTCACCCGTGTTGGACAGCTTCCCATCGTAGGGACCAAGGACAACCGGTTCGAATCCGGCGAGGCCATATCGTTCCTTGAACGCGGCCAGGGCGGCCGCGTTCGTCACGGGATCGAACGGGACGAGCAGAAGCGTGCCGCCCGGAGTGAGCACGGTGTTCGTGGCAAAAGTGTAGGAGACGCCACCATCGATTCGCCAACCTCCGACGTCATTGCCGAGCGGGACGTTGAATGGAGTCGGATTGTACAATTCGATGTACTCGTCCTCGACATTGTCGACCAGCCCCGATCCCGCGGGGCAGAACATGATCTCGCTGATTACCACGCGCTCATCGGGTACGGCGTTCGGCGCGTTGGGCGTCGGGGACAGCATGTACCAGCAGGTTTCTCCGTCGGCGTGGCGACCGAGCGACTCGCCGTTGAGTTGTCCCTTGAAACGCAGGGCGTCGACGACGCGGTCGCTGGAGTTTCCGGGCAGGCAGGACAGGTAGAGCTCGTCACCCGCCTTGTTCAGTCCGAAGCCGGTCTCTGATGTTCGGTCGGTGTGAAAATGGAGGTTCTCGGTAAGCGCGAGGTGCCCGTAGCCGGCGATAACGGTATTGGAAGCTATCTGGTAGCGTTTCAGGTTGTCGGAGCGGTCGCTCAGGAACCAGCCCCCGATGTCGATCGAAGCGGCGGTAGGGTTGTAGAGCTCAATCCAGTCATCGGAGTCGTACGGCGGGGCCAGCCCCGTGTCCGTGTGAGCGCCGAGCTCGTTTATGACAACGGACGCGGTCGGCGCCGGATCGGCCTCCCCGGGTGAGCCGCCCCGACAGGTGCCGGCGCGCCAGTTCCCCCCGTAGTGGAGAACGCCCGACGCCTGGTTCGTCATCACCAGCGGCACAAGCGAGTGGCCGGCGCCGTTGGCCGCCTGGGGCCAGCCGCGACGGTCCTCGAAATCGGCATCGAAGAGGATCGCCTCGTCGCCGGTGTCGGCGACTTTCAACGTATCGCCCGCGTTGTCCAGATGACCCGTGTAGACACCGGCCACGAAAGCGCTCGATTCACCTCCGTACCGGTTGGTGAACGCGGCCAGGTTCCGGACGACGACGCAGTACTCGCCCACCCCGAGGTAGCTCTTGCCGCTGCTCCGGAAGTCGAAGGCGATCCCGCCTGTCAGGACGACGTCCGTCAGGTCCACACCGCTGCCACCTGCATTGAACAGCTCCACGAACTCGGCCTCCGGGTCGGTGGGATTGAACATGATCTCCGTGACACGCAAGCCCCCTGTGTAGTCGGCGGTGAACCCTTCGTAGCTGTACGTGCCGACCTCCCGCCCGGCATTGTCGACGAGGGCCATGTGTTCACCCTTGTCGGCCAACTGTCCCTTGTACTTGCCCTGCACGAAGCGCTTCTCACCGCCGGTGGGTGACACGGAACGGCTTCTAAAGGCGGTCACATCGGGAGAGACGTAGAGACTCTGCCCGGCGGCCAGCACGGTTCCGCCCCGGAACGTGAACGAGACGCCGCCCTGCAACGACCATCCGGAGATGTCGACGGCGTAGTCGTTGGTGTTGACCAGCTCAATGAACTCTTCGTCCTGGTTGCCGGAGTCGGGGAGATACTCCACCTGCCCAAAAGCAAGGCCTGCATCGGACGGCTGCGCCGCGGGGATCTCACCCCCGTTCCCCACGGTCTGCGAGTCGTAGAGGAACGTCCGGCGTCCCGGCAGGAATTCGTTCACGATGCGGGCACACGCCGTCGTCATCTCATCCATGTTCCCCCAGTTGCCCCACTTGGCGAGGTCACGGTCGGCATCCGATTCGCCCGGCTCGGGATCGATCAACTCGAGCAGCGCGGCCACCTGCGGCTCGAAGTACAGTCCGTCTTCCGGAGTGCCGGCCGGCTTGAGGAACGTGTCCATGAGCGTCCGAACGCGACGTAGGACCATCGCGCGTGTCTCGGGGTGATTGTAGATCGCATCGTAGAAGCGGTTCCCGGACGAATAGACGACCTCGTCGGCGACATAGATCGTGTCGTCGAAGTAAGCGTGCCCGCCCTGACTGCGAGGAGTCCAAACATGCCCCAGGCACAGGTCCACGTCCCAGTGCAGAATCGACCACTCGCCGTTGCCGTCCGTGTCGCGGTACAGGTAGTAGTTCTTGTGCCCGTGGTCCCTGTTGTTGACGATGACGTGGGAAGCGAGGTAGTTCACCGCGCGCGGGATGTCGACGTGGTCGTATGCGTACGCCTCACGGTCCGCGCTCGAAGGGTCGAGCCCCGCGACGAGCGCCGTGAGATCGCTTCTGTCCTCGTCCTTGCGGGTCTTCTTCTCGGCGCCGCTCGTGGCTGAATTGCACTTGTTGTACATCTTGTAGAGCGCCCCGTCGGGATCCAGGCCTACGCGGTCCGTGTAACGCTCGTCGCCGTCCTCCACCACGTCGGTCACACTGAAGAACTGCCCGTTCTGTTGCAGCCGGGCAGGGAAAGAGAAATGGGCCGGATGGCCGCTGTCCGTGTAGAAAGCATAGGCGATCGTGTTGCGGGACTTGGATTTGTCGGCCCAGTTGGTGAGGAAATCGATATCCTTGACCGTCTTCTGGCCCTCGCGGTACCGGAAGCGCTCTCCGCGGTTGAAGTCCACGTTGTAGCTCTTCTTTGGGAACCCGCGCGTACTCTGGCCGTGGAGACTGAAGTGGACGTTGTCGTAGAAACGGTCCAGGAACCAGAGGCATCCTCGCGTCCCCGTGGTGTTGTTGGCGGCGGAAGGTGTTTCGACAAACCAGTGTATCACGGGCAGCCGCGATTCGATCGAATCGTCGCGCGCCATCGTGCCGAAGTACGCCGGCGAATCGAGCGGGTCTGCGAAACGCGGCAAACTGGTCGTCTGGGCGTGGTCGTCCGCGGCTTCGAATCGCCAGCGGAACATCTCGCCCGGCGCCACCCCGGAAAGCGTCAGGCTGCCGGTATAAAGGTCGTCCCCGGCCGTAGCGTCGGGCGCCACGCCGTCATCGCGCAAAACCAACGTCGATTCCCCGCCAAACATCGCACGGTACGCCACGCGTACGGTCTCAACGGGATACAGCGTCTCTACCACGCGCGTGGTAACGGCAAACGTCTCGCCGGTCTGCAGCCCGATCACCGTGTCGGTCGCATCGACAAACAGCGGACCCAGCTCGGGCGTGCCGTCACCGTTCGCCTCGCCGGGCGTCGGCGTGAGAAAGTACACGCGAGCGGCATCCGCCAGCGAAGTCTCCGTGACATTGCCCCGCAGCTCGGGCGCTATCAGGAAGTCGCCGTTGCGCGGGTGAACGTTCATGGCGTGCACGGCCAGTACGTTGGTGCCCGCGACCAGCACGCCGGACGGATTCTGGACGGCGAACGTCTCGACGGCGGTGTCGCCGTGCACGTTCGTGGCGATCGAATCCCACGTCGGCGTATCCGGCGCATTCGCGCGCGCCACCTCTTCGCCGTTGATGTAGGCGACAAAACCGTCGTTGTAGCGAGCGCGAAAGGTGAGCGACTGCACGCCGGACACCGCATCGAGCACGAATGGTATCCGCATGTAGAGCGTGGACCGTCTGGTCATGGCGGCAGCAACGTCGGTGACTATGTAGGGTTGCCAGTTTGTGCCGGAATCGAAACCCAGGCCCGCGGCTCCGGCGGACCATGAGCTGTCGTCGAACCCGCCGGAGGTCCATGTTGTCCCCAGCGTTCCGTCCTGCGGTTCGTGATAGCTCCAGACGCCGCCGGTGGAGACCAGTGTCGTCTCACGCACGCTTGGAATCAGCCCGTAGGATATGTCCGCCGCCTGCGGCGGATACTCAGGGGCAAACTCCGCGGCAATCGTGATTCCATCAGGTTCGACGAGCGCCAGGTATTCGCCGGCACCACCCAGCTTGAAGTCGGTGTGCAGTTCTTCTCCCGGCACAGCCCGGTCCTTGTTTGACGCAAACACTACCAGGTATTCGCCGGCGCCGAGCATCGTGCGCGGAAACCGCCACTTGGTCAGGTTGCCGGCCCGGTCGGTCAGATACCACCCCTCGAGGTTGACCTCCCCTGCCCCCTCATTGTACACCTCGATCCAGTCCGGATAGCTGCCGTCTTCGTCCGCCAGCGTCGAGTTGTTGACGGCCACAAACTCACTGATGACCACCTGGCCCAACCCCGCTGACGCAGCCAGAAGGGCTCCAGCCGCCGCCGCGAACATGCGCCCGAATGTCGTTTCCGCACCCATACCTCTATGATACCCCAACCGTCACAGGGATGGAAACTCCATCTCGCTCATGCAAAAGGGGGGGAACGCGCCTTCGTAGAGCGTCCGCAGCGTGCGGCTCAACGAGCCGCACCGGAGGGCGCAGGCCGGGACAGGCCCTGCTTCTCGTCTCCGGGCGCGCGCGATGCGCGCGTCCTCCGGCGAGTCTACGAAGGAGCCCGAATCATCCTTTCGAGGATTGCACTACGCTTGCATCTGGTGCAGCATACTCCAAATCACTCCCGACCCGACCAGCACAGGTGAACACATGAAACCGACGTCTTTCCTCTTGATGCATGCGGCTACCGCCCTGCTGGGAGCCACTACGCTCGCCATCCCACGGACCACCTCCGCGGCCAAAAGCGCCCCGGTCAATCTCGCACCGAAAGCCGCGATTACCGCGAGCGGGCAGCACAGCGACGCCTATGTCGGACGCTTCGTGGCCGACGGCAAGATCCCCGCACCCGGCTGCCGCCGCGACACGAACGAGGCCTGGTGCATCCCCCGGAACAAGGCCGTCAACGCCACCCTGACCTTTCAGTGGCCGGCGGCAGTGACAGTGGCGGAAATCGTCTACTACGGCCGCACGGCCTGGCTGTGGGACGAGAACTTCCTGCAGGTCCGGGTGTTCGTCGGCGACGCCTCGAAGCCGACCGTCGACCTGCCCCTCAAAGCGGGCCACGGCCCGCAGCGCATCCCCCTCCCCTCGCCCGTCAACACGGACAAGCTCACCCTCAAGTTTCCGCGCGCGGACAAGGGACCCAATCCCGGCTCCTCCGAAGTGCGCATCTACGCCGGAAAACCGCCGCAGGCCCTCCTCGGCAGCTTTGCCGCCGCGCGTGCCCGGGTGAGAGTCCAGGCCCAGCCGCCCGAACCGATCGAGGAGTCATCCGAACTGGCACAAAAGCTCGCCGACGGCGCGCTCGGCTTCACCCGAATCCTGGCCGTGCAGCGCAACGCGATCAAGCCCAGCCACGTCTACACCTACCACTGCGAAGGGCTGCGGGCGGGCGGAAGTCTCTTCACCTACGACCTGAAGTCAAAGGAAATCACCACGCTCCTCGAGGCCGGCAACGGTGTGATTCTGGACTGCGACATCTCGTACGACGGCGAGAACGTTGTCTTCAGTTGGATGAGAGACATGAAGCCGTTCCAGGTCTATCGTGTCGGCATCGACGGCGAGGGGCTGACGCAACTGACCGACGACGAGTTCTACAACTTCAACGCCTGCTGGCTACCCGACGGCGGTATCGCCTTTTTGTCCACGCGTCGCTCGGCCTTTGCCTACTGCTGGAGCTCCCCGGCCGGGATCCTGCATCGCATGGACGCCGACGGCGACAACATCCAGCAACTCTCCGCCAACTACCTGAACGACTTCACCCCGAGCGTGCTGAACGACGGCCGGATCATCTACTCCCGCTGGGAATACGTCGACCGGCCGGCCATCCCCATTCAGAGTCTCTGGACGATCAATCCCGACGGCACCGGGCTGCGCGTCTACTACGGCAACCGCGTCCTGAGCCCGGCCACGTTCATGGAACCGCGCGCCATTCCGGGCAGCGACCGCCTGCTGTGCATGCTCACGGCGCACAACGGCCCCTGCCGCGGGGCCGTCGGCATCATCGACCGCCGCAAGGGCGTCAACGAACAAGGCGCCATCCGCAACCTCACGCCCGAGGTCAATATCGGCGAAGTCAACCGCGGAAGCGGCAACCATGTCCGCGGCCCCTACCAGAGCCTCTACCCTGTCGACGAGAACTATTTCTTTGTCACCAAGGGCGGAACGCTGCAGGTGCGCGACTACGAGTGCAAAGAGCTCGCAACCGTCCTGGCCAAAGGCACGCACGGCGTATTCAACGCGCAGCCGATCCGCCCACGCTTCAAGCCGCCGGTCATCCCCGGCAACATCGGCGAAAAGGCGCCGACCAACGCATGGGCGACAGTCTACCTGCAAAACGTGTACGAGGGGCTCGAACCGCACGTCAAACCGGGCGAAATCAAGCAGATCCGCGTCGTCCAGGAGATCGCAAAGCCCGTCAGCGTCAGTCCGAACCGACGCCTGTTCGGCTTCCAGTTTCCGGTGGTCTCCTGCGGCGCCACCTATGCTCCCAAGAAGATCTGGGGCAGCGCCGACGTTGCCGAAGACGGGTCGGCCGGTTTCTACGTCCCGGTCAACGTCCCCGTCTACTTCATGGCGCTGGACGCCGAGGGCATGGCCGTACAGCGCATGCGCAGCTTCACGCACATGGTCCCGGGCGAAATGCAGGGCTGCATCGGCTGTCACGAAAACCGGCGCCACACCGCGGCCATGACCGTGCGGCCAAAGGCCGCCCTGCGGTCACCGCGGACGCTCAAGGAGCCGGAGTGGGGCGCCAGGGGCTTCGACTATGCCACAATCGTGCAACCCGTCCTCAACGAACACTGCGTGAAGTGCCACAACGCCCGCCAACAGCCCAACGGTGTCGACCTGACGGGAGACAAGACCGACATCTTCAACGTCTCCTACGAAATCCTGGCCCGCAAGGGCACGCCTGCCGAGAACCCAGGCCGGGGTGGCGCCGCAAACAGGGACTTCCGCAACCCCTACACAAGCTGGATCTCGACCTACAACGGCTCGGAAGACAACATCCTCGAAATCACGCCCCGTGCCTGGGGGTCACCCGCCAGCCGCCTGGCAGAGCTGGTGCGCACCGGCCACCCCGACGCGGAAGGACGCCCGCGCATCGCCCTGACCGACGCCGAACGGCGACGCATCTACGCCTGGATCGACTGCAACGTGCCCTACTACCCCACCAGTGCGTCCAACGACATCAACCGCAAGGGTTGCCGGCGCATCTATCCCGACAACCTCGACAAGGTCCTGGCCGACGTCGCCTCACGCCGCTGCGCCGAGTGTCACAAGGGCGGTAAGGTCCCGCGCCCCTTCTACACGCGCATCACCAACCCGCAGGACAACGTCTTCCTGCTGGCGCCGCTCGCCAAGAGCGCCAAGGGCACCGAGGCCTGCGGCCGCGCCGTCTTCGCAAACACCGACGACCCCGACTACCGGGCCATCCTGGCCACTTTCGACCCCGTAGCCAGGGCGATCGAGGATTGCCCGCGGGTGGATATGGAGTAGCCCTCCGGGACTGGCCGGAGACTTCACCCCTAATACCACCCCTAATCTCGCCCTTACTCTCTCAGCCAAGGATTAGGGGTAAAATTAGGGGTGGGATTAGGGGTGGGAGTTACAGTATCGAATTGCCTCGGAAGCACAACGCACCGGGGCGGAGCTGACCAAGAACTCCACCACCCACCCTGTCATCCCGAGCGCAGCGTAGCGGAGTCGAGGGATCTCGAGAACTGCCAAGCACGTCCGGCGTGGTTGCCAATTTCTGAGATCCCTCGACTCCGCTACGCTGCGCTCGGGATGACAGGGCGGGGTTGCGGTTCCGGCCCGAATTGTCCAAGACGCCACGCGCCTTGGGGCGTTGTCCGTACGACAAGCAGGAAAGTTTGAGGTAAGGTCGTCTGACCGCTCCTCGGGGTTACACTCCGGGCCGTGACGCGCGTCCCCGTTGGGGCGGGCGAACAATCGCAGTGGGCCGGATTTGCAATCCGGCCGAAGAAGTGTGGAACATGCCAAGCGAATGGTCTGACCTTGGGCCGTTCATTCTCGACAACATGTTCGGCTCTCTTTCGGCCGGATTGCAAATCCGGCCCACTGAGAACGCGGGCTAGAACTCCGCGCTATTCGGCGTGCGCGGGAAGGGGATGACGTCGCGGATGTTGTGCATGCCGGAACAGAACTGCACCATGCGCTCGAACCCGAGGCCGAAGCCGGCGTGGGGAACGGAACCGAACCGGCGCAGATCGCAGTACCACCAGTAGTCGTCCGGCTCGAGATCGCTGTCCTTGATCCGTTGGCACAACACGTCCAGACGGTCTTCACGCTGGCTGCCGCCGATGATCTCGCCCACCTGCGGCAGCAGAACGTCCATGGCGGCAACGGTCTTCTCGTCGTCGTTGAGCCGCATGTAGAAGGCCTTGATGGTCTTCGGATAGTCACATACGATCACCGGCATCTTGAACGCCTGCTCCGTCAGGTAGCGTTCATGCTCCGACTGCAGATCGATGCCCCACTCGACCGGGAACTCGAAATCGGCGCCGGACTTCGTCAGCACATCGATTGCCTCGGTGTAGGAGATCCGCTCGAACCGGGCTTCGGCCAGCGATGTCAGGCGCTCGATGAGCGTCTTGTCGAT
Source organism: uncultured Victivallales bacterium (assembly GCA_964555035.1). Taxonomy (GTDB): domain Bacteria; phylum Verrucomicrobiota; class Kiritimatiellia; order UBA8416; family CAYOBW01; genus CAZKRK01. The sequence goes on along the minus strand of CAZKRK010000070.1, from coordinate 2,136 downwards.
GCGCTTGTTGAAGAAGTCCAGGTCGTCCTTGCAGCTTTCGAGGATGTGCCGGAAGAGATACTGGACGTAGCCCTGCGCCAGGTCGGCGTCGTCGGCAAGGTCCGCGAAGGCCATCTCCGGTTCTACCATCCAGAACTCGGCCAGGTGGCGCCGCGTGTTGGAGTTCTCGGCCCTGAACGTCGGGCCGAACGTGTAGACGTTGCCCAACGCACAGGCGTAAGTTTCGGCCTCGAGCTGTCCGCTGACGGTCAGCCCGGCCCGTTTGCCGAAGAAGTCCTGCGTGTAGTCGGTCTTGCCGTTCTCGGAAGGCAGGTTCTCGTGGTCGAGCGTGGTCACGACGAACATCTCGCCGGCGCCTTCGCAGTCGCTGGTGGTAATGATGGGCGTGTGGAGATAGTAGAACCCCTGCTCCTGGAAGAAGGCGTGGGTGGCCACGGAGAGTTCGTTGCGCAGGCGCGCGATCGCCCCGAAGGTGTTGGTGCGGGCGCGCAAATGCGCGACCTCGCGCAGGCGCTCGAAGGAAACGCGCTGTTTCTGCAGCGGGTATTCCGTCGGCTCGCACATTCCGAAGACGTGGACGGCGGTGGCCTTGACTTCCACGCTCTGCCCGGAGCCCTGCGACGCGACCAGGTCGCCCGTGACCCGAACAGCCGCGCCGGGAAAGAGCTTCTGCACTTCGCCGGCGTAGTTCGCCAGCGTGTTGTCGGCAATCACCTGCAGGTTGCCGAAGCAGGAGCCGTCGTTCAACTCGATGAACGAGAAGCCGCCTTTCGAATCGCGCCGGGTTCGCACCCAGCCGGCAACGGTAACTTCACGCTCGAGCTCGGAGCAGCCCAACAGATCCTTGATAAACTCGCGTTTCATATGGTTCGCCTCCTACAGCAAAGGGATGCCGTTATCGCGGCATCGCGCGCGCATCTCGTCCGGCCAGATGCCGGACTGAATCTCGCCGATGTGCGCCTTGTGGAGGTACAGCATGCACAGCCGCGACTGCCCGATTCCGCCGCCGATCGACTGCGGCAGTTCCCCCGCCAGCAACCGTTTGTGCCAGTAGAGTTCCTTGCGCTCCTCCTGCCCGCGAATGGCGAGCTGCTCGCACATCGACTCGGGACTGACGCGAATGCCCATCGAGGACAACTCGAACGCGCGATCGAGCACGGGGTTGAACACAACAATGTCGCCGTTCAGCCCGCGGTGTCCGTCGCTCGTGGGCGTGATCCAATCGTCGTAGTCCGGAGCGCGTCCGTCATGCGGCTCGCCGCCGTTGATGGCGGCCCCGATCCCGATCACGAAAATCGCGCCGTGCTTGCGGCACGCTTCCGTCTCCCGCTGCAGGGAAGTCAGGCCGGGATACTCCGCGGCAAGATTTTCGGAGTGCACGAACGTGATTTCGTCGGGCAGCATCGCGGCGACGTCCGAGTAGCAATGCGAGACATACTTCTCCGTGCGGCGGATCACGTCGTAGATTTTGCGCACGATGCGCTTGAGAAAGTCCAGGTTGCGGTCATCGGCCGTCATGACCCGCTCCCAGTCCCACTGGTCGACATAGACGGAGTGGAGGTTGGTGAGGGGATCGTCGGGACGGATGGCGTTCATGTCGGTGTAGAGCCCCTCGCCCTCCGCAAACTCGAGGTCCGCCAGCATCATCCGCTTCCACTTGGCCAGGGACTGCACGACCTCCACATGCGCTCCGTCCATGCCCTTCACGGCAAAAGACACAGGCTTCTCGATGCCGTTCAGGTCATCGTTGATCCCCGTACCCGACCGCACGAACAGCGGCGCCGTTACGCGGGAAAGGTCCAGCTCGAACGCCAGGTTAGTCTGGAAGAACTCCTTGATCAGGCGGATCGCCTTCTCGGTTTCGCGTGGACAGAGAATGGGCTTGTACCCTTCGGGAACGGTCAAGTTCGTCACCATGTTCACTACCCCCATACGTACGCGTGGTTTGTGCCGGTTCTGCAATGAAGGCGGAAAACTACCGCACTTCCGCCGGTGTTTCACGCGAAAAGTGACACGGCGGCGGGTCGACGGGGACCGTGTCATCCCCGGGACACCCGCGGCCTACCCCCCCCACCCGCCTCCGCTGCGCTGCGGCGACGGGGCTGTATCAAGAGGTCATGGGCCGCTTGCGAGTGT
>CAZKRK010000069.1:0-25511 GCA_964555035.1 uncultured Victivallales bacterium | reverse complement strand
CCGTCGCCGCAGCGCAGCGGAGACGGGTGAAGGGCTGGCCCGCAGTGTCACCGATCACCGACCACCGATCACCGACTACCGGTAACTGCCGAATCCAGGGCCACCGTCCCGAAAACGACGCCCTCCGCGGCCAATGCATCCAGGTGGGGCGTGCGGACTTCGGGATTGTCATACCCGACCGCATTGTGAACCTGGTCGTCGGTGAAGATGACGACGAGATTGGGTTTCTTGTTCCCGGGGGCATCGGCGGCAAACACGCCTGCCGCGACGGCGATCGGAAAAGCAACCGCCGGTATCCTCATTGTCCTACTCCAATCCAATGCCGCTCTGCAGGCGGGTTTCGACAACACTGATGCCTCGGGCAGCCGCGTGCCCGGTAGCCATCAGACCGATCGGACTGATCAGGCGGATCCGTTCCATGACGATACCCTCGCTATTGCGTCAATACCGTCGTCTCACCCACTCTCGTCCGGATCTCGACCACACCGCGCGCATCCGGAACCAACGCATTGCCATTCGCGTTCGCCGTCTTCCACGGACTCAGCACGCGCAGCGTGCCGCCGACCGTTGACGTGATCTCCAGTTTCACGACTTCTCCGCCCTTCTGCTCAGCCGAAACCAGGAACCCGCCCTGCGCACGAAGATCCGTGAACTTCGCGTCCTGCTCTTTCGGCCAGCACGGAAACACGCGAATGACGTCGCCCACGCTCTGCAGCAGGAACTCGTTCACAAGTCCCACGACACCGATCGTCTCCTGCATGAACGTGCCGTGCGCCCACGGCATTCTGATGAAACCGTTGGGCAACGTTCGCGGCAGGAAGAACGCTTTTGCATCGGGCAGCGCCTCGGGCATCGAGAGTCGTGCCTTGGCGATGTTGATCATGACATGGGAGTTGTTGCCGGTAACGCGCGTATCCCGGATGGTGTGGCGGAACAACTCCTTCCGGTCTTCCGGGGAGAACCAGGTAACCTGGTCACAGGGGAAGACCGGAGTGCTTGGCACCTCGATGTTGTGTTGAGCGACCTGCCGGTAGCCACAACCTCTCCAATCGACCACGACCGGTTTGCCGTCTTTGTCGAGCGCCGTGGGATAGTCAGGCAGCAGAGCCTTGTACTTCCGGCAGTGGGCCGCCAACGCTTCATCCGTCTTCAGCTCTCCGGCCGCCTGGACGAAGGCGTCAAAAGCATAGGCGACATAGCCGATGTCGAAGGGACAGTCGTCAATCCCCACCGCACCATGTTCCGGACTGTATGAAGGCCCAAGAAGAACCCTGCCGGTCTCTCCGGTCTTGCACTGCTCCATGAAGGCCACGTAGAACTTCGCGACTTCTTTGAGGGTGGGGTAGATTCTGGTCTTCATGTACTCGACGTCCGGCTCGCAGAGATGCTTCTGCCACATGCTCTGCACGGTCATGCCGCCCATGCCGATGGTCAGTCCCCAGGGACCCATGACAACCTGCCGCCGGTTCTTGCTCTTGCAGGTGGCGGGGTCGGGTTCGTGCAGGAACGAACTGATGGGGAAACAGGCGCCATCAAGGCCGTATCGGTCTCTTGCCAGGTGTTTGAACTTGGGCAGGAGGTCGTCGACATACCCAATCCAGGGATCCGCCAGCTCCGGCTGGTTTGCGGCGGGCAAGGGCCAGAACGCCTGCCATGCGTTGTAGTTGTGATGGTAGTCGGCATGCCAGGGGGTGGCGTCAGTAGCCAGGGGCGGCATGAGAGCGACGGGAGCGGCGCCGGGCTTGCAGACGGTCTTGGCGAAGTAGAGCATGCGGAACCACCAGTTCTGCAGGTCCTTGTCCGCCAGCTCGACACCGCTGCGGGACCAGAACTGTTCCCACGCCTGTTCGTGTTGCGCGATGAGCCCGCTCGCCTGCTCCGCGATGGTTTCTTCTGCAAGGTCGACGGCGTGTTTCAGAACATCGCGGGAGTCGACATCGAACGAGGTGACCAACGCGATGACTTTGAGATTCCCTTTGCGGGCAATGGCCACGGCATAGTCCATCCCCTCGTAATCGATGTCGCCGGGCATATTCATGACCAGCCAGTCGACGTCGCCTGTCCTGCCGACCCTGGCATCGGGAAGAGTGGCGGCCTTGACGGGGTCCAGAGTCACCGCATGAGGACTGTCGACCAGAACCACATTGCGGTCATGGAGAACCCGAACCCGGGTCAGGGCATCGCCGTTCTCGATCGATGCAACCGCTTTCTTGAGATCGAGGTGGGCTGCGCTGCGAGCCGGCTTCATGAATCCGAGGGCGAGCGGTTTCCCATCCGCCCGCAGAACCAGCTCGCCAAACAGGTTGGTTGCCGGTTTGCCATCCAGGGTTCTGGTGTAGAGAACAATGTCACGGAGCGCTTCGTTTGGCAGGGCGATGTCGAGTTGCTTCCCGGCCGCCGGGGAGGGGGTCCACTTTGAGGCATAAATGTTCTTCCCGGCTGTGTTGAATACGTCGATGTAGTACTCCGTGTTCTTCGCCCCCTTGACGGTGAACGTAAAGGCCGACGCTGTGGTCCCGGGTGGCAGCACAACCCGGTATCCGGTGGATTCCAGGGCGCGGCCGGCAACCGTCATGGCAGCGCCCGACTCACCCTCGGTTGGGATCAACGAGTGCTTTGTGGCGGTCCGGATGCACCGCCAGGAGAACGCACCGGTCGATTCAGTCGGCCCCAGTTTCAGGCCCGTCGCGCAGCGCGGATGCGGATAGGGCAGTTTGTAGCTCGGCGGGGCGCCGGTCGCGCCGGTGATCTTGCGGGTCCTTACATCGATCCTGGGCACGGGACCGTCCTTCGAGGTGTCGACCCGGGCATCCCAGATATCGTTCTTGGTGATGCGCATGTAGAGACCGCCGCCCTTCCGCCAGACGATCCCGTAGAGATCGCCATTGCCGAGCATCAGGCTCTCGCCCTGTCCGTCGGCCATTGAGGACAGCGACACGTTGGCCTCTTCGAGTGCCTTGGGAAAGGGGATCTCCGCCGCTCCGAGACAGGGCGGGAAAAGCAAAGCGGTTCCCAACGCACAGGCTGTTCTTGTGAGAATGGTCTTTTCCGGTTTCATCGTTCGGTTCCTGTATTCACACTTGGGTTGCGGGCAATGCCCGCATTGCGGGACTCGTTTCGAACCCCGGACATCGGTTCACTTCCTGTCCACGCCCAGCAGCTTCACCGCCTGCTCGGCAAGCGCGGCGTCCTCAAACGTGTCCGAGCGAAGCCAGTAGCGGTCCCCGTGTGCCGGCTTCAGTACGGCCAACCCCTTTTGCCCCTCCCTGGCGTCGTAATGGGCGATCCCGGGTCGCCACAACACCGGAACCGGTTCACCCGCCCTGACACCCTTGATGGCCCGCGTCACTTTCAGGTCTGCATGACACCAGTCACCTTTGAGGAGCTTGCGGTTGATCAGCACACCTACGAACACTTTGTCGGCCTCTTGCACTCGCTCGGCCAGCGGTTTGGTGGGTGCGCGACAGCCGACCCGCGCAGCGACCTCTCCGGGAGCCGTGTTCGCGTTCCGTATCTCGCAACGGGCCGTCTCTGCCGCGTTGGGATCGCCGCCGAGATAGCATGGCATAGCGGGCAGAGCGAAGGGCACATCGCCCTCCGCCCGTTTCTTGCCGTCAAAACGATAGAGGCCCTCTTCGTTCGGCTTGACCGACCTGCGTGCGCCCCGCCCGCGCCGGGGCCGCGGCTGCGGCCGTGGCCGGCCGGGGCGGCTGTACTGCTTCACGTACGCCTCGCATCGCGCGCGCATCTCATCGAGTACCGCGGCATAACCGCCGTCCCCGACAAGGTTCTCGAGCTCGTCAGGGTCCTTCTGCAGGTCATGCAGGAATTCGTGGGCCGGTTTCTGTCCGAAGTAGCGCGCGTACATGTAGCGCGTGTCGCGGACCCCCTCCCACATCGGGATGGGGTTGAACTCCATCAGGTGCTCGCAGAAGAAGTCTTTGCGCCACGCCGCGGGCGTCGAGCCGTCTACGAAGGGTCTCAGGCTGCGGCCCTGGTACTTCTCCGGGATGTCCACCCCGGCCAGGTCGACCATGGTGGCCGGCAGGTCGATGTTGAGCGCCATCGCGTCGATCGATCTGCCCCTCTTTTCGGAAGGCAGACGCGGATCGTAGATGATGAGCGGTACGCGCAGGGATTCCTCGAAGTGGCTCCATTTGCCGGCAAACCCCCGCTCGCCCCGATAGTAGCCGTTGTCGGCCGTGTAGATGACAACAGTGTTGTCGGCGAGTCCCCGCTGTTCCAGTGTCTGCAGTACGCGGCCGACGATGCCGTCCATGCCCGTCAGCATGCGAAAGCGGGCACGCATGTTTGCGTCGTACTTCTCGGGCGTGTCCCACCGCCAGAAGTAGCGACTGCGGTTCAGCGACTTTCGCAGGAATTCGGGCATCGCGTTGAAGATCGCCGGATCCCGCAGGCGGGGCAGGGGCATATCGCCTTCTTCGTACTGCCCGTCAACCGCCTTAGGCCAGGGGAAATGACCGCTGCCCGGGCGCTTGTCGCCATCCTCGGCGTGCGCGATGTTGAAACTCAGCGAGAGACAGAACGGCTGGTCCTCCGGTTGCGACTCGAGAAACGCTACGGCCCGATCGCCCACAACTTCGTCCACGTGGCGAAGCGTCCCGTCCGGCTGCTTCTTGAAGTAGGGGCTGCGATGAAGACTATGGTAGCGGTCAAACATCTGCGTGTGCGCACGGGAGCGCTTGCCCCCCTCCAGGCTCACCCCGAACTTGCCGAAGAAGCCAGTGCGGTAACCGGCCTTCTTAAGCAGGGCGGGGTAACTGGTCGCCACGTCATCCAGACAGACCGGCGGTTTTTCGAAAGTGTACCCGTGTGACCGTTCCGTCAGTCCCGTGAAGATCGAGGCGCGACTGGCGGCGCAGATCGACGTCGTGACGAACATGTTCGCGAACCGCACACCGCGCGCGGCGAGACGGTCGATGTTCGGCGTCTTGATGTGCGCATCCCCGGCACATCCCAGTTCGTCGTTGCGCTGGTCGTCAGCCAGGATGAACAGGATGTTGGGCCGGGCGTCCTCCGCGGCGGGGAGGACGAGGGCGGTCAGCAGGGCGGCTAAGGCGGTCAATATGGGTGTCTTCATAGTGGTGCCATTCTTGCATACGCCTTCTGGCACTTCCAGTCACCTTCCGTCTCTTCCGACCCGGTCTCAGGACTCGCGACCAGCGACCAGCGACGCGCGAGCTCGCCGGTCGGTGCGTCGCGCGTCCAACCAATCGCGCGTCGCGCGTCGCTGGTCGCTAGTCCAAAACAAATCACTTCCGCGCTACGGCCACCCTACGCAAGGCCGATCCTTAGCTGTTGTCCGGCCTCGACCAGCACTTCACTGCCGAACTCGATCGATGCCCGGCCGTTCTCCATCTTCAACGCGGCAGGCAGTGTTTGATCTCCCAATACGACCTTTGCCTCGCTTGCCTTGCCGTCAAATGTCACCGACAGGCGCTTCAGTCGCAGTCGGCCCCATTGCAGGTCCACCTGTGCCTGCAACTGTCCGCCCGTAGTCGTTTGCGAGTAGGAGCCCCAGCCCTCCGCGGCCGTGAACGCAGCCTTGAATGTTTCCGAAGGCAACCTGGGTGCAAACGAGAGCTCCCCCCTGGGGCCGTGGTACCCGAAGCCGCACGCGGCGAGGAACGCCCCGTGGCTGGCCATGGCGCGCGCATAGTGGTCGGAACACTCGATCTCGTTGTACGGATTGCGCTTGGCGGCGTCGTAGCGGTCGTGTATGGCCCGTGAAACGGCCAGTCCTTCGGTCACGAGCCCTTCCGAAATCATGTGCGCCGCGGCCTGCCATTCGAAGCCGCTCATGCACTCGTTGAAGTACATGAACTGCCAGCTCTTGTGCCAGGCGGGATTGAGCCCCCCCTTAGGCCACGAGCACATGATCAGTCCCCGGTCGTCCTCGTTCGCATACCAGCGGCCGCGTGTGAACGTGTCGCGGAACTTGCCGACGTTCGGCACGAAGTTGTGCCTGAACAGGGCTGCGAGAGCAGATCTCTGCTTCTCCGCATCGAACAACCTCCCGAGCCCAAGCTGGTGCGCCCAGAACTGACCGAATACCTGGTCGATGTAGCAGCCCGTGCCGCAGCCGATCACGTTGGCGTGTTTGGGATCGAGTTCCTGGTAGAAGTACTCGCCGTTGTAAAGCGACAGGATCGACTCCGCGCCGCGTTCGGCGATGGCCTTGCACGTCGCCGCGAATTGCGGGTCTCCCATCTCCGTGGCCATCGCCTCTCCTGCGCGCAACGTGGCCAGGTAGAGCGATGCCAGGAAAGAGATCCTGCCGTACCAGGCCGCGTCCAGCGTGTTGGGTTGCGCGCCTTCGATGACGCCGTCGCCGTTCTTGTCGAGGTCGATCAGGTACTGAATGGCCTGCTTGATCTTCGGCCAGTTGCGTTTCAGGAACTCGCCGTCCGGTGTCATCTGGTGTTCGCGGTAGCAGCCGAGAATGCGGCCGCACTGCCCGTCGTGTGCCGGGTGGGACGCGCCGTGCAGATCGGCGCGATGCCCGATGCCGCCGTCGGGTTTGTAGGCGATTCCGAGGTCTACTTCCTCGCGATGGCGCCGCTCGACGTCCGGGAACAAGCGCCCCGGCGCCTGCGCGTAGTGCCATACGTGAGTGCAGGTGCCGTGACAGCACCCGATTCCCTCCCACGCCCAGAAGCGGCCGTTCTTGAAACGGTAGCAGGTCGTCGTGGCCAGGGTAGACGCGTTGGCCATGGTGCGATCCAGGAACCAGTAGGGCAGACTGGAGTCGTACCACGTATCGCGCCAGAGTCTCGTGGTCGTCGAGAGACGCTCGAAGTCCTCACCGACGTAACGTGCCACGGCTTCGGCATTCGCAAAACGCGACGTGTATTCCCGGCCGACGTTCTGCATGCGCGCCACGGACAGGTTCGGGAAGTGCCAGGTCAGCATGAAATCGACGGTCCCGCTCTCTCCCGGTTCCAACGTCACCTGTTTGGAGATGCCTCCCCGCAGCTCTGCGCTGAGCGGCGCGGATGCCGTGGGGGTATGCGCGTCGAACCGACCGGCTTCGGGCATGTTGGCGGTGGCTGTCGTTTCGCCCCCTCTGACCACGGCCAGCGTCATGGTCCCGAAGTCGTGCAGATCTTCGAGCTTGTCCGATGTCTGCGGCACATCGCTGAAGACGATCTGGTCGCCCCCGATGTTGCCCCATCCGCCGCTCACTTCATCCACGAACTGCAACCGCGCCTTCTTCCCCTCGAGCTGGGCAACGGCGAACGACTTCCACCGCATCCGGTTGTTGTCGTGCCCAGGGAGCGACTGCACCACCTTTCCGTCGACGAGCAGGTTCACGCACGTGCGTCCCGTGTGACCGCCGCCCCCGATCAGCATCTTGATGTGCTTGCGCTGGATGGTGAACTCGGGGCTCGTGAGCGTTCCCGTGTGCCCGTCCTTTTCGCCAACGTCAGCGCCCGGAGCCGTAGCGTGCGAATTGACGACGCGTTCGCCTTCGCCGCCGACGTTCCCCTGGTACGCGGGTATGTCCTTCATCTTGACCGGCCCCTTGCCGAAGGCCGTACCGGTCGTCGTCCACTCGCCGTAGCCCTCCTTCTCGAAATCCGCAAACAGGATGTCGGGTCGCGGGTCGGCAACCTTCTCCCTGGTCGCCTCGGCGGAACAGCGCAGTATCGTGATGCCTTTGTCTTTCACCACGTCGTTCTTTCGCTGGCCGACGAGGTTGCGGTGATACAGGCAGATGGGATTGGCCATCCAGCCGGCTACCTCTGCGGTCACCGGCTTGCTGCTCGTGTTCTTGACCGTGAACGACATCACCGTCGCGGGAAGTGAAGAGTCCGCCGTGTTGAGCGGAATGAACGGCGAGTAAGCTTCGAGCGCCACCGTTACGGGGCAATCGTCATCCGCGTACGCCACCTGTCCGATCGGGTATTGCCCCTTGAAACTGACCGAGGCAAAACCGTCGGCGTCCAGCGTGCGCAACCTGCCGTCGATGCGGATGCCGAAGTTCTGCTCGAAGGGGTAGATGCGCGCCGCGGGCGAGATGTAGTTCGCCCCGTTACGCGTGTTGACGCCGCGCCCCTTGTACTTCACGTTGCGTGGCGATATCCCTTCGCGATCCAGGTTGAATACGTCCCAGTACCACAGCCGCCCGTCACCGCCCAGGTAAAGGGTGCCGGTGAACAACCCGCCCACCGGCATGCCGATATGTTCGAGCGCCCTCGGATCGGTGTAAACCGCCGGCTCACCGCGCGCGGTCAACGATCTCACCCACTCGGGGCTGAGCCCCTTGTCTGCCGGCACCAGCCGCCGATAGTCGTCCATCACGTCCGCATCCGTACGAGCACACATCGCTATCCACGCTCCTCCGCCGATCGCCAATCCCGTTGTCTTGAGAAAACTCCGTCGGCCGATTGTCATCGCATACCTCGTTGGTTAGTTGCCCTGCAGTCACCTCGCTTCGTAGAGCGTCCGGTTGTTGTTGCCGAAGAGACATATTGCCACAAAAGGACGAACTCGGCCATACCCACAAACGCGGCGAATCCGCGTTGTGACGCATGCGCGGCAAACGTAGGTCCGATTTGCAATCGGACCCAATCCACGCACGTTGTTTCAAATCGCGGAGGACGCCACGTCTGAGCGGCGTTGGGTCCGATTACAAATCGGACCTACGTTTGCGCCCCTCCGGGGCCGGCGCAACGAATCGCAGATGTATGCCTGTTGGCGAACTACCGTCATTGCAGCAATATCAACGTTCCCGGACTTCCGACGTTGTCGATTTCGAGGTCGTGGAGATAGGTCGTCCGGCCGGGGTTGTTCCCGGTTTTCAGGGCAACACCCGCGCGGGCATTGCTGAAGCCGGAGTCGTACGTCGTCAGCGTCTGCATCCCGGCGCCGAGCAGTAGATCGTACTTGCACGTGTACCGCGTGGCGCCGCCGCCACCGCCGTCGTCCTCGACTTCCATGCGCAGGATGACCCGCGTGGCGCCGCCGGCGTTGGTGTTGACATTCGGATTGTTGTCGCCCAGTCCCTGCAACTTGATCATCGAGCCGCCGGCGCCGCCCCAGAAATCCAGCCCATAGGTGAAATCGGGTCTCGCGCCATCGGTATCTTCGTAGACCGTGAAACCGAATACCTGGCCATTGCCGGTGCTCGCCAGTTCGAGCTCGGTCTGCACAAACCAGAGGGGACCGGAGGGCTTGAGGACATATGCGATCGGCGCGTTGTTGCGCGTGCCCCACATGTCGGTGTTGCCGGTCGTGGCAAAGACGAGACGGTCGTTGGCGTCGTCGAGCGTGATCGATGCCAGACTCGGATTGGGAATGTCCCTGATGATGCCGACCTCGCTCAGCGTGGCTTCCGTGAAATCGGTGTCGATCCGGTTCGGGCGGCCGGGAGTGGTCGCCTGGTCGGAGCTCGACCAGTCCGAGAGCCCCGCCGTGTTGGTGGCCGCGATGCGGTAGTGGTACGTCGTCTCGGGTGAAACCGACGTGTCCGCATAGCCGTCCGCACCGGCCGTGGCTGTTGCCAGCGCGGCCCAGGACGAACCGTCCGGCGAGCGCTGGATCGCGTATCCCGTCTCGGTGTTGAAGTTGTCCGACCAGGTCAGAGAGATCTCCGAGGCGTCGATCGTTGTCGCGGCGAAGTTCGTAACCGACTTGCCGGTCAGGGCCGAGGCGAACGCCTGATTCACGTCGCCCCAGTCCGTCAGGCCCCCGACGCCGTTGGAGGCGTAGAAGATATAGTAGTAGTGCGTGTCTGTCGTGAGGTTGCTGATCGCCACGCCGTTAATTGGCCCGACGCTCTGCGCGGCCGGAAGGGCATTGGTCTCGTCCCAGGTGAAAGCCTCCCCCGCGTTGCTCGCACCCCAGAACAGCGTCAGGTACGCGTTCGTATTCGCGAGCGTCACGCCGGCCAACGCCGTGGTGGTCGTAATGTTGGTCACGGTCTGCGCCGACAGGTACGGCTGGCCGGCCGGTATGTCGTCGATTTCGAGCTCGTGGACGTATCCCGCCCGTCCGCCGGCGCCCGTCTTCATCGCAAGACCCACCCGCGCGTTGCTGACGTCGGTGTCGTACGTCGTCAGCGTCTGCATTCCCGCGCCACCGAGAAGATCGTACTTGAACGTGTACCGCGTGACGCCGGGTCCCCCGCCGTCGTCTTCGGCCTCCACGCGCAGGATGACTCTTGTCGCGCCCGCGGCACTGGTGCTGACACTGGGGGCGCCGCCGCCGATCTTCTGCAGATGGATCAGCCCCGGCGCCCCGTTCCAGAAACTCAAGCTGTACGTGAAGTCCGGCTTTGCCCCGTCCGTGTCCTCGTAGACCGTGAACCCGAAAATCTGTCGATCGTCGGTCGTGGCCAGCTCGATTTCGGCCTCCATGAACCACAGGGGGCCGTCGGGCTTGAGGATATACGCGATGGGCACGTCGGCGCGCTCGGTCCACATATTCGCGGCACCTGTCAAGGCAAAGACGAGGCGGTCGTTGGCATCGTCGAGCGTGATCGACGCCATGTCCGGATTGGGAACGTCCCTCAGGATGCCGACGTCACCAAACGCGGCCTCCGTGAAATCGGTGTCGATCCGGTTCGTTCGGGCGGGGGTGGCGGCCTCGTCCGGACTTGACCAGTCGGAGAAGCCTACATCGTTCACGGCCGCGATCTGGTAGTGGTACGTTGAAGACCCGGCCAGGCCGGTGTCCGTGTAGTTCGACGCGCCCGCGGCCGTGGTCACAATGGTCGCCCATGACGAACCGTCCGGCGAGCGCTGGATCGCGTATCCCGTCTCGGTGTCGAAGTTGTCCGCCCAGGACAGATCGATTTCGGTTGCATTGATCGTTGTGGCGATCAGGTTCGTGACCGACTTGCCCGTCAGGGCCGAGGCAAACGACTGGTTCAGGTCACTCCAGTCCGTTGCCCCGCTCGCACTGTTCGAGGCGTAGAAGATGTAGTAGTACGTCGTGTCGAGGGTCAGATTGCCGATCGCTACGCCGCTGATCCTGCCGACGCTCTGCTCGGTCGGGAGAGCATTGGTCTCACTCCAGGTGAAGGCTTCCCCTTCGTTGCTCGTGCCCCAGAAGAGCGCCAGGTTCGCGTTGGTGCCCGCGAGTGTTACACCGGCCACGGCGTTGGTGGTCGTTATGTCCGTTACCGTCGGGGACGCCAGCCTTGGTTCACTGGGAGTCTCAACCGGCCCGTACTCCACGAAGGAACCGTGGTTGCTCCCCTGGTTCATCCAGCAGGCCCAGATCCAGTCGGCGGAGCGGACGGCGCGCGAGACACGGACTTCGTCTATCAGGCCCCGGTGGTTCAGCCAGGTGGTGGCGCCGCCGGTGCGTCCGCTGATCTGGAGGGGATTGTTGTTCTGCCCAATCGTTGCCGGCGGGGAGGGGTCAACATGATAGAGTTGGCCGTCGATGTAGACCCGGGCGTCAAGCGGCGACTGCCGATATGTGGCGACAAGATGATGCCATGATCCGTTCGCCATCGCCGTATCGCCGCCGTGTTCGTTCTCGTTTCGAAGACAAAGTGAGATTGTCTCCGTCTTCTGGAACCGGCGCATATCCCACCCCGCTGCGTCGACCCCCTTGGTGAGGAACATCTGCCAATCACTGTTCCACCCGCCATCGACCCGGATCCAGGCGGATGCCGTGATATGGTCGATGAAATCGTAGTCAGATTCGTTGGCAACGATGATGAAATCGCCGACACCGTCGAAGCTTGCGCACCGGGCGGTCACTCCCGTCCCGACGGCGGTCCCGTTCTGCGCGCCGCTGTTGTCGTTGGGCGACGAATCGTCATAGACGCCGGTTGTCTGCTCATCCGTCACGGTTTCGTTCAGATGGAATACCGCCTTGAAGTTCTCCGACCACACGTTCCCGTTGGTGGTGTAGGCCGCTTGACTGTTGTAGGCGGGCTCGCCCCACGAAGCCCAGATGGCGCCGTTGTGAGTGAGCTCCGGCACTTGTACCCAGACGTAGGACGTAGCGCCGGTGTTCCAGTCTTCGATCTCGTAGTTCACCTCGGTTTCCGTGAACGGCGCATTAGTCCAGAACCGCAGGTCATAACCGTTGGTTGACAGGAAGCCGTCGTAGGTAAAACCCGGTATGTGGGGGCCAAGCTTCACCATTGCCGGGAAGTTCGTGAGCGTTGCGCGCCCGGACAGGTTCGTGAACCCCATGCGGCAACTCTCGCCGGCCACCCCTGTCCGTGCAGCGCACAGGGCGACACTCAAGGCAATCGCCAATCCGGCCAGGTGTTTCTTGACGTTTATCATTCTAAGTTCCTCCATTTCATCATCTACGCTCGCATCGGCTCCGGGCGCGTTTTTCCAGGCCCGGAGGGCCGTCATAATAGAGCCTGGGGTGGAGCGTAGCGGAACCCCAGGATTTCCGCCCGCCCCCCCCCCCGTGAGCCCCGGAGGGGCGACAGAGGCATGCCCGCGCGCCGGCACGGTTGCCGCCGTCGTGCGGCGGTCGCGCGGGCCGGCTTATGCCGCCCCTCCGGGGCTCGTTCCGGCGGGCGGGACTCTCCCCTGGGGTTCCGCTACGCTCCACCCCAGGCTCTACTATGCCGCCCCTCCGGGGCTCGTATTCCCCATCACGAACGCCCCTGTCGGTGAAATCCCTCTTGTCTATGCCGCCCCTCCGGGGCTCGTATTCCCCATCACGAACGCCCCTGTCGGTGAAATCCCTCTTGTCTATGCCGCCCCTCCGGGGCTCGCGTCTCACGACTACTCCTGCAACCAGGTTCTCGCGCGGTAGAGGCGCACGCGATCGGTCCGGTTGGTGCAGATGACGGTCTGATCGCTTCCGACTATTCTGGCAAAACCCGTCACGCCGTTCCAGGACGTACTCACGAGATTTGACGTGGATTCAAGGCCGTAGCAGCGCGTGACGCCGTGGTGATGGGGGCTGCCGGCATCGAGAGCTTCGAACCGGACAACGGGCAGGGCATCGCTGACGCCGATGCCGATGTCAAAGACACTGGCCGCATTAGTGGGATCGGTGCCGCACACGTACTCGTGCCGGTCCGACACCCCATCGCCGTCGCTGTCGCCGGCGTGCAGACCGTTGGTCCCTCCGAAGTGCTGCTCTTCCCACGAATCGGGCAACCCGTCGCGGTCGCGGTCACCCAGGCCGGGCGAAGCGCTGCGATTGTCCACAACAAGGTCGTCAATCCGGAACGTGCCGATGCCCCGCACGCGCGCCAGGTGCGTGGCGCCGGTGTTCCCGGACGTAAACCAGGTCATCGGATTCGTGACGGCCGCGCCGTCCGCCCAGAGACGGTAGCGGTCGGGATCGGCGGCGTAGTCCATCTGCACGGTAAGGCGCATCCAACGGCTCGTGCCGGGTACGACGTCGGGGAGCACGGTCCACGTGCCGCCCGAATCGCCACACCAGACCGCGAGCGCATCGCTGGAACTGACGTAAGCGGCAAACTGCGCCCCCTCGGGGGGAAGCGTCGGCGCTCCGTGGCGAGTGCGCGGCGTGAATTCGACCAGCATGTCTACCCAGACGCTGGGTGACCCCTCCGTTCCCGCCAGCTCGTTGGCCGCGTCCTCCTCGATGCGCAGGACCTGCGCGTGGTCGGCCTCCGCGATCGGATAGGGGCCGCCGTGGCCGTGCGGGTTGGCATTGCTTTCCACCACCGCGGCCCCGGTCCAACCGTGAACACCGTTCAGATTCTGTCCCGCCGCGTAGGACTCGAAGGACTCGGCATAGGGCAGGCTGTTCGCGGTGTTGACGGCGGTGACCGTGACCGTGACCGTGTCATCCACTGACAACCCGTTGTACGTTGTGGTCAGGGTCAGGACGTAGACGCCCGGAACGGTGAACAGGACGGTCGTGTCGAGGGCGTCCGCATCGCCGAAACCAACGGCGGCAGGCCCGTCGGCCAGTGACCACCGGGTCGTGATATCCTCGGGCGGAAAGCCGTTGGCCGCCAGCACTCCCGCAAGCGGAACCGTGCCGTTGACGGAAACGTTGGCATAGCGATCCCTCCCGGCCTCGGCGAACGGGGTGTTCGTGTAGGCCCGGATGGTGACCACCGGCGAGTCGTTGGTGCCGGAGTCGTCAACCAGTTGGGCCTTGAGTGTGTTCGTGCCGGCCGTCGCGATCCCGGAAAGCGGAAACGTGAACGGCGGGGCGTTCGTGCCGGCGAGCTCGCCGTCGTTCAGCCGCAGGATCACGCGCTGGACCGCCCCCGAGACGAACTCGGACTGAACCGAAACGGCGACCGTGGTTTCGAAGGGCACGAGGAATGCCTGCCCGTCGGTCGGGGCGGTGATGGTCAGTTTGAGGGGCGGAGCCCCGGGTGACGCCGCGGCCCCCGCGATCCATGCGGCCGGATCGTTGCCGGTGCGGGCGGTCAAAAGGCGCTGCAGGGGGCGGCCGGCGCCGTCCGCTTCCGCGGGCCAGGGGGATTGATCGAAATAGGAAGTCTCATCCACGACTACCCACGAGATGTCTTCAGGGCGCAACGGATCGTCCGATGCCTGCGGGCGCTCGAGCGCGATGCGCTCGCCCCCGTTGGCCAGGCGCCCCTGGTATGGACCGACGATTACTGTCCCGCCCGGCACGGCGTAGGCGTTGCGGAACTCGCCCATGGCGGCGACGTTCGTGGGCGCGAAAGGCACGATGACCAGGCGCTCCCCGGCTCCCAGCGTTGTGTTGGGCGGCAGCTCGAAATCGACGCCGCCCGCCAGGCGCCAGCATCCCGACGTATTCCACAGCGGGACGGAAACCCCAAGTGGGTTGAAGAGCTCGACAAATTCGTTGGTCGGGTTCTCGTCCCCGCCCGGACGCGCGGCGTTGTACATGATCTCATCGATGACGACATCGCTGCCGGGAAGGCGGTTGGCCGCGTTTGTGGTCGGGGACAGGCGGTACCAGTACCCGTCCCCGTCGGCGTAGCGCCCCAGGGACAGACCATTCTCCTGTCCCTTGAAGGCGACGGCATCGACCACGCGATCGTTGGTTGTTCCAGGTAGATAGGAGAGGAAGACCTGCTCGCCATCCTTGTTCAGGCCGAAGCCGCTCGCCTGGTTGGTGTGGAAGTGGACGGTCTCCCAGAAGGTGAGCCAGTTGCCCGGCGCGAGGGAATGCGCGGCCGGAATGGGCCACTTCACGAGCTCGGAAGCATCGTCGCTCAGGTACCAGTCGGCGAATGTCTCGGAAGACGATCCCGCGTTGTAGAGCTCGATCCAGTCGTTGGAATCCTGCCACGGCGCCCCGTTGGTGTAGTCGGTGTGGGCCATGATTTCGTTCAAGAGAACAGACGCGGGCACTTCCGGGTCGGCGCGTCCCGGGGAGCCGCCGATGAACGTGCCCGCCCGCCAGTTGCGTCCGTAGTCCAGCGCTCCGACATCCTGCCCGTCGAGGGACAGCGGCACCAGCGCGTGTCCGGCCCCGTCGGCGGCGAGCGGCCAGCCGCGCCCGTCATCGTACTCGAAGGAGACGATCTCGGCTCCGTATTCGCCCTGGATCGTCAGTCGTTCCCCGCCGTTGGCAAGTCCCCCCGCATATTCGCCGGCGATCAGGAGACCGTTGGTGTCGTAGCGGGCCGCGAACTCGGGCAGGTCCCGGACAACCAGCACGTGGGCGCCCGGGGACAGGTACCTGACAACACCGGCCGAGAAGTCAAACGTCACGCCTTCAACCAGCCGAACCGTGTGGAGGTCGAGCGTGACCTGGCCCCGGTTGTGCAACTCGACAAACTCGAGGTCGCCGTCGTCCGCGGGGTTGTACATGAGCTCGGTCACGCGCAGGTAGTCATGCAGGGGCCGCTCACTGACCGTGCTTGTCACCCGCACGGAATCGCTGTCGACCAGCTCGCCCCGGAACCCGACCGCGTCGAACCGCAGGTCATGCGTCCCCGGAGAGAGAGGCACCGTCGCCCGCCAATGGAACGTCTGTGCCGTTCCCGAGCCCTTGCTCGTCCACCAGGTCTCGAGCGGTGCGTCCTGTCCGTCGAGATGAATTTCATGGATCGCGATGCCGGCCTGTCCTCCAATGACGGCGTAGTCTGTATCGACAGTGAAGTCGGCATTTGTGACCGTAAACGTGGTTCGATCCGAAGGGAGTTGGTTGAGCACAAAGGCACTGCGTCCGCCGATCCACGACAGCCGCCCCGAGAGGTTCTCGCCAAGCAGCGTGCCGTAATGGGATGTCCAGTGCGACATGTAGGTCGTGTTGCAGGTTGTGTCGATCATGTCGAGCGCGTGTCCGTAGAACAGCCGGCGGCTGCCCGGCAACTCGATCAGTTTTTTCACGTTCTCGCCGCCCCAGAGTGACGCGCTCGTCGAGAGATTGAAAGCGCGGTCGAGGTCCCAGGGCATCGCCAGCATGCGCCCGTCCTCGGGACGCTGGATCATGCGGAAGTTATGGCGCCAGAGACGGGAGTAGGTATCGTCGTTTCCGACGAGCGACTGCAGCGCAAACGTACGCATCCACTGGCTGACGTCGAGCACGTCGCGCGACGCGGTGTCCAGTGCGTCGCCCGCAAGGGAGAACGTTCGGCACAGGTCGACGATGCCGGCATAGTCGTCCCGCCGCCGGTTGTTGCGGAGCTGGAAATTCCAGCGATACGCCTCCTTGTCCTCGCCGTGGTCGGCCAGGTCAAGTGCGCCGGCGGTGTGGCTGTAGGGATGGTTCCTTTTGAGACTCTCCGGGTCGCCATCCACGGTTCCGGTGGGCGTGTACAGCAGCTCGTGGTTGAAATCGTTGCCGTCGCTGCCGTTGTCGAGCCACGAATCCAGGTAGACGTCCGTGTAGCGCGCCATCGCGAGCAGCCCCCTGCCGGTGTCGGAGGAACGCGGCGTGACGATCCGCGCGACGTCGTCGTACAGGCTCGCCAGTCCGCCCCCCGCCGCGCTGAACATGTGCTTGGGCAGGATCTCGCGCATCGAGCCGCCCCGCTCGATCGAGATCGTGCGATGCACACCGCGGAAGAGCCGATCGGCCGGAAACTCGAGGTTGAAGCCCGTCTCGCTGGCGTGCGTGCGCCCCCAGGCGCTGCCCTTCAGGCGCACGCCCACGTCGTAGTAGACGAGACGTTCGTCATAGATGACGGTCGCGCGGCGGCGGTGATTGCTCATGAGGTCCGCCACCGCGTACATCGCGTCACGATCGGCCGCCGTCATGACGATGCGCAGGTTGTGAACGGCCCCCAGGTTTGCGAGCCCATCCTGGACGCAGTACATGGCGCGGGAGTCGGGGCCGGCGGCGGGGCAGGTCGAGCTCGCGCCCAGGTTGTCTCGTCCCTGAACATAGAACTGCACGCGCGCCGATGCAGCTTGCTTCGGAATCGTGCCCTGAAAGTCTCCATCCACCTGCACCATCGCATTCGATTGCCACGCGCTGCCGTTGACGGAGTAGAAAACGCCCATGGCCGCCACGCCGTCCGGGTCGGCTGCTCGCACGGACACCGTCACGGCCTGGTCTGAGCCGGGCACAACCGGCGCGTGCGTCAAGCCCTCGTAGGTGGGGCCGCCGTTCGCCGCGAGACGTGAGTTGGCGCGCCCCGGCGTCCCGTTGGTCCGCGGCACGGAGAGATGAGTCGTGCGTTGCAGCCAGTTGAAGTAGAGGCGGGTGTTGACCTGCGGCGACCCTGTCAGCCACTTCGCCCGGAAGGCGATCTCGTATTCACGACCGGCCGCGACCTGCTCGCCGTTGGCGAACGTGGTCTCGGCGTGGTTGTGCTCGTGCTTGTAGTCGCCCGTCGACACCAGGTGGAGAACCTTGTTGCCCGGCGAAACGGGATCGTCGACCACCACGCTGCGGCCGTGGCTGCCGTGCGTGCCGAGCAGGCGCCACGCGGCCGGCGCCGCGCCGATTGCGTCGGATTCGAAGTCGCCGTTCTGCATGAATTCGATCGCGCTGCCGTCCGGATCTTCAACCACAGTGACGTCATCCAGCAGCACCTCGCCCGGACCCAGCAGGCAGAGACAGAACTCGTGCCAGATGTCGTGCCCGATGCCGTCGGCCGTGGCCGTGCCCCGGTACGTGACCGTCTCCCACGCACTCTTTCCCGTCTCGTCGCCGGCGCCCCAGGCGCCGTGGTTCGAGTTGTCTGCGTCCGGGTCGCGCAGCTCCAGGCTGGATCCCCCGCCGTCGGCAAATTCCGGCCACGGGTGATCGTCATAGTACCGGATCTCGTCGGCGGTGTTCCCGGCGGCATCGCGAAGAACGATTCTCTCGTTGTCGTTCGCCAGGCGTCCCGAGTAGTTGCCGATGACGTTCGTGACGGCGGGAAAGGCGGACAGGAACGTGTTGGTGTCCTTGGCGACGACCAGAAAACCGCCCGCTTCCAGCAACGTGTTGGACGGAAACTCGAAGCGAATTCCCTCGTCGAGTTCCCAGCCGCCCAAGTCGATCGTGCCTGCCCCGCGGTTGTGCAGCTCGAGCCACTCTTCATCCGACTCGCTGTACGGATCGTGCGACGGCTGGTGGTGATACATGATTTCGTTGATGACGATGTCGTCCGTGAGCGTGACCAGGTTGGGCGCATTCGACGTCGTCAGGTCAGGGCGCATCCAGTTGCCGATTCCATCCGGATGGCGGCCGCGTGGACTGCTCTTTACGACGACCGCGTCCGCAACACATGAACCGCGGTAGAGGAAGAGCTTGTTTTCGTCGTAGACCCGGAAGCCGAGCTGCGTGCTGTCCACCACGAGAAAGCCACCCGGCGAAATGCTCTGCGCGGGCAGCGCATAGCTGCCGATGCCGGTTCCCGCGGCGGCGATGCGATAGCCGCCGGCATCGACATTGGTTGTTGCGGTGTTGTAGAGTTCAACCCAGAAGGCCGGGTTGGTCGCACCCGGCATTTCATTGAAAACCAACTCCGGGGACAGGTGCGGCCGATAGACGGCGTTGGCGGTTCCGGGAGTGCCGCCCACGGCCGGGCTCCAGCTCCAGTTGGCGTGATCGGCCGTCCCCATGTCCTTTTCGATCTTGGCGAGCGACACTCCCGACCCATCCGCGGCGGGCGGCCAGTCGCCCTTATCGTCGTAGGTGAGCTCATCCATGATGCGCCCGTCACGGTTGCGCAGGCGCAGCGTCTCCCCTGCGTTGGACAGTCGCCCGTCGAAGGGCCCGAACACGCCGGAGATGCCGTGAGCGGCCTCCACCGCGCCGGGATTGATGGCGATGACGGCGTACCCGCCCCCGGGCAGGATCGTGTCGGGGGGAAAGTCATACGAAATGCCGCCGCGTAGCCGCCATGCGGAGATGTCCACGTCCACGGCCATCTGGTTGTGCAGCTCAACCCATTCCAAGGCGGCCTCGTTCGTGGCCGGGTGGTACATGACCTCGTTGAACACCACGACACTGTCACCCAGCGCGCACACACCAGTGGCTGCCGCGATCAGGATGGCGCCCGCGAAGAGAAGACTGTGACGGCGTTGACTGCAAACCATCGGACTACTATCTCAAACCACATGGCCCCTGGCTATGCCGAAGATGCGCCCTCCTACCACTACTGAAGCTTTCCCGAATTGCGTTTTCCGGGGAGAAGTGCAGTTTTCCGCCTGTCCCCGATTCCCCGATTCCCACCGATTCCCTGATTTACGCACACGCGGAACCGGTCGATCTGCCCAGTGCCGCACTCGCCTGGAGTGCCGACTTCCCCGGGGGCAAGCAGCGTGAGCGAGCGGCCGTCTACGTCATGCAGCGGACAAACCTCAAACCCGACAAGGCGATTGCCGCTATTGACATCGTCGGTGTAGACGACGGCAAGTGGGGAGCACCCGCCGTCTTCGCGATAACGACGGGACAGGTGGGAAAGTAGCGGATGCACCCAGCGGTCGCGAGGGCGTGGTGCCCTGGTCGCTCCTCATTCGGACGGGAAGTCCGTCAGGGTTGTCTGCCCGGTTCCTCCTTCGGACGGGAACTCCGCCAGGGTTGTCTGTCTGGAACCTCCCCTGGGGGGAACGCCGGATCGACAGAGCTTGCAGATCGTAGTTGTTCGATTGCGAGGGAGTTCCGCAAGCATACTGTGGCGCATAACAAGGCCATCATGAACGGGACCTGGCTTTCCGAGAGAGGGCCTGAAGTCAGTCTGTGGATGATAGAGAACGTGACCTGTATGCACGTCCATCCACGCGACCCCACCGAAACGCTCGAAGTGGCGGTCTCTGACTTCCCTATTGCGAATGAAGTGAGGCGTCTTGAGAACTTCGACGTGGGGACAGCCTTGTGTCTTTCTGTGTGAATGGAGGACGTCAAGCTTCCGTTCAAGAGCGTTCTGCAACTCAGTCGCGGCCCGACCACCCCTCTTCCTGGCTTCGCTTGCCAACTGGCCGCCCCTCTTCCTGGCTTCGTTTGCCAACTGACTCCCCTTCTTCTTGGCCTCGAGTGCCAGAATGTCTGCTCCCGGTCGTGCAAGAGGCCCAACGAGCTCGATAGCTTGGCCGAGGGGGTGCCCCGCCCACTCGACACCAAGAACTGTTGCCAAACCGTGTCCCAGGCTGTGCGCCACGGCATGCGCGGCTCCCTCCTTCAGGGACTCCTTGGACAACATTGGGGATACAACTCCCTTCCCCGCTCCAGCCAGGCGCCGAAGTTCTACTCCGTTCATGATGCCATCTCCCTTTCGTCCTCTCACTTACGATTGTCGTGTAGTGTCGTGTTGAGTGGATCACAAGTGTATCGATTTCTGAACTCACGTCAAGCCACGGCGTGCACAACTCCTCTTCGACGAGGGGGATAGGTATGGGACAAGGTCGGCGAGAGGGTCGCCGGGAGCGTAGTGTGAAGTTAGCTGCCCCGTGTGTGAGTTCTTGGACAACTCGCCAGTGAAACTGCAACCCCGCCTGTCATCCCGAGGACTCCAACGGTCTGCCCCTCACCCGCCTCCGCTGCGCCGCGGCGACCTCTCCCCCGAGGGGAGAGGTGAATCGCGCGCTTCCACCTCTACCCTTGGGCGAGATGTCGCCGTCGAGGTTCTCGGCGGCACCCGTCGGATCGGTCGTATCTCGTCGTTGTTTTTTGCACTGAAGGGCGTATGCTATAGGTGTTGGACGTCGGTGGTCCGTGAACCACGTCGACCCATGATCGGCAAAGAGGAGTTGGGACAACCATCGACCTCGGGGCTATTCGAGAACGAAAGGCGTTCATCATTCTCAATGGAATGAATGAGATCCCCGCGTAGAAAGCGGATCGTGACAACAGGAGGATAACATGAGCGAGTTCTACGAGAACGGCGTCGTGAACGACGGGAGAGTCAAACAGGCCTACTTCGATATGTTCGAACGTTTCAACTATCCGATTCCGGACGTGTTGAACACGGACGAGTTCTGGGTGTGCGACTTCATGCAGGGCGACATCATGGCGCTTGGCATGGGCGGCATCCTCTGGATCAACCAGAAGGGCGAGTACAAGACGACCGGCGCCGGAGTCTACGCGGGCAAGTACAAGGACGAGAGGTTTGGCTATCTGCTGCACGAGATCTTCCTGCTGCCCGGGCAGACGCTCCCCGAACACGCCCACCTCGGCGGCGCGGAAGACTATCCGCCGAAAATGGAAGCGTGGCAGGTGCGTTATGGCGAAGTCCGCTTCTACGGCGAGTACAGCCACGCCGATGAAAAGCCGATCGGCGAGTGGCCGGAAGAGCTTCGTCCCTGGGGTTACGGCGAGGATTGGTTCAAGTCGAAATACATGGTCAGGCGCGATGCCAAAACCAACCAGATGTACGTCATGGCCGACCCGCAGTCGTGGCACGGTCAGATAGGCGGCCCGCAAGGCGCGATCGTGACCGAAGTGGCCACCTATCACAACCATGTCACCTTCAGCAAGCCCGGCATGACGTTCGCCAACACGGGCGCTGAGTAATATACGGATCGACACGTGGAAGGAACGCATCATGCGATTGGATAAGGCCGTTGCCCCGGGGGTCGTCTCGTGTTTCCTGCTTGCTGCGTCACTCGTCCGCGCAGACAACGATAGCATCGCGCCGCCGCAAAACGCGTTCAAGGACGGCAAGCCGATTGCGTTCATGAAGTCTCTTAACGAGATCGAGCCGCGCACGGCAATCAAGGCGGTACCCTATGCCATCACCAACTCGGGCGCCTATTACGTCGCCGAAACCCTGTTTGGCTCCGCCGGGATTTCGCTGCGCGCTGACGATGTTGACCTGGACCTTTGCGGGTTCTCCCTGAAGGGAAGCGGGACGAATTCCACAACCGGCGGTATCGTAATCCCTCGGGAAGTTCACAATGTATCGATACGCAACGGCGCCGTCCTGAATTGGCTCGGCTATGGCATCGATGCAACCAATCTTCACCACTCGCAGATCTGTGAGATCAAGTCCGCCATGAATGGCGGCGGAGGTATTCGTGTCGGGCGAAGTTGTCGGGTAACCGACTGTACGGTGGTTGACAACCGCGGCGTTGGCCTGCAGGCAACGGAGTCTGCCAACATACAGGGATGCACGGCAACCGGGAATGAAAGCAACGGTATCGAAGCCAATATGGCCAGTACCATTATCGGTTGCACGGTAATAGACAACCGCGAGCACGGCATCTGTGTGGGTGTCTATTGCACAATCCGCGACTGCAGCGTGGTGCGCAACGACGAAGACGGCATTCGTGTAGGCGCCAGTTGCCGGGTTGAGGACAACAACATCGGCGACAATGGCAGAGGCAACGGCGAGACCGGGGCCGGTGTCTGCGTAACCGGCCCCGGCAACCGCATCCGCGACAACAATGTCACCGCCAACGAAGAGGGAATCCTGGTAGTGGCGACAAACGAATGGGGGGGCGGTGTCGGCAACTGGATTGAAGCAAACAACGTCGTCGACAACTCCCGCGGCATCAAGGTTGACGGTACCGGAAACCTGGTCATTCGCAACTGTGTCGGCACCCCCCTCAACACCAACAACCCGACGCATTTTGACATCGCCCCCGGTAACCAGTACGCGGAGATACTCGAGAACCTCGGCTCGGCGTTTACCAATGCCAACCCCTGGGCCAATATCCGTCTCACGGACGAGTAAACCAGGTGTCTACTTTGCCGTTAATCTCAACGGGCTTCATTCCGATGTCGCGGTTGCCCGCAGGCACTGGGGCCGACTGGCTCTTCAAGCTCTCTCGGCGCCCGGTCATTGAATAGCCGCAAATGCATGGCGGCGATGGAAGCAGTGTAAAGAGCGATTCGCGGGGAGTAACCTGGCAACAGGAACTGTCAAAAGATGAATGAGAACTCGGGCAGTCAACCGAGATCGCTACGTGACGCGATGAAGGGGGCAGGAAGAAGATTAAGGCGAAAGAATAGGGCAAAAGATTAAGGTTTCGGCTCTTCGGCCCCTAATCGTTCGCCTTAATCTTTCGCCCTAATCTCCGGTTGCTGGGTCTGTGGCTGGCCAGCAAAACGGGAGAGAAGACAGCCAAAGCGCTAACTCCCTGTAGAGACATGATTTGGACAAGAAAACGCGCTGCAAGCTTTGACAGAACCCGGCAACAGCCAAGGAGAAAACAGATGACGGTCTCGACGTTCAGAAGGATGTGGTGGGTGGTTGGACTGGTGCTGGCGACCGTTGTGACGGCGGCGCCCAAACCGCCCAACGTGGTGATGGTCATCACCGATGACCAGGGATACGGCGACCTTAGCTGTCACGGCAACCCCGTGCTCAAGACGCCCGTGCTCGACCGGCTGCATGAGCAGAGTGTGCGGCTGACCGACTATCACGTGGCGCCCACCTGCGCCCCCACTCGTGCGGCCCTGTTGACCGGCCGCTGGACCAATCGCACCGGCGTGTGGCATACGATCATGGGGCGCTCGCTGCTGCGCGCCAACGAGGTGACCCTGGCCACCATCCTGAAGAAGAGCGGCTACCGCACCGGCATGTTCGGCAAATGGCACCTGGGCGACAACTATCCCTACCGCCCCGAAGACCGCGGGTTCGAGGAGGTGCTGCGCCACGGGGGTGGCGGAGTGGGGCAGACGCCTGACTACTGGGACAACGCCTACTTTGACGATGCCTACTTCCACAACGGCAAACCGAAACGGGTCAAGGGGTTCTGTACCGACGTCTTCTTCGACTACGCCACCCGCTTCATCGAACGGGTCAAGGGCGGTGACAAGCCCTTTTTCGTCTACCTTGCCACGAACGCGCCCCACGGCCCGTTCCACTGTCCGCCGAAATACGTTAAGCCCTACGAGAAGCTGGACGGGAGGGTGGCCAACTTCTTCGGTATGATCGTCAATATCGACGAGAACGTGGGCAAGCTGCGCAAGTACCTGGATGAAAACGGGTTGACAGACAACACGATCTTCGTCTTCACCACCGACAACGGCACGGCCAGCGGTGAGCGCATATTCAACGACGGCATGCGCGGCAAGAAGGGCAGCCAGTATGACGGCGGGCACCGCGTGCCGTTCTTCATGTATTGGCCCAAAGGCGGTTTCTACCAGGGGCGGGATGTCGATACGATCGCCTCGTACGTGGATGTTGTGCCGACCCTGATCGACCTGTGCGGCGCCCGGCCACCGGCCGACGTCAAGTTCGACGGCGTCAGCATACGACCGCTGCTGGAGGGTAAGACCGCCGACTGGCCGGATCGCCTGTTGGTGACCGACTCGCAGCGGGTCCGCGACCCCATCAAGTGGCGTAAGAGCGCGGTGATGAGCGATCGGTGGCGCCTGGTCGACGGCAAACAGCTCTACGACATCCGCGAGGACAAGGGCCAGAAGACAGACGTTGCCGGCCGGCATCCCGAGGTGGTGACGCGGATGCGCGACTTCTACGACGCGTGGTGGGCAGAACTGGAACCGACTTTCGGCAAGCCCACTGCCATCTACCTGGGGCATCCCGAGGCGACCTCCGTGGATTTGACCTGCCACGACTGGATTGCCGACGAGCTCACCCCCTGGAATCAGAGTCACATCCGCAATGCGGAAGCCAAACCGGGGTACACCGGGTTCTGGGCGGTAGACGTTGTCATGGCGGGCGAATACGAGGTGGAGCTGCGACGCTGGCCCAGGGAGGCCGACCTGGCGATCACGGCGCCACTGGCTGCCGGCAAGCCCGTCCCCGGCCTCAAGGCCTTTCGCGAGACCCCGGGCAAACCCTTTGCCGCGGTGAAGGCCGAGCTGAAGCTCGGGGGAGAGACGTTGACGCTGCCGGTAAAGCCCGGGGACAAACGGGCGACGTTTCGCCTCAAGCTCAAGCCGGGCCGCGACGAACTCTGGACCAAGTTCATCGACGCCCAAGGCAATCGCATAGGCGCCTATTACGCCTACGTCCGCAAGCTGTGAGGGCGAGGGTGTCACGTCCTGGTCTCGGTCTGATACCTTTTGGTTGTTGTTTGAGACTGTTTTCATAGTACGGAGGTCATGGGTAGAGACTCCGCGGGCCTGCCCCTCACCCGCCTCCGCTGCGCTGCGGCGACGGGGCTGTATCAAAAGGTCAGGAGTTCCGTTGCGCTCCGACCGGTCCACGGCACTCCGTTCGCACCGCTCACTGCGAGCCTGACTACAAACCCAACGCACGCGCTCCCCGTTCGTAGTGAGCCACG
>CAZKRK010000068.1:0-26018 GCA_964555035.1 uncultured Victivallales bacterium | reverse complement strand
CACGCCCCCTGCGACCTTGTGTCGCAGGGGGCGTGGCCATAATGAGAATTGCTGATTCTTATTGCCACCACGTGGCCTCATATGGCATCAATCCTTACGGTTCGCACCGTGTGCGAACGCAGCCTCACCGACAACTCAAGGGAGACGTCATGCAGATCACGCCACGTACCACATCCGTCGCCGCCATTGTCGCCCTGGCGGTCTCACTTCTGACCGCCACCTTCAGCGCTGCCGACTGGACCTGCTGGCGCGGGCCGAACCACGACGGCAAATCGACCGACACCGGACTGCTCAAGGAGTGGCCCGCAGGCGGTCCCACGAAACTGTGGGAAGTCAACTGCGTCGGAAAGGGCTTTTCGACCGTGACGATCAACGACGGAACGATCTACACGACCGGTGATGCCGACGGCAAACTGGTACTCTTCGCCTTCGACATGAACGGCAAGCTGAAATGGCAGCAGGAAATCGACAGGGCCTGGACCCGCAGCCATCCCGGCTCGCGTTCCACCCCTACGATCGACGGCGACCGCCTCTACCTGCTTTCGGGCAACGGCGTTATCGCCTGCCGCGACGCGAAAACGGGCCGCGAGAAGTGGTCGAAAAAGACGGGCAATTTCGGCGGCCGCTACGGCGGCTGGGGCTACGCCGAATCGATCCTGATCTTTGACGGCCTGGCCATCGTCAAACCCGGCGGCCGCAAGTGCATCGTGGCCCTCGACAAAGCCACCGGCGAGACCGCGTGGACGAGCTCGGGGTTTTCGGGCGGTCCCGAATACAGTTCCTGCGTGCCCTTCAAGTTCGAGGGCGTTGACTGCATTGCCACCGGTACACGCTCGGGGCTGTTCTGCGTTGATGCCTGGGAAGGCAAGCTTCAGTGGTCGGACTCCTGGTGCAAGGGCAACACGGCCAACTGTCCCGACCCCGCCTATGGCGACGGCTACGTTTTCTGGTCCAACGGCTACGGCAAGGGCGGCGTGTGCATGAAGCTCAAGAAGGTCGGCGGCGACGTGAAGGCGGACCAGGTCTGGACGACCAGGGAGCTCGTTTGCCACCACGGCGGCTACATCATTCACGAAGGCCACATCTACGGCAACCACAGCGGCGGCTGGGCCTGCCTCGGGCTTAAGACGGGCGAAAAGAAGTGGTACGAGAAAGGCGTGGGCAAAGGCTCCGCCTGCTGGGCCGACGGCATGCTGTACATGCTCGGCGAGAGAGGCGGCAAGGCCGGCCTGGCCGCCATCTCGCCCGAGGGGTTCGCGATGAAAGGCCAGTTCAGTGTCAGGGGCAGCGGCCCGAGCTGGGCCCACCCCGTCGTCACCGGCGGCCGCCTGTACCTGCGCTACGATACGAACCTGTATTGCTTCGATGTGAAGGCGAGGTAGAGGCGAAATTGGAGTCTGAACCCGCGGGTTCTGTGCGTTTTGCGGAGAAGACGGAGAGGGGAGATATGCGTGTACGAGTACGTGTACGAGCACGGACACGGAAGGCGCGCAAACCCTTCCCCACATACTCTTACACGTACTCGTACACGCGGATCTCCTTGGTTACGGCCGCGGGCTGCCTTGGGGGAGAGGTCGGTCCGACGCAGGAGGACCGGGTGAGGGGACGGACCGGTGACGGCGCGTTTCTTGGTTGAAAGGTTTGCTTTACCTCCCACGAAATGGCATCAATTGCTCGTCACATAACCCGGACATACGGAGGGAAACTCGATGAATTCCAATACGATCGGAAAAGCAGGACTACTGGCCCTGTCGGCAGTGACTCTGCTCGCAGCGACATCTTGCACACGGGAGAAGCCGGCCCCGGCGGCCGCGCCCGCGGCCGAACCCGAAGATGCGAACTGGATTGTGGAGCGTTTCGGAGAGGAGTTGATCAGAGTCGACGGCACGACGGTCAAGACGGATGCGCTCGCGGGCAAGAAGGTCGGCATCTATTTCTCGGCGCACTGGTGTCCGCCCTGTCGCGCGTTTTCGCCGGTACTGGTCAGCACGTACAACGCAATCAAGGATAAAGGGAAGGACTTCGAGATTGTCCTCGTCAGTTCCGACAAGGATGGCGACGCCATGCTGGACTACATGCAGGAGCTGAAGATGCCGTGGCCGGCCATCCCCTACGACAGCCCGCTGCGAGCCAAGCTCGGCGAGCAGTACGGCGTACAGGGCATTCCAAACCTTGTGATCCTTGACGCGGACGGCAATACCGTTACCAAGGACGGCACCGGCGATGTAATGAGCAAACGGGCCGATGCCATCGACGCCTGGTAGCGCCTACCGCCAGATCGACTTGATCTTCTTGCGCGCATCCTCGACCGTCTGGTCGCGGATGCGCGCTTCTTTTACGATTCGCTCGCCCTGGCCGCGGTGCGCAAATACGGCCCGACCGGGCGAGACAAACTCGTTCCAGGCGTCGCTGAACTCGTCAGCGTGCTTACGAGAGTCGCCGAAACGCGACGGCAGCGGATGGTAAACAGCCACCCGCCGCTCCTTGCGCTGGAAGTAGATCTTCACGACCGACGGCATCAGTTTTGAAATCCAGGTGTCGTGCAGGATCTCCTCGTAACGGGGGATTACGTAGCGCTGCTTGTCCACGGGAGCAAAGAGTTCGGATATGGAGCGGGCGAACAACTCCATATCTTCGTTTGAAGAGGTGTCGAGGAACACGCGAAAATACCCGTCGGCACGTGATCGCACCTCGATGCCGGCACGCGCGTCTTTCAGCAGCCCCAGCCGGCCCAGACATTTCAGGACGGCCATGCAGATGTTGCTCAACTGCTCGTTGCCGCTGAGCTCGTAGCCGCGCCACTTGTCCTGGCGCTGCAGAACGCTGCGCCCGACGAAACTACGTTTTGTCTTCAGCTCCAGGCTGGATACGCGCCTGTTCGCATACGGTTCGCCAACGCGCCAATCGGCGTAGACCCTCTCACGATTCAACGCGCGCGCTTCCATTTCGGCATTGATCACATGCGCGTTGAGGGCCACGTCCTCGGGACCGGCCTCGGTCAGGGCGGGGTGAATGTGCCCCAGGCCGAATTCGATCGTGCCGTCATCGCACAACCCGTAATAGCCGGCATGCTTGCGTGCAAAACGGCGATAGTCCGTCAGACCGCGTTCAAATTCCGGCGCGATGCAGACGACGTCCCAGATGTTGGCGACCTTGCACGGATTCTCGGGGTCGAGCCGGATTGCCCTCCCCCGCAGCTGATTCACGGTCACCTCCGTGGCCGCCGTAGTCAGGTCGATCAGCGTGTTGGCCCGCAGCGAATCCCACCCCTCCCCCAGCAACCCACGCGTACCGACCAGGCAACGCGTGATGCCGCGCTCGAAGAGATCGGTAATCATGGTCACGTAGTGCCGGGTTGTCCATCCCGGGCCTTTGCCCTCTATGCGGTAGAACCCGCTCTCGGCGACCTCCAGGAGTTGCACCTTCAACTCATGCTGCTCGAACCACTCGGTTGCCGCCGTCATGAACCGCGGCAGCAGGTCATCGTCGACCAGGACCGTCTGCCCTGTGACCAGGATCGGGTCGAGCTCGTCGGTCGTGTCATCCGAAGTCAAGGCGCGCATGGCCGCAGTCGCCCCGCCCGATTCGTCGGTCAGGAGCTCCGACAGGCGTTTTGTGGCCGTACTGCTCGACCGTTCGAAATCGGTGATGACCAGCGCTCGCACGTCGGCATCCCCGGACAGCTCGCAACGCAACACGCGCAGGAGCGCGGTCATCTTGGCATCCGAAAGCGCGAGCAGGCGGCTGACCGTCGACTGGCACCGCCGCAGCCCCTTTTCGGTAAGCTGGAAACCCAGGGGGCGAAAGGCGCGTCCAAGACGCTCGTGGAATTCGCGATCACGCGCGTTGCCGCTCACCAGCAGACAGCGCACGGCATAGCGCCCGACCAGGTCGGCCTTCTCATCCAGTGTCAGCGCGCCGGTCGCAAAGCTTGCCAGCCGCCCGGGGACTTCCAGGCCGCGCTCCTTGAGATAGCGGATAGCGGCGCTGAAGAAGGCCGAACGTCTCCGCAGGGTCGTGGCGAGCTTGTCGCCGCCGATCGCGTCGATCTGGCTCGTCAGCCAGGCGGAGAGGGTTGTGCCTTCGCAGGTCTCGACGTCCTCCAGCACGTCGCCGAGGGTAGTCGAGCAGTTCCTCACGTAGATCAACTCACGCTCGGTCGGCCGGGTCAGGTAGGCGAGATCCTGGTACGGGGCCAGGTGGCCGTCCTTGACGACCGCCGGCGTGGGCAGGCTGAAGTCCACCTCGTGCAGCAGCTCGCGGTGCAGTTCGATCTCGCGGTCGCTGAGGTCCGACGCCGGCGGCGGCGTGGCCGTCAGCCCCAACACGCGCGGCGTGCCCAGGGTCTCGACCAGTTTCAGTCCGACCTGTGCCCAGTACCCGAGCAGATGGTGACATTCATCGAACACGACCAACCCGACGCCGTGTGCCCTCAGGAACTCCATCAGCCGCAGCGACTCGGGGCTCACCACCTCGCCGCCCCCCTCCCCCGCCAGCCGCTTTGTCTTCCAGCGCCGCAGCAGGGATGACGAAAAGCGCTCGGTGTTGCGCTCTTCATACTCGCTCAACCATGCCGCGGCACTCTCTTCGTCCCCCATTTCTTCGAGCAACTCCGCCTGCCACTCCTGCAGCACGGACTCCCGCTCTTCAGGCGTCATGTCACGCGTGCGCGCGAGCATCTGGTAGGTGAGTACGGTGATCATGCAGCGGTCATCCGGGTCCGTTGACGCCAGCGGCCCGTCTTCCCCACTTTTGAAGAAGCGCGCCTTGGCAACCCACTGCGACTGGATGGCGGTGTTGGGCACGAGCACGAGTGTCGGCACCTGCATGTGCATCGCCACCATCAGCGCCGTGATCGTCTTGCCCGACCCGGGCGGACTGACGACGTACAGCTTCGCCTCGTCGCGCTTCTCGCCGAGAACGAGGTCGAGAATCTCCTGCTGCGCTTTGCGCGGTGTCAGCTCACAGGTCCAATCCGTCATGGTCCGTCCGATCTGTCTGACCGGCCCGATCCGCCCGATCGCCCCCACCACCGCGGCCTGCTCAACTCCCGCAGCATGCGCGCACTCTGCTCGGGGTGAGCGGGTTTCATGAAGGCGGCGTGGCCCTGCAGGAATGCCAGCATCCGGCCGTCGCGGTTCTGCTCGCGCGTTTCCCGGTGGACCATTGCGCGCAGCAGCCGTCTGACGCGGCGCGGCACGCAGACCTTGCTGTTGACGTTCAACCCGAGTACGCGCTGGCGCGAACCGCTCCGCATCACGCGGGTCTTCTCCTCGGCCGCGCGAAATCCCTCCGCCGCCACGATCTTGCGCAGCACGGGCAGGAAGCCCACGAGGGACGACGGTCCCGAAAAGAGCAGATCGTCCGCATAGCGGGAGTAGTGGAAACCGTGCTTGCGGCACAGGCCGGACAGTCGCGCGTCAAGGCGACGACAGACGAGGTTGCTGATCGCCGGGCTCGTGGGCGCGCCCTGCGGCAGCTTGCCGCGGTAGCAGCAGAGCCCGGCCAGCATCAGCGCCGGCTTCGTCTCGATTTCCATCGAACGGAACAGGCCGACTACCCTCCTGAAGGTGATCGTGCCGAAAAAATCGCGCAGGTCCATGCCGATCACGACCCGCTGCCCGGCATGGGGCTCGGCCGCGGTGAACACCGACCGGCCCGGCACGAACCCGTGGGCGCAGGGGTGCGGCGGCACCAGGCTCAAGACACGCCGCAGGATACGCTTCTGCACCCATTTCAATCGCGGTTCCGGCGCAGCGATGATGCGCGGGGTCTTGCCTTCGCGCGGCACTGCACGTTCGACATACAGCGAATCCCTGACGCCGGGCTGCACCAGGTAGCCGGCGAGAGCGGGGTCGATACGCAGCCAATACGGGAACAGCGCCTCGGAAAAGGCAAGCTGACAGACCCTCTCTTTCGACCCAACCAGCCTGCCGGGCACGGGAACGCACCGGGGCAATTCCGTTCCCCGGATGGCGTTGTGCCATTTGCAGGCCCGCCACGGACCCAACAGACGCTCGATCCGCCGTCGCGGATAACGCTTTCGTCGGTTACCGAATAGCCAGCTGAAAAGACCCATGGCAACAAGGAGGGCGGCGGGGAGGGACCGCTTTACTCATCAGACTTATGGCAAAGCCTGCCAGGGCACGATGAGATAACATCGTGCTATCCGGGTAGTATCGCAAGCGCGGCGTAACGCCGCACACAATCTAAATCCCGGCCCCACCCCGACCGCCGCTCGAAACTACTCAAAATCCTCTCGCGCCGTAGTGACGCGCAAAACCTCGGCCAGCGTGGTGTCGCCGGCCAGGACTCTCTTCAGGCCGTCGTAGCGCATTGGACGGTATCCCCCGACCACGGCGGTCTTTTCGATTTGCGTCACGGCCGCGCCATCCATGATGTACTGCCGAATCTCGTCATTCACTATGACCAGTTCGTGCACGCCCATGCGTCCCACGTATCCGCCCCACTTGCAGGAGACACAGCCTTCACCCCTGTGAAGGCGCACCTCCCGCTCACCGGGCTTGACGCCGAACCACTTCAGATCGTCGGGTCCGGCAACGTACTCCGTGCGGCAACGCAGACAGATCTTGCGTACCAGTCGCTGGGCCAGCACACCCAGGATGGTCGGCGCCACGAGGTGGCGTTCGACCCCCAGCTCAACCAGCCGCACTACTGCCTGAACGGCGTTGTTCGTGTGCAGCGTGGAAAGCACGAAGTGGCCCGTCAGGGCCGCCTCGGCCGCAATCTGGCCCGTTTCGCGGTCGCGAATCTCCCCCACGAGAATCACGTCCGGATCCTGTCGCAGAACGGCGCGCAGGACCGAAGCGAACCCCAGCTCGATGTCGTGCTGAACCTGAATCTGCGTCAGGACCGGGAACTGGTACTCAACCGGATCCTCGATCGTGACGATGTTGCGCTCGAGCGTGTTGAGGTGATTGAGCATCGCATAGCAGACCGTCGTCTTGCCGCTGCCGGTGGGACCGGTCACCAGCGCGATGCCGTTCGCGGACGAGATCACCTGCCGCAGGTGCGTATCGACGTAGGCGGAGAAACGCATCTGCTCCAGGTTCAGGTTGACGCCGGACTTGTCCAGGACGCGCATGACAATCTTCTCGCCGTACGCGCAGGGCACGATCGAGACGCGCAAATCGTAGGTATGCGTTCCGATGACAACGCTGATACGACCGTCCTGGGGGTGGCGCGTCTCCGCGATGTCCAGGTTGGCCATGATCTTGAAGCGCGAAACGAGTGAACGCTGAATCTCCCGCGGCAGGATCTGCTGCTCGCGCAGGATGCCGTCGATTCGATTGCGAATGCGAATGAACCCCTCCTGCGGCTCGATATGGATATCGCTCGCCCGTTCTCGAATGGCCGTAACGATCGTCGCGTAGGAGAGGTCCTTGATCGCGGACGAGCCCTCGTTGGCGACTGCGCCGTCCTGCAGCAGTTTCACCTTGCTCAAGTCAAAGTGGTAGTACTGCAAGTTCAGCGCCGCCCTGACTTGTTCGGGACTGGTGAGATGCAAATGAACGGTGCAGCCGGTCAGAGAGGTGATCGTATCGACCGCGTCGAAATCCACCCGCGCCACGGCTATCGAAATCTCGTCATCTATCAACAGGAACGGGACGACCTCATGCTGACGGGCGATGTCCGCCGGGATTTTGCTGATTGCGAGCGGGTCGATCGTCGTGTGCTTGAGGTTGACGTACGGCATACGGTAGTGTTCCGCCAACGCAAGCGCCCCCTCTTCGTCGCTGACGAACCCCTTCTCGCACAGGGCATCCCGTATGTCTTCCGGCGCCATTCCGCGAACGGACTCTCCCACCTCGTCGTACTCCGCGCGCGTCAGCGCGCCTCTCTCACGCAGACGGTCCAGGAATCCTGTGTGTTCATGTTCGCTCATATGCGTCTCAATCTTCCTGTCCTCGTCGGAACATCTCCGAGATGTCCTCCTGTGCCAATGCGCCGTCCTGCCCGCCGGCACGCGCCTTGTCGACCTCGGCTTCGGCCATAAGCTCGCCAAAGAAGACCGACGACATGCTCTCCTCGTTCTCCTCCGCCTGGCTCACATCTTCAGCCTGTGCCTTTCTGCCGCACAGGCCGCAAAACGTATCGTCGCTCAAGCAGGCCGCACCGCAGTAGCCGCACCGTTCACCGATGCGCGCCCCGCACTGCCCACAGAAAACCCGCGGAAAGGAGTATTCCGTCCCGCACTTCGGACACCGCGTCATGTCTTGCCTCCCTTGCCGAGCATCTCTTCGCACAAAGCGCGCACCCGGT
Source organism: uncultured Victivallales bacterium (assembly GCA_964555035.1). GTDB lineage: Bacteria > Verrucomicrobiota > Kiritimatiellia > UBA8416 > CAYOBW01 > CAZKRK01. Next base: position 17,735 of record CAZKRK010000068.1, on the reverse strand, counting down.
CACAGAGCACGGCCTTGTTGAAAGGCTTGAGCAGGTAGTCGTGAGCGCCCAGCTTGGCGCTGCGTACGACGGCCTCACGATCCGCCATTGACGTGAGCATGATGACGCGCGACCGCGGGCAAACCGCCTTCATCTCACCGAGTATCTCCAGGCCGGTTCTGCCCGGCATCATGATGTCCAAGAAAATCAGGTCAGGCTGTGTCTCGACGCAAACGCGAAGCGCCTCATCCGCATCCCGCGCCTCGCCCACGATGTCGACAGGCAGAACCTGCAGAAGCGCAATCAGCGACTTGCGCATGGCGTCCGAGTCGTCAACTACAACCGTTCTGATACGCACCCCGCTGTCCAATGCGGACGGCGACGCGCTCTCTTGCGCATCCGGCTTGTCGTCAGCTTCCGGCCCTGCACTGCTCAGCTTCTCCCACGCCATCTCTCCTCGCCTCTCTCCTCTTCGGTTGACGAACCCGCACCTTCCCGGACGGACTCCCGCTATAGCCCCGGTCGTTCGGACTCAAGCACGTCTCTAAATGCGGAAAACTCACGATCGAGACGCGCGAATGCCGCCTCGACCCGGTTCCAATCCCACTCCCCGCTCTTTCGTTCCAGCTTCTCGGCCGTGGAAGTCATCAGTACCGCCCCGAGACTGCCCCCGGCCCCCTTGACGGAGTGCGCTATGAACTGGACCTGCTCAAGATCCTTTGCCACAACCGCCTCGCGCAGTCTATCGATTTCACCGGGGAGCTCTTCCATGAACACGGGAACCAGGTCCCAGAAATCCTCCTCGTTGCCGCCCAGGCGTTCGACCGCCCCCGACTTGTCGAATACGCCCCGCACGGTAACGGGCACTCCGGCGTCAGGCACCTTCTCCTCGGCCGCCCCGAACACGTGACGCCGCAGCATCGTCGACACCTGCGGTACGGTGATCGGCTTCGGAAGGTAGTCGTCCATGCCGGCCTCGGTACAGGCATCGCGACACTCCGGCTGCACGTTCGCCGTCACCGCAATCACGGGAACGTCACTGCGGCGTACGCCGTAAGCGCGGTCCCTGATCCTCCGTGCAACTTCAAAACCGTCCATCTCCGGCATCTGAATGTCCAGCAGCACCACGTCAAAGTCCTCGGCGCACATCGCCTTCAGCGCCTGTTTGCCGCTCTCACACGCCAAGACGTAGCCGCACCCCAACCGTTTCAGAATCGAAGCCGCCACCTTGCGGTTCACCATCTTGTCGTCGACGACCAGCGCGCGCACCGTGCCGAATTCCGTCTTCCTGGCCGGGGCTCTCTTCGCTTCCGGACGACCCGACAGCATCTCGAAAGAGGCATCGAACGAACAACGCGTGCCGCCCCCGCTGCCGTCCCCCCAGACAGAAGGACCGCCGGCCTCGCCAACCATTGACGACGAGCGGTCAACGGGGCTGGTCACCTGCAGCGCCCCCCCCATCAACGCAACAAGTTGCCGGCTGACGCACAAACCCAGCCCCAAGCCGTCTTCCGAACGCGTGCCCACACTCTCGACGTCGCCAAACGCCTCGAAAACCCGTCTCTGCCGCTCCGGCGACATGCCCGCCCCGCTGTCTTCCACATCGACCGTCACGCCGAGCCGACCATCCTCAAGACCCTCGCACTGCGCGCGCACGGCAACCGCACCGCCCGTCCCGGTGAACTTGATGGCATTGTCGACAAGATTCGTCACAACACGCCCAAACCCGTCCCCATCGCCTCGCGCAGACACGTCCAGTCCGTCGCCGACATCGAGAAACAGAGCCACCCCACGCTCGTCCGCTTCGCCCTGGAACGGACGCAGGCTCTGACGGATCTTCTCGGCCACGTTGAACCGGCCGGTACGAGTCTCCTGTTGCTTCACATCCAGCCGCGTGTACTCGAGCACATTCTCGATCAGACGCAGCAGGCGTTGCGCGTTCAGTCGAACGGTCCCGGCCTGGTCGCTCTGTTCGGCCGTAAGCTCGGAATCCAGCAGGGCGCCGCTCATACCCAGGACGGCGTTCAGCGGCGTCCGCAGCTCGTGGCTGACCGCGGCCAGGAACTGCCCCTTGGCGCGGCTCTCCGCCTGCGCCTGCACGGCCAGAAGGCGGGCCTCACGCGCTGCGCGCTCCAGCGACTTCTCGGCCTTGCGAATGCGCAGCAACGCGCGAACCGTGGCGAGCAACACCGAGGTGGGCACGGGCTTGGTCAGATAACCGTCCGCACCGGATTCCAGCCCCGCCACCAGGTCGTCGTCCGCCGCATAGGCGCCCGTCAAATGCAGGACGGGAATTATGCGCGTCTCGGGATCCTCCTTCAGACGCCGACATATCTCCAACCCGTTCATGCCCGGTATGTCCACGTCCAGCACGATCAGGTCGGGCTGCCGCTTGGCGAGCTCAAGCGCCTTGACGCCGTCCTCCGCCTCCCAGCAATCGCACTCGATACGGCTCAAGTGCCTCCGAACCATCGCGCGCATCAACGGATCGTCATCCACGTGAAGGATAACCGGCTTGTCCCCGGCTTCCGCACCGCCGTCTGCGGCCACCGCATCGATTTGTATCCCGTTATCTTCCATACGCGCTGCCGTTCCTACGACCCGGATTTACCCACAGCAGAGAGTCTACGACGGCAGGACCCATATGACAAAACATTCTTGCCGGAATTCATCCCGCCAACATATGTATTGCTTTCACGGACGTCCGTTGTTACAGTCACTAAAAACAAGAGGGAGAGTGTGCCGATGACCTTGATGTCAGAACGTCGCAGACACCCCCGCATCGACAAAACGGTGCACGTGATTCTGCGGTGGCCGGTGCCGACGCCGCCCGGCAAACCGACTCATACCGCGACCACGGTGGGCATGACTGCCAACGTGTCTCAGGAAGGAATCCTGTTGTTCGCCAAGGACGCCCCCATAGTGGGAACTCCCGTCGCTTTGACCATCGCCTGGGACTCGCCGCCCGCCGCATTCGAGCACAGAGGGCGCGTCATCAGGTGTTTCCCCGGCAGTGACGAGCGCCAGCAGCTCGCCGTTAAGTTCAGCGAAGGCGACGAACAGCAGAATGAACGCTGGCTGGCGTTTTGCGACAAGGTCCTTGTATGCGAAGACGAAGCCGGATCGAAGTTCTCCTTCGATTCCGAGCCGGACCAATAGCGCCCCGGCGCGAGGGGGGCGGTCGATTGATGATTCTCGATTTGTGATTGTTGATTTCTGAAGCAGGCTGGATCCGCGATATGGTCGATTCAGGCCACGACGCCTCGGGATTCCGCCAATACGGGAACTACGCATCTACTTCACAAATCAGAAATCATCAATCGATAATCATCAATCATCCGTGCCGCACACCACAACATGCTGTACCCACTGGAGTCGACCAGCCAGCCACATTGAACATTGAGCATTTCTGGAGTTTCCGGTCAGTCCGTAATCACCATGCTCCCCCACCAGTCCTCGTTCGGCTGCCAGTCCGGGTCCAGGTAGCGCGCGTGTTCGGCCTCCAACCGCGGCATCGTTACATGTTCCTGACGGTGGAGATAGGCAGCTCCCTTTTCCGGGTCGTATTCAGGGTCGGGAACGGGGAGCTTCGCGTCAACCTCCGCCAGCCACTCATCGAGCCTCTCCCGCAGAGCCGCGGCCACTTCGCCGTGAACGGCTAACACGTCGTCCTGTTCGCCCGGGTCGGCGTCGAGGTTGTACAGCTCGTCATGCCCGTCTTCGTGGTAGTGGATCAGCTTCCACGGACCGCGCCGAATCATGGACGACGGATCGCCGCCCTGGTTACCGTAGTGCGGATAGTGCCAGAACAGGTCACGCCCGGCCATCTCCCGGTCCGGCTCGCCACGCAACAGCGACACCATGCTACGGCCGTCGATCTCCTGCTCCAGGGGCACGTCCAGCCCGACCAGTTCGAGTAGCGTGGGATAGAAGTCGATCCCGGAAACGGGCACATCGGATGATGAGTCGGACGCGATTCGCCCGGGGAAACGGACATACAACGGTTCGCGGATGCCGCCTTCCCACTGCCGGCCCTTTCCGCCGCGCAGCGGCAACATGGACGAGGAGAAGCTGTCGCCGGCAGAGACGCCCCCGTTGTCCGAGGTAAAGCACACGATCGTGTTGTCGGTCAACCCGTGCCGGTCAAGCGCATCCAGCACCATCCCCACGGCATCGTCCATGGTCTCGATCATGCCCGCGTAGACAGGGCAATCCTGGACCTGCCTTACGGGCAGCTTGCGGTCGAATATGAAGCGCTTGTCCGGCGCGCCCTGCGCCACTGCCTTTTGCCGGTACTTCTCCCAGCGCTCCTTGCTGGTCTCTATGGGACCGTGCACGGAGTAGAAAGAGAGATGGACGAAGAAGGGCTCGTCCTTGTGCGCGTCGATGAAGTCCACCGTCTCGCGTGCCAGTCGCAGCGGCAGGCATTCGCCGGCCGGACCGGGCTCGAGCCGTGGATTCCGCCAGGGCGAAAAATAGCCGCCAACGGGGCCGCCAACGCGCCAGCCCCCCTTGTTGACCTCAAAGCCGAAAGCTTCCGGGTACCCGCTCTCATGTTCGCTCAAGTGCCACTTGCCGGCGTGGAGGGTGCGATAGCCGGCGCGGCGCAGCACCTCGACAAACGTGATTTCGTCGGCACGCAGGCCTTCTGCATTCTCGGCCGGCAACATCTTGTCGTGCCGCCGCAAGTCACGCCAGGCCTCACCGAACTTTGCACCGAGGTAATCGGTGATGCCGTGCCGGGGCGGGTACTTGCCCGTCATGATGCTCGCCCGCGAAGGGCTGCACACCTGGCAGGCAGCATACGCCTGCGTGAAATGCATGCCCTCGCGCGCAATCCGGTCGATATTGGGACTCTCGTAGAAGTCGCTGCCACCGGCGCCGCCAAGGTCACACCAACCCAGATCGTCGGCAAGAATGAACACTATATTCGGTCGTTTCATGCTGATCGCCTCCCCCTTCGCGTAACTTCATTCACCTGCGACACAAGGTCGCAGGGATCTTCATCTCCTCTATCCAGACGTGATTGCGCATCTCGCTGCGTCTCCTCTGGGTTGTGGTTTGTTCGGAGCCTGCAATGGACAGCACGAACCGGCAAAATGTCAAGGCTCAACTGCTGACAGCCTCGCGGATGCGACGTTACTTGCGCCGAGCTCAACTAGTACGTGTACGTTGCCTGTCCGGCCGCTTCGCATGCCCCACATGCGTTTGTCGCATATGTGCGGTACTGCATTCCCATCGATTCCGCTAGTGTCTACTGCAAATGCAAACACTCCAGCAGGACCAGAAAGGGCCGCAATGAACCGGAAACTGCTTAAGCGAATCGGCAACGCACCCGGTGTGCCGGGATTTGAAAACGCCGTGCAGGACGTTGCCGCGGAGGTGCTGCAGACCTGTTGCGAGGAGGTGACACGCGACCACCTCGGCAACGTGATTGGCCTCAAGAAAGCCACCATCCGTCCCAAACGGGGCAAACGCCCTATCCGGCTGATGATCGCAGCCCACGCCGACGAGGTCGGCCTGATGGTGAAGCACATCAACGCCAAGGGTTTCATCCACTTCATCCCCATGGGGGGCGTGAACCCGGTCGTTGTGCAGTCACAACGGGTCACCATTCACGGCCAAAAGACTGTACGCGGAGTTGTCGTTCCGAAGGGTAACGGGAATGGGAAGGACGACAAACCGGCCCAACTCAAGGACCTGCTCATCGACACCGGGTTACCCAGGGAGAAGCTGGAGAAACTGGTCAGCGCCGGCGACATCGTCACGTTTGACAGCGACGTCTCGCTGCTGAACGACAGGATGTGGGTCGGACGCAACTTCGATGACCGCATCGGTTCCTACACGCTGCTCGAGGCCATGCGCACGGTCAGCGACACTCACGTGGACGTCTACGCGGTAAGCTCGGTGCAGGAAGAGGTGGGCCTGCGTGGCGCGCGGCCTGCGGCCTTCGGCATCGAGCCTGACATCGGGATCGCCATTGACGGCAGCATGGCGCGAGGCGCCTACGTCAATGACCACGACAACCTCTGCGAACCCGGAAAGGGCGCCGGCATCTACATGGTCGACAGGCTGACCATCGGGCATCCGGGCCTGGTGCGGTATCTTTTCGACCTCTGCGAGCAGAACGGTATCCCGTACCAGCGCAACATCGGCGGCGGCACGGACGCGGCGGCCATCCAGCAGTCACGCGCCGGCGTAATTGCCACAACCGTTGGCGCTCCCGTTCGCTACATGCACACCACGGTGCAACTCTGCCACGCGGACGACATGGACGCCACCGTGGACATGCTGGTGAAGTTCATGGAAACCGCGCATGAGTTCATGGCGGGATTGGGGTGAGGGGCAGGCCGTTGGCTCGTGCGAGACATACGCACGGCTGTGAGGGAAGAGGTGAATGGCGTGCTCCCACCTCTCCCCTCGGGGGAGAGGTCGCCGCAGCGCAGCGGAGGCGGGTGAGGGGCAAACCCGCGCTGTCCCTACCCATGACCTCTGTACTATGAAGACCATCTCGAACAACAACCAAAAGGTGTCAAACGGAAATCAGGACGTGACAGACTACGGGAAGCGCAGGAACATGGCCACGATACAGATAGCCGATCTCACCATCAATCTCGAGCACGACAACCCCGGCCTGGAGATACAGTTCTCCTCGCGCGCCGGCGAAGAGGCGGGCATCGAGTATCTCGAAGTCCGCGTGACGGCCGCGGAAGCGGTTCGCCCCAACCCGGTCACAATCCACTGGGAGTACCCGGTAATCGACGTGCACCAGCGCACATGCGCCCTGGCGCAACCCAAGCTATGCGGCATGGGGCGGCCGCGCACCCGCTGCAGCGCCGCGCGCGATGCGCCCGTCTGGAGTATGTTCAACTACGCCGGCGACAATTCGCTTACCTTCGCCGTGGCCGACGCGATCAACACCTGCGAACTGAGCGCGCAGCACGCGGAGGAAACCGGCTGCCTGACCTGCCGCATCGCGCTCTTTCTCGACCCGGTGCCGCCGCTGACCGAGTACGTCACCACCATCCGCTTCGATACGCGCCCCCTGAAATACCACCGGATCCTCAACAGCGTATCCGACTGGTGGGCGGCCATGCCGGCATACACCCCGGCCCCGGTCCCGGAACACGCCCGCCTGCCCATGTACTCCACCTGGTACAGCTACCACCTCGGCATCACCCCCGAGGCCATCGAGGCCGAGTGCAGGATCGCCAGGGAACTCGGCATGGAATCGGTCATCGTCGACGACGGCTGGCAGACGGAGGTCAAGCACCGCGGCTACGCCTACTGCGGCGACTGGGAACCGGCCCCGGGCAAGTTCCCCGACTTCCGCGCCCACGTCGACCGCGTCCACGCCATCGGCATGAAGTACCTGCTCTGGTTCAGCGTGCCCTACGTCGGCATCCACACCAAGGCCTACGAGCGCTTCCGGGACAAGTTCCTCAACCCCGACCCGACGGGCGAGAGGCAGTGGTTCGTGCTCGATCCGCGCTTCCCCGAGGTGCGCGAATACCTGATCGGAGTCTATGAGCGCTGCATCGACGAGTTCGATCTCGACGGGTTCAAACTGGATTTCGTCGACTGCTTCACCACCCACGAAGAAACCAAGGACGCCTTTGGCGACGGCCGGGACTACGAGTCGGTGCCGGAGGCGGCCGACCGCCTGCTGACCGATGTCATCGCGCGACTGCGCGCCATCAAACCAGACGTCATGATCGAGTTCCGGCAGTCCTACACCGGCCCCGCCATGCGCAAGTACGGCAACATCTTTCGGGTGGGAGACGAACCGAACAACGCCGGCGGCAACCGCGTAGGTTCCATGTTGCTGCGCGCCCTGAGCGGCAACACGTCCGTTCACTCGGACATGGTCATGTGGCACTACGACGACACGGTCGAGAGTGCGGCCATGCAGCTCATTCACGCACTCTTTACCGTGCCCCAGATATCCGTGCGGCTCGACGAGGTTCCGGCCGACCATGTCGCCATGATCCGCCGCTACCTGGCGTTCTGGCGCGAACACCGCGATGTGCTGCTCGACGGACGCATCGAACCGCTGCAGCCGCAGCACTCCTATCCGGCCGTCGTCAGCGAAACCGACGGCAAGGTGGCCGCGGCGGCCTATGCCGACGGGTTCATGCCGCTACCGAACGTCGGCGCGCGCGCGCTCGTCATGGCCAACGGCACGCTGGAGAATCGGGTCGTGATCGAACTGCCCGAAGCACTGGGCGAACGCCGCGTGCAGGTCTGGACCTGTACGGGAGATTGTGTGCTCGACGAGACGCGCGACTTTTCCGCCGGCCCGCACGCGCTCCCCATCCCGCCGGCGGGAACGGCGCTGGTCGGAACTCGATGACCTGCCGACCCGATGACGCCCGGACAACCGCGCCCCCGGCGTCATCGAGCCATGAAGTCATCGGGGCGCCCGTTCCGGCAAACTCAGAGGACCTAACTTCTGGGAAGTCTCGGTGACACCATTGATCCCGTATTCGGCAGTTGAACCGCCGATTCCTACGCAAACGTCTGCGAACATTGACGATGGCGACGTCACACGACGCACCCATTTGGTGAAAAGCCGGATGAGGCAGAAGTTGCCCGCGGATGACGCAGATGAACGCGGATTCGGGACTTTATCTGCGTCAATCTGCGTCATCTGCGGGCAACTGCTCTCTTTAGGTTGAACGACTGTTCCACGAGTCCGGCAACACGGTTCTTGTTCCCACTTCAGAAGTCAATAATCAGAAATCGAGAATCATCAATCGACCGAACGGTCCAGGAAGGCAAGGCAGACCACCACATGTGGTACCAGCTTGAGCGAAGGATATACCCCCTTTGAGCTCGACATAAAAGGGGGTCTGAGCCTCATGCATTGACCACCCGCCAGGCAATGTCGCACCAGGCGATGAGGCGCTCGGGGTCGGAGCGAATCGTGCTGATGTCCTTCATGATGAACTCGCACGGCATCTCGCCCGACTGCGCTATCCGCTCGCGCAGGTCCGCCTCGGCGCGTTCGGGGCTGAAGGTGTCCCCGGCCAGAATCGCGGGGCTTGGCTTGTGGCTGAAGACATACTTGCCGGCCGCGTTTTCGCGCGCCTGAGCCACATCGCACCAGGGACCGATCGAGATCTTTCTCAGCCTGGGGACTTTGGCCATGAGATGCATCTTGTTGTGCAGCGGCTCGCAGCACCCGTAGTAGTTCAGTCCGCACCGTTCCATGATCTGAATCTCGTATGCCAGCGCGAATTCGTCGTGCATCGCCGGCGACACGTCGCCGAAGATCTGGGCCGTTGCCCCGCCCCACTGGTCAATCAACCGGTACCGGCCTTCCTCCGCATCTTCCCGCGGCAGCTCATCGGTGTAACCCGACGCCCCCGATCCCACACGCGGGAGCGGATACGGCGCGGACAGCAGTCCGTTCTCCTCGAGCTGTGTCATGCGGGAAAGCATGGACTCGGTCATGCGACGCATGATCGCGTGGATGAAGTCCGGACGCACCATCAGGTCCATCAACGCCTCCGTCACTCCCGTCCACCTTACGAGCTGGTCCCACGCGTTGAAGAAACTCTGCCTGGGGCCCACGGCTACCACCTCCAGGATATCCCCGAAGATCCCATCGTAGAACGCAACCCTTTCCGCGGTTGCATCCTCGTCGCAGGACACCTCCGGCATCGTGATCTTCGCTACGTCCTCCGGCTCCTTGATCACCGGGTTGTAGTGGTGTGACAGGATGCTCGACTTGCCCTGCTCGATCACATCCTCCGCAACCTTCAACCCGTAGCCCGCGCCCCCGATCGCCTTGTTGACGATGAACGCGTCTTCGACCACGTGGTCGGTCTTCAGCCGTCTGCCCGTGAACAATTCGTGGCGCAGACGCCTTTCCAATCCCCGGCACTGCTCATCCTCGCATTGGCAGCGGAGCTCATCGACCTTGTCCTCGATCTCCCCCCACGGGATCTCGGTGATCCACAGCATCGGCCTATGGTCATGCAGCCCGTTGATCTTGCGCCAACCGGCCCTTCTCTCATCCTGCACGGGGTCCCGGGCCAGCTCCATCTTGTCGCCGGCAAGGCGCCTGAGTATCTCTCTGTCTTTCGGTTTCACGGTTACACCAATGTTAACGATGGTCGTACGCACACCACGCGCTCTTCACCCTCCACAGTCAGGCGGACGGCGAAGTTCCTTCCATCAGGTTCTACCGCGGCAGCGGCCCTGCCTCGACCAGGTGTGAGCAGCGTAACCAGCACGGCTTCCTTGTGCAACGCCAGGGGGCACCACCGCAGCATGGTCGCGCTGGGGTCGGTCGGCGTTGACGGAGCGGTCGTCGCCGAGAAGAGCCCCGCGTCTTCGAGCGATGCGTAGGTGACGCGCAGGCTCTCCTTCTCACCCTTGACCATCGCCCCGTTCCTCCCGGGAGTGACGTCCTTGTAGGAGTGCATGCGCGACTCCACGCGCGAAATGAAGCGCGTCTTCACCCGGTCGATAATGACGAAGGCAGAGTCGTCAACCATGAGTGCCAGTCGACCGCAGAAACAGTGCCTGACGGCCATGGCCGACGAGGCGATCATGCGCACTCCGTAGCACCCCTGACCGCGCACGACCTGCTCCCTGTCGGTGGTCGTGCCGGGAATGGGCCCCACCCCGTTGATGAAAATCGTGTTCTTGTGCGTGGCATTGATGTCGTTGATCTTCGTGCGATGCTTGCTGAAGAAAGTCGGATGCAGGTATTCTCCGCTTCGCCCGTTCTCGATCAGCCACTCCTTGCCCACCAGAACGCGAAAACCGAGCAGGTCCACATGGCTATGCTCGGCCGTGGTATCGCCCCCGCGCATCGAGAGATAGAGGTTGGGTTTGGGCATGGCGTCGGCAACCATCCCCCACCCCAATCCCTTGTAGACCCTGGCGACCTGCGACTCCGTCTTGACCTTCCGGGTCATGCTGCCTGGATGCTGCACGCAGAACGTGGCACTGCCGCCCATCAACCCGCCCAATCCCTCACCCGTCTCGGCCAGGTAGCTGTCGATGGCCCCCATGACCAACTCCCGCTTGAGGCGCATGGCCGCGGCATACTGGAAGGGCGTGGGGGCGTAGCCGTTGTTGTCGCCGAACCCGGCCGGCATACTGTTGGGGAAGAAATCGAGCGGAAAACCGAGGGTCTTCTTCGTAGCGCAGAGCTTCATCAGGGGATGCACCTTGCCCATGGTGCGCTCCCAGCTCAGCATGTACTGGAATGCGTAGGCCATGCCGTAGTTCCAGTAGCCCAACCCTTCCGGCCAGCCACCCTCGCTCTCCTTGAGGGGCCGGATGAACGTGCCCAGAGTCTCTTCAACGTGGGGCAGGATCTTGCGGGCCTCGGCGCAGTCGTCATGCATCGCCAGGCAGAGCATCCCCAACCCCCCGGCACAAACGGCATTCCAATTGCTGTATCGCAGCCCGAACCACCACTCGCCGCCCTTGCGGCAGCGCTTCATGCCCAATGCAAAGAGCCGTTTGCGGCAGAGATCGACGACCATCTTCCGCTCCGCCTTGCCGAGCGCCTCGAACAGCCAGTCGTAGACGATCGCGATGCCTGCGCACTCCTCCCCGTCGCTCAACCAGAACCCCTGCATCTTGTTCTGGGCAAGGTACGGTCCTGTCTTGACCGCGTCCAGCTCACGGATGTACTCGAGCGCGGCACTCCGGTAGCGTTCCTTGCCGGTCTTGCGCCAGGCAGCGGCCAGGGTAATCATGCGATCGATCATTTCGCGGGCTGTTCCCAGCCCTGACGGGTCCTGCCTGCCACGCATCCAGGTCAGCGCGCTGTGCCGCGCGAACTTGCGGGCATTCGCGAGAAGCGCCTTGTGGGCCGCGGCCATCGCCGGCATCTCCGGCTCCCGCCGCAGGCGCGCAAGATCGGTGTCACTGGCGAACAGACGCGGGTGATTGCTGAGGCTCATATCTCCGCTCCCTTTTGCTACTCAATGGTAATCGTGAACCCGAGAATCGGCCGATGGCCGGGAACGTCCGAAGGAATGACCGGCGGCGGATTGGCCGATGGGATACCGGTCACCGTCGCGTCGCCCACCAGCGGCCGGACGAGCTCGATCCGGAACCGGTTCGCCGACGGCAGCATATAGCCCGCAACCGGCACATCGCCCTCCCCGTCCCGTACGGCGAAGGGAAACTCCTCGAGAATGTGGCTCTCGAAATGGAGTCGCCCCGTAACATTGGCGAACGTCAACTCCAGGGTCTGTTTCCCCTTCCGAACGGCTTGTGTGCACTCCGGGTGCCGCCACTTGATATCGTGGCCGTAGACCGCCCCCAGCGCCGTGCGCGCCGCGCGTTCGCCAATCAGCATGTTGCCGCGGCTGTCGTTATGGATGAGGTCGGCGAGGCCGCTGTCGCAAACCGAGAAGACGTGCACACCGTCCACCTCGTGGCTGAGTTGACGCTGGATCTCGCGCATTGCCTCCCAGTCGCGGTGACGCCCGGTGGCGACATCCGGCCCGACGTAGCGATTGAGCTGCACCGTGATCACCGGCAGCCGCGGGTCCTTCATCTCACGCCGCAAATCGGCCACGAAACGGCGAAAACGCTTCTTGTAGAGCGCTCGATTCTCCGGGGCGGTATCACTCTCGCCCTGGTACCAGAGCGCACCGCGCACGCGCGAACCGCAGTCGCGGATGTAGGCCAGCATGTTGGTGAAGAGCTCGCCTTCGGACTTGCGGTCCCACTCCGCCATGGCGGACCCGCCGCGACTGGCCGGGATGAGTCCGACAGGGCAGCCACACGCGTGCTTGACGCGCCGCGCAAACGCCAACCATGGACTGTGGCTGGCATTGCCCCCCTCTCGGTTGGGCGTGTAGCGAGAACCGGTGGAATCGCCCAACGGGTGCGTCGCCAGCTTCCAGGCGCCATCGGCATGAAACATGTGAATGCCCAGCTCGGGAGCGTCCTCCACCGGCACCTTTCCGTAGCCGGCGGCATTGCTCTGGCCGGTGATGACCCAGACGTCCCCCACCCCCAGGTGGTGTCGCATGTCCCCGCGCAATCCCCACTCGATCGGCTCGTCGTTGCGCTGTGCAGTGGTTTCGAGACGGTACAACCCGCCGCGCGGCACATGCTTCAATGTGACACTCCATGTCCCGCGCCTGCCGTCCTGTGTCGTGCGCGCCCGTCTCCAATCGAGACCGGCGCTCACCGCCTCGTAGCCCTCTTCGCGCACCAGTCGCGCAAATACCACGACCCGCTTCTGCACGAGGTTCGTACGCCAGCGCCCTTTCAACCGGATCGTCGCCTCTCCGTTCCTGTCCTGCTGAAAGATCTGCCAGTCCATCGGACCGGAATCGATGGTTACGCCGAAGTCGTCACTCATGTTTCTTGCTCATCCTGCTTTGGAACCGGCCAAACCAGACGGACCGGGCGGAAATCACCGGGCGATCGGGCAAGCGCTCAGCTACTCAGCTCGTACCGTCGCTCATCCATGACGAACCGCAGGGGTTCGCCGGCAATGAACCGCCTCAGGTTGTCCAGGACGATCTTGTCGGCATAGGAAACCTGTGGCGGCCGTTCGGGCCACCAGGCGGAGTTGATGTCGTGGCACGTGATCAACAGGTTGGGCCAGGTGTGCGCTTCGTGTCCCTCGGGCAGGTAGTCATCGCCTGCGAGTACATCCAGCCCGGCACGCAGACGCCCGGACTTCAGCTCGGCAAAGAGGGCATCCTGGTCAATGAGCTCGCCGCGGGCCGCGTTGACGACGATCCCGTGGTCGGGCAGCTTCGCCAGGAGCTCGGCTGTGACCGAAGCGTTCGTCTCGTCGGAGAGTCCTGCCCAGATCACAACCGCCTCGCTCTGCCCGAACAGGGCGTCGAGGCTATCTACCCGCCGGCAGCACTCAGGCAGTCCGTTGGCGTACGGGTCGTACACAACCAACTCGGGCTCGAACGGTTCGAGCATCCGCACAAAACGTCTACCGATATACCCGCAACCGTAGAGCCCTACCTTCAGACCGCAGAGCGTGCCCGAAGGCAGACCCAGTCGCTTCGCGCCCCAGCATTTGCCGGCCAGCACACCCTCGGTGCGGCCGCGCAGATCCTTGAGCACGGCCAGCAACAGCGCCATGGCGCCCTCGGCCACGGATCGGGCCGGCGTGTCCCCCCAGTTGGTCACCGCAATGCCGCCGCGGACGATCTCGATCGGGACAGTGGTCCGGCACGTCCCCCCGAGATTAAGCACGTAGCGCACGCGCCCGGGATTCTCCGCCAGGGCCTTCGGAATTGGCCGCGCGGCCCAGTTTGTGAACAGCACGTCCGCCCCGCGCATCCGCACCAGCACGTCGTCGTCACTGAGCTCGCGACACTGCTCAACAATAACCAGTTCACCCAGCTCGCGCAGCGCATCCCCCAAGGGACTTCCAGCCGACAGATGCGAGCGCCGGTTTGCCATGTAGAGCATCTTCAACATGTCACGCAACTCCTCAGTCCCTGGTCATCTCGATTACGACGTACCCGCCCCACTGGAGCCGGCGGTCCTCCGCCGCCACTGGAGCCGGCGGTCCTCCGCCGTTACTGGAGCCGGCGGTCCTCGCCGCTACGCGCAAACGTGGCCTCACAGCATCTCCCGGCAATACGCAAGGTCCGTGCACGCGTTCGCGTAGAGCGTCCCAATCTCCTCGTCCCGCCCGATGCCACGCGTGAACTCCAGGGCGACGCTCCCCTCGAATCCGTGTGCCCCGGGAATCGCGAAACCGACGTCAAGTCTCCTCCGGTTGACGGTAACGGTCGGATCGTTCTCGGGCCCGCGCAACTGAACGTGCACATGCTGAATGCGCTTCCCGAATGCCTTGAACCAACACTCCGGGCCATCGGAATCCCCGTTCAGATGCACGATCACCCCGAAACGCTCCGGATCGAGATCGGCAAAGAAAGCGACGGCATCCCGCAGACGTTCCAGAACGGTACCCGGGTGACACTCACAGAGCAAGCGGCAGTCTGACGGCAACTGGTCCGCCCACGCGAGAAGATTGCGGCGGTACTCTTCAGGCTTGCGGGCATCCCCACCCACGTTGTACTTCACGGCCGCCGGCTTCAACAGCGCGATCGCGCCGGCCGCCTTCTCGCGACCCTCTGCGTCTTCGTCCGCGAACCCGGCGTAGGAGTTGTAGATCGCGATCGCGGATCCGGCACCCATGAGACGAGCCTGCTCCGCCGCGTCGACCGCGAGAAAGTGGTTCTCCCACAACTCGACCCCGTCGAACCCGTCGGCCTCGAAGCGCGGCAACCATTCACTCACCGGAAAAGAGGGCTCGCGACTCCCCCAGCGATTCCGCTCCAGGCAGACCGTCCCCATGTAGACGCGTCTTGTCTCATTCATAACACACGCAGAGTAGCAGGTTTGCCGCACACAAAAGGAGTGAAAAATCGCGACATAAAGAGAGGACAATTGCGACAGGGGGAAGAAGCTGCCCGGATGCCGCAAACTGGCACTACTCAGATCCCGCGCTATGCGCTATATTCACGGCATGAGTATCGAACCACGCGACCCGCGCCAACGCTACTGGGTGCAGTCAACCCGGCCGGAATTGGAAGGCAAGCTGGGAACGACGTTCTCGCTGTCGAACGGCATGCTGGGACTGCGCGGCGCCCACGAGGAGTGCCCCGAATGGGGCAGACCGGAGTTCTATGTCGCCGGCGCCTACACGACCGGACCGGCAGCACTCCTGGGCTTCCACGACCCGGACCACATCCTGACCCACCCGGACCGCATGACACCGGAGGCACTTGAGGCAGCCAGGCACAACTCGATCCGGACCCTTCCCAATCTACCCTTCCCCATTGCGCTCAAGATCGCCGTGGACGGCACCCCCTTTGCCTTTGACACCCACAAGGTCCTCAGCGCGGAACGTCTCCTGGAATTCGACAACGCCCTCCTGCGGCGCACGCTGGTTTTCCGCGACGAGGACGACCGGAGCACCCGCGTTGACTCGGGACGTTTTGTCAGCATGGCCGATCCCAACCTCGTTTGCCTGCGCGCCGTCGTCCGCCGCCTGAACCA
This sequence comes from uncultured Victivallales bacterium, assembly GCA_964555035.1. Classification (GTDB taxonomy): domain Bacteria; phylum Verrucomicrobiota; class Kiritimatiellia; order UBA8416; family CAYOBW01; genus CAZKRK01. The sequence goes on along the minus strand of CAZKRK010000068.1, from coordinate 1,730 downwards.
CGACGCTCCCGTGACCGCACGGGGCTGCCTGCACGAAGGTGTCGCGAACACCAACGGCGTGCGGTTGTGGGCCGCGGGTGAGCGTCTGGCAGGCGACGACCTGCGCGGCATGGAATGCATCACGAACGGAGAAGAGACCGCGATCGCCATCGTCCAGTGCGAACGCAGCGCGGCAACCACCGGCGGGTGCGTCATCGAGCTCTTCGCCATCGCCGGCGTCATGCCGCCGACGGAAGCGCGGCGCAAAGCCGAAGCCGCGCGCGACCGCGGGTTTGAGCACTGCGCGTCCGAACACCAGGCCGCCTACCGTCGCGAGCTCCGCGCCGCCCGCGTGGAGTTCGACGGCAACCCGGCCACCGTCCAAGGCTTCAACTTCGGCCAGATGCACTTGCACATGGCCTTCAGCCCCATTGCCGAACGGACCGGCGTACCGATCAAGGGATTGACCGGACACGGCTACCGCTTCCTGAACTTCTGGGACATGGACTTCCACATGTTCCCCTACTACCTCATGACCAAACCGCACCGCGCCCGCAAGCTGCTCGAGTACCGCTACAGCCAGCTCCCCCAATACCGCGAAAACGCCCGCCGCTGGGGAGCGAAAGGCGCGCAGGTGCCGTGGGAGACCAATACGCGCGGCCGGGAAGAAACCGCCCCCTGGCTCTGCCTGCAGGAACGCGAAATCCACATCTCCGCCGACGCCGCTTACATGTTCAAACACTATGCCGATATCACCGGCGACCGCGGCGTCATCCAAGACATGGGGGCCGAGTTCGCCTTTGAAACTGCCCGTTTCTATTCCTCGCGCCTGAAGTGGAATGAAGCGAACGCCCGCTACGAACTGCCGGACGTCGGCTGCCCCGACCAGTACCACACGTTCGCCGACAACAACGTCTTCATCTCGCTTTGGGCGCAGTGGAACCTGGCCTACGCCGCCGAGCTGTTCTCGAAACCGGAGCTCGTGTCGGTCGCAGAACGCATCGGCGTCGATGCCGCGGAAGCTGACGAGTGGCGCGAGATGGCCGACAAGCTCTTCATCCATGAACCCAACGCCGACGGCATCGTCGAAGAGTTCGACGGCTTTTTCGAGCTGGACACCGACCTCGGCGGCATCTGCGAGACCTACTGCCGTCATTCCCAGGCGGTCAAGCAGCCCGACGTCCTGGCCGCGTTCATTCCTTTCGAGAACCGTTACCCCCGCGAGATCCGCCGGAAGAACTGGCACTACTACAACGCGCGCACGCTGCACGGCTCATCGCTCTCCCTACCCGGCATGGCCTACGCCGCCGCCCGGTGCGGTCTGAACGACGAGGCGCTCTACAACCTGCATGCGTCCTGCCGCATGGACCTGGATGACGTCAACCTGGACACCGAACGCGGCGTACACGTCTCCGGCGGCGCCGTGCAGTGGTGCACGCTCGTGCATGGGTTCGGCGGGCTGGACGCCACGGCCGGGGGACTGACTCTCCGCCCCAACCTGCCGCGCCAATGGAACCGCCTCGCCTTCACCGTTCACTGGCGCTTCCAGCGCGTCGATATCGAGATCACGAAGGAGACGGTTAGTGTGACCGTTGGAGACGACCATGACCGTGCCGTGCCGGTGCGGATTGGGGATGGTGAGTGGATGGAGATTGGGGCGGGAGAGAACGTTCGATGGCATCCGGAGGGCACCAACGGCTTGCCCCTCACCCGCCTCCGCTGCGCTGCGGCGACCTCTCCCCCGAGGGGAG